>JBITAG010000107.1:0-2690 GCA_044439985.1 Phycisphaerales bacterium JB059 | reverse complement strand
GCATCCTGTGGGGAGAAACTCTACCCCGATCCGCCCCGCCTCCGACCCGCCCCCGAACCCCAAAAAAAAACACGCCCCGCGCTGGCGGGGCATCTCGACACGACAACTTCGCCCACCGGGTGGTCAGTCCCTCAAAGGGGTCAGCTCGGAACCAGCAAGAGGCGAGTCGGCGCTCATGGGCAGACTGTAGACGCCCCCCCCGGGCCAAGACGCCCTCCCCCCCCGCGATCTCCCTCAACGCTTGGCCCGGCGTTTGGCCTCCAGCAGGCGCTTCGCCTCGCCCGCCAGGTAGAAGCTCCCCGTGATCAGGATCAGATCGTCCCGCACCACCGCCCGGGCCGCGATGTTGATCGCGTCCTTGAGCGTCTCGCTCGTCTGGGCCATCTTCCCCGTCGCCGCCTCGTACTCACGCCGGAGCCGCTCGGGGTCCGCCGCCCTCGGGTTCCCCTCGGACCGCGTGAAGATGATCTTGTCCGCCCCGCGCCCCACCTGCTCGAGCATCCCCTCGATGTTCTTGTCCGTGGCGCACCCGAAGATGACCACCATCGAGTCGTACTTCACCTGCGCCCCGATCGCCTTGATCAGGGCCTGCACGCTCTCCGGGTTGTGCGCCCCGTCGATCATGATCCGCGGCTGGGTGAAGACCACCTCCATCCGCCCGTTGCTCGGCGTGCTCGCCAGCCCCGCCGCCACGTCACGCTCCGGCGTCTCGAACCCCCGCTCGCGCAGCTTGTCCAGGATCGCCAACGCCAGCCCGCAGTTCGCCGCCTGATGCTCCCCCCCGAGCGGCACCGAGATGTGCTCGAACTCGCTCCGGTCCGTGCTCACGCAGATCCGCGCGTGCGGCCCGCGGTCGTGCGAACTCTCGAACCGGCACGAATACTCCACGTCCTCCCCCAGCACCGCCAGCGTCGCGCCCGTCTCCTCCGCCACCGACCGGAAGACCTCGAGCACCTCGGGCTTCTGCGGCGCCGTGATCGCCGTCACCCCCGGCTTCATGATCCCCGCCTTCTCCTGCGCGATCTGCTCCAGCGTGTCACCCAGGATCGACGTGTGCTCGAGCTGAATCTCCGTCAGCCCGCACACCTCCGGCATGACCACGTTCGTGCAGTCCAGACGCCCCCCCAGCCCCACCTCGAGGATCGCCAGATCCACCGCCTGCTCCGCGAAGAAGACGAACGCCGCCGCCGTCATCAGCTCGAAGAACGTCACCTCCCCCTGCTTCTTCGCGACCGCGTCGCTCGCGTGACGCACCCGCGAGAGCGCCCCGGTGAAGGCCTGCTCCGAGATCGGCGTCCCCCCGAGCCGGATGCGCTCACGCACGTCCACGAGGTGCGGGCTGGTGAACACCCCCACCGCGTACCCGCACGCCTCGAGCGCCGAGGTCAGCATCTCGACCGTCGAGCCCTTCCCCTTGCTCCCCGCGATGTGCACGAACTTCAGATCCCGGTGCGGGCTGTCGAGCTGCTCCAGGATCGCACGCAACCGATCGAGCTTGAACGTGTCCGCCCCGATCCTGTCCTGACGGACACGCTCCATGTTCGGACGCTCATTGAGGTACTTGAGCGCCGCCGAGTAGCTGGAGAACGCCGACCCGCGCCCCGCGCCTCCCACGCTTGCCGATCTGGATTGTGCTCGTGCGCTGGGCATATTCCGTCGATTCTACCGGCGCACGGGTTCGAATCCGAACCGACACCCGCTCACAAGTTGTTGACACCTTGTGCACACGACGCGGACTCGAGCATCACCCGCTTCATCTCCGACACCGCTTCCCGCAGGCCCACATAAATCCCGCGGCTCACGATCGCGTGCCCGATGTGCAGCTCCTCGATCCCCGCCAGCCCCGCGATCGGCCCCACGTTGTGGTAGTTCAACGCGTGCCCCGCGTTGAATCGCATCCCCGCCCCCCTGATGCGGCCCCCCGCGCTCTCCACCCCCTCGATCGCCCGCGCCAGCTCCTCACGACGCCGATCCCCCCCCGTCGCCGCGAAGACCGCCGCGTACGGCCCCGTGTGCACCTCGCAGACGTCAAACCCCGCCTCGGCGCACGCGTCGACCTGCTCCGGCTCGGCGTCAATGAACGCGCTGACGATCAGCCCCGCTCCCTTGAGCCGAGCCACCACCTCGCGCATCCGCTCCCGCTGACCGGCGACGTCCAGCCCCCCCTCCGTCGTCACCTCCTCGCGCCCCTCCGGCACGAGCATCGCCGTGTGCGGCTTGAGCCGCTCCGCGATCCCCACCATCTCCGACGTCGCCGCCATCTCCAGGTTCAGCTTCACCTTCACCAGCCGACGCAGCAGCTCCACGTCCCGGTCCTGAATGTGACGCCGATCCTCACGCAAATGGACCGTGATCCCGTCCGCCCCCCCCAGCTCCGCCTCGTGGGCCGCCCGCACCGGGTCCGGCTCCCCCAGGTCCACGTCCATCCCCCGGTACCGGGCCTGCCGCAGCGTGGCGACGTGATCGATGTTCACTCCGAGCTGAATCATCCCCCATCGTAGGGACCACGCTCGCCCCCCCAACGGATCAGGCTTTTGCAATGTCAAAAACACACTTGACAAACCACAAGCCATGCTTTAACTTTGCAAAACATGCCTTCAATGATCCAAAACACCTCCCCCGCCGACCCCCCCCCCCCCCGGGGGGGCCCCCCCCCCGCCCCCCCCCCCCCCGGGGGCCGCGGCCACCAC
>JBITAG010000106.1:0-6786 GCA_044439985.1 Phycisphaerales bacterium JB059 | reverse complement strand
TGGACCCGGGGCTGGGCCTCGTCGGGGTCGGTCCCGAGGAGCTGCCCCCCCTCCCCGACACCGTTTTGGAGGATCCCGAGTCCGGGCGCCTCGATCCGCGCCGCTGGTTCGAGCGTCCCGATCGCCCCTTCGAGCTGGAGATCGGCTCGGGCAAGGGCGCCTTCCTCATCCAGCAGGGCGCCCTCGAGCCGGAGACGAACTTCCTCGGGATCGAGTGGGCGGGCGAGTTCTACGCGTACGCGGCGGACCGCGTCCGTCGTCGACGGGAGGCGGACGGGTCGCTGACCAACGTCCGCCTGCTCTGCGCCGACGCGAGCGAGTTCCTGCGTTGGCGGTGCGCGCCGGGGATCGTCCGGGTGATCCACCTCTACTTCTCGGACCCGTGGCCCAAGGCCCGTCACCACAAGAAACGGGTGATCCAGGACCAGTTCCTGGGCGACGCGTTCCGGGCGCTCCAGCCGGGGGGCGAGCTTCGGGTGGTGACCGATCACGACGGGTTGTGGGCGTGGGACGTGGAGCACTTCGATCGGTGGACCGCCTCCCCACCGCCGGACCCCTGGATTGAGGGGGTGACCGGCGGGAATCCCGCGTTCACGCGTCACGCCTTCGACGCGCCCGAGTCGGCGGGGGAAAACGAGCTGGTGGGGTCCAACTTCGAGCGCAAGTTCAGGCGGGAGGGGCGGTCGTTCCACGCGACGGTGCTCCGCCGGTTCGGGCCCTCGGAGATGTCGGCCACCTGATCCGGGCGGGATCTTCGCAGCGCTGAGCAAAACCACCCAAAGGCCCCTTTCACGGGGGGAATGCGGGGGCGGCGTGGACCCGAGGCGGTACCCCGCCGATGACCTGACATTGCCTGTCAGGAGTGCTCTGTTGCCGGCCGCCCCAATCCCGACCAATGACGAACAGCGTGTGCGGGCGCTCCGCGCGCTCGAGGTGCTCGACACCTCCACGGAGGAAGCGGCCTTCGACGCGATCTCGCGGGCGGCGTCGCTGATTTTCGGCGTGAGCCAGGCGGGCGTGAGCCTCGTGGACGCGGACCGGGAGTGGTTCAAGGCCCAGACGGGAAAGGGGCGGTGCGAGGGGGACCGGAGCACGGCCTTCTGCTCGTACACGGTGCTCTCCGACGAGGTCTTCGTGGTCGAGGACGCGACGCGGGACGATCGATTTCGGGACAACCCGAAGGTGACCCAGCACGGGGTGCGGTTCTACGCGGGGGCGCCGATCGTGCTCTCCACGGGCGAGCGCGTCGGGGCGATGTGCGTGCGGGACACGCGTCCGCGCACGTTCTCGGCGGACCAGCGCGAGACGCTCCACCAGCTCGCCCGCGCGGTCGCGAGCATGCTCGAGTACCGGGCCGCCTCGAACGAGGCCATCCGCGCCCGCCGCAACGCACAGCTCATCAGCGACCTGCTCAACGAGAGCGCGATCGTCAGCGTGACGGATCCGGCGGGCACCATTCTTGAAGTCAACGACATGTTCTGTCAGCTTTCCGGGTACTCCCGTGACGAGCTGATCGGGGCCAACCACCGGATCATCAAGTCCGGTGTCCACCCCGACGCGTTCTGGCGGAACATGTACCGCACCGTCCACCGCGGGCAGACCTGGCGGGGCGTGATCCAGAATCGGAGCAAGTCGGGAGAGCCCTACTGGGTGCAGTCCGTGATCCGCGGCTTCCACGACGAGGAGGGCCGGCTGGAGAAGATCCTGGCCGTCCGCTTTGACGTGACGGACCTGCGGATGGCGGTCCGGCGCCTTCGTCGCGCGCAGCGGGCCGCGGAGCAGAACGCGCACCGGCTGCAGCGGTTGGAATCGCTGCTAAACCGGGTGGGGCGGATGTCGCTGACGGGGGGATGGATGCTGACGCTCGACCCGCTGCAGCTGATGTGGACGGAAGAGACGTACCGCATCCACGAGGTCGATCCCGGGATCCCGCTGGAGCTGGGTTCCGCGCTGGAGTTCTACCCCGAACAGGCCCGACCGATCATCAGCGACGCGGTGGAACGGTGCACGCGGGATGGCACGCCGTACGACCTCGAGCTTCCGTTCGTCAGCGCCACGGGACGGGAGCGGGTGGTCCGGGCGCTGGGTGAGCCGGTCTTCGAGGACGGGCGGGTGGTCTCCCTGGTGGGCGCCTTCCAGGACATCACGGCGCAGAAGCAGGCGGTGTCGGAGCTGGCGGCGACGCGCCAGCGTCTGGACCTCGCGCTCAGCGCGGCCCAGGAGGGGCTGTGGGACTGGAACTTCAAGACGAACGGGGTCTACTACAACGACGAGTGGTTCACGATGCTCGGGTACGAGCCGGGTGAGCTTCCGATGCGCCGGAGCACGTGGGAGACGCTCTGCCACCCGGAGGATCTGACCGACGCACAGGCCCGCCTCGCGGCCCATCTCAAGGGAGAGACCGAGCGGTACCTCTGCGAGCACCGGCTCCGGTGCAGGGACGGCTCCTGGAAGTGGATCCTGAGCGTGGGGGAGGCGGTCGAGCGGGACGAGCGCGGCGCCCCGATCCGGATGGTGGGTGTGCACATCGACATCGACCAGCAGAAGGGGGTGCAGGCGGAGCTGACGGCAGCGCGGCGCGCCGCGGTGACCGCGAGCCGCGCGAAGAGCGCCTTCCTCGCGAACATGAGCCACGAGCTGCGCACGCCGCTGACCGCCATCATCGGGTTCGCGGAGGTGCTCAACGACGAGACGACCGCCCCGACGGGGATCGCGGAGGCCGCCTCGATCATCAGCACGAACGCCGGACACCTGCTGACGCTGATCAACGACATCCTCGACCTGTCGAAGGTGGAGGCGGACCAGGTGGACCTGGCGCCGACGCGTTGCCGGCCCGAGCGGTTCCTGGACGACATCGCCTCGATGCTCGCGTCGGTGGCGCAGTCGAAGGGAGTATCGTTCGAGACGACGGTCCAGGGCCCCGTCCCCGAGTACGCGATGCTCGACGAGGTGCGGGTGCGTCAGATCCTGGTCAACCTGGTCGGCAACGCGGTGAAGTTCACCTCCGCGGGGACGGTGCGCATCACGCTCTCCTGCGCCGCCAAGGCGCCGGAGGCCCCGCGCCTGCGTTTCGAGGTGCGTGATTCGGGCATCGGCATGACCCCCGAGACGCTGGACCGGATCTTCCAGCCCTTCGCGCAGGGTGAGGAGATCACGACCCGCCAGTTCGGGGGCACCGGGCTCGGCCTGACGATCTCGCGCCGGCTCGCCGAGATGATGGGGGGCGACATCGAGGTGCGTTCGGACCACGGGGTGGGCAGCGCGTTCACGCTCAGCGTCCCTCTGCAAGAGGCGCCGGCGGCGACACCGGGCGAGACGACCACCGACCCGACCCCCGCCGCGCGGGTGAACGCCGACGCACCGGCGCCGGACAGCCTGCACGGAGCCGCGATCCTGCTGGTGGAGGACGGGGAGGACAACCGACGCCTGCTGAGCCTCTTCCTGACCAAGGCGGGGGCGGAGGTGACGTACGCCGAGAACGGGCGTGAAGGGGTGGACCAGACGCTCCGGGCCGCCCGGTCCGGACGCCCGTTCGATCTGGTGCTGATGGACATGCAGATGCCCGTGCTCGACGGGTACGACGCGACGCGCGAGATCCGCAAGGCGGGGTACGACCGGCCGGTCATCGCCCTCACCGCGTTTGCGACCAGCGAGGACCGGGACCGGTGCATGGAGGCGGGGTGTGACGACTTCCTGACCAAGCCCATCTCGCGGACGACGCTGATCGAGCGCTGCGGGGAGTGGATCCGGTCCGGACGGGCGTCGGCCCGGGCCGCCTGACGGTCGGATCCCCGGCCATACAGTTGGGCGTGAACACGCCCACCTCCCGAACCTGCGTCGTGCTGCTCTCGGGTGGCCTGGACAGCGCCACCACGCTGGCGATTGCGCGTCGGGACGGTTTTGCCCCGGTCTGCCTGGCGTTCGACTACGGGCAGCGCCACCGGTGCGAGCTGGAGGCCGCGGCGCGGGTGGCGGAGGCCCAGGCATGCCGACTGCGGGTGGTCAAGCTCGACGCGTCCTGTTTCCGCGGGAGCGCGCTGACGGGAGGCGGGGACGTGCCGCGGGACCGAACCGAGGCGCAGATGGGCGGGCCGATCCCGGAGACGTACGTGCCGGCGCGGAACCTGGTGTTCCTGTCGATGGCGCTGGGGACGGCCGAGTCGATCGGGTCGCGGGACCTGTTCATCGGGGTCAACGCGGTGGACTACTCCGGGTACCCGGACTGTCGCCCCGAGTTCATCAGCGCCTTCGAGGAGACGGCCAACCTGGCGACCCGGGCGGGCGTCGAGGGGGACAGCTTCCGCGTGCACACGCCGCTGCTGCACCTGAGCAAGGCGCGGATCATCCGCTCCGGGCATGAGCTGGGCGTGGACTACGCCCTGACCAGTTCGTGCTACGACCCGGACGAGCAGGGACGCGCGTGCGCCCGGTGCGACTCCTGCCAGCTGCGCCGGCGCTGCTTCGAGGAGGCGGGCCTGCCCGATCCGACGCGCTATGCCCCCGGGGCCCTCGCGTGAGCGATCGGCTGCCCATCAGCGAGACGTTCGTCTCCGTGCAGGGCGAGGGGAAGCTGACGGGCACACCCTCCTGGTTCGTGCGCACGAGCGGGTGCAACCTGCGCTGCCGATGGTGTGACACGCCCTACGCCAGCTGGGCGCCCGAGGGCGCGCCCCGGACCGTCGACGAGCTGGCACGCGAGGCGGCGGGCTCCGGCGTGGGGCACGCGGTGCTGACCGGGGGAGAGCCGATGCTCTTCGACGCGCTCGTCCCGCTGTCTCACGCGCTGCGGGAGACGGGGATGCACGTGACGATCGAGACGGCGGGCACGGTGGACCTGCCCGAGGTCCACGCGGACCTGATGAGCCTGAGCCCGAAGCTCGCCGACTCGACCCCGCTCGACGACCCGCGCGATCCGACCGGGGCGTGGGCGGCCCGACACGAGGCCCGTCGCCTGAACAGGGGCGTGCTCAACGCCCTGATCGCCCGAGCCCCGGACCGGCAGCTCAAGTTCGTGGTCAGCTCCCCCGCGGACCTGCCGGAGATCGACGCCCTGCTCGACGAGCTGGAAGGGTGGTCGGAGACGGACGTGATGCTGATGCCCGAGGGGGTCGAGCCGGCGCGCCCCGAGGCGGTCCGGTGGATCCTGGACGTCTGCACCGCGCGCCGGTGGCGGTACTGCCAGCGTCTGCACATCGACCTCTTCGGGGACACCCGCGGGACCTGAGTTCCGGGGGCGTAGCATTCGCCCATGCTCTACCGCGTCTGCAAGGCCTTCGAGATCGAGAGCGGGCACATGCTCTCCAAGCACCCCGACCGGTGCCGCTTCCCCCACGGGCACTCGCGCCGGGTGGAGCTGGTGCTCTCGTCGGATCGCCTGGACGAGAATGACATGGTCTGCGACTTCAAGGCCCTGAAGCTGGCGGTCGCGGGCTTCCTGGACGACTGGGACCACGCCATGGCGATCAACTCGGCCGATCCGATGGTCGAGACCCTCGCCGCGGCCTCGGGCGATCGCCTCATTGTCTTCGAGAACGAGGATCCGACGACGGAAGTGCTCGCCCGGCGCATCTTCGAGCACCTGGAGGCCCAGATCCGCGGCGGGGTGACGCTCACCGACGAGCGCGGCGGGACGTTCCGCCTCCCGCCCCATGTGCGTGTTGAACGCGTCCGCGTGGGTGAAACCAGCACGTCCTGGGCCGAGTACGGTCAGGGGTGACCCCGCAGGACGGGTCAGGACCGGGCGCCCCGGTCTCACGGAGGAACGACGGATGATGGACACGCGACGGATGCTGCTGGCTCTGGCGGCGGGGCTCTCCCTCTCGATCAACGCCCCGGCCCCGGCGCAGGACACGATGACCCCGCAGGCCCAGGCCGACCTCGCCTTTGCCCGCAGTCTCTCCAGCGCGTTCAAGCACGCGGCGGAGCGGATCGAGCACTCCGTCGTGCACATCACCAGCGCGCGCCTCGTGCAGCCCGTGCGGCGCGACATCTTCGGGCGGGCCCTCAGCGCGGGAGAGCCGAGCCTGCAGCGGGCGGGGCTCGGATCGGGCGTCATCGCCGACGAGCGGGGGTACATCCTCACGAACAACCACGTGATCGAGAACGCGGACCAGTTCCTGGTGCGCCTCGCCGACGGTCGCGAGTACCCGGCCGAACTCATCGGCGCCGACCCCCCCACCGACCTGGCGGTCCTCCGCATCGAGACGGAGGGCGTCACGCCCGCCCGGTTCGGTGACTCCGAGGCGCTGGAGGTCGGCGAGTGGGTTCTCGCCGCGGGCAGCCCCTTCGGGTTCGCCAACTCGATCACCGCGGGGATCGTGAGCGCCAAGGGGCGGACGATCGAGGGGAGCGATGAGCGGACGGAGATCTTTCAGGAGTTCATCCAGACCGACGCGGCGATCAACCCGGGCAACTCCGGGGGCCCGCTGATCGACCTGACGGGGGCGGTGGTGGGGATCAACACCGCCATCGCGTCGCGGACGGGGTCCAACGCGGGGCTGGGGTTCGCGATCCCCGCGGACATCGCCCAGCGGGTCATGACGCAGATCATCGACGCGGGGCGGGTGAACCGGGGGTGGCTGGGCGTCGAGATCGAGGAGCTGGACCCGGAGGTGGCCGTGAGCCTCGGGATCGAGGGCGGGATCGTGCTCGGCCCGGTGGTGGAGGGGAGCCCGGCGGACAACGCGGGGCTGCGCGAGGGGGACATCATCACCGCCTTTGCGGGACGGGCGACCACCAGCCCGGCGCGCCTGCGCAACGCGATCGCCCTGACCGGACCGAACACCC
>JBITAG010000105.1:0-4755 GCA_044439985.1 Phycisphaerales bacterium JB059 | reverse complement strand
CAGACGTCCACGCCCAGGAGCGGGACCGCGCCGGCGAACATCATTTTCTGCTGATTCTCCATCTGGGTGACCAGCAGCCGCTCGCCGAGCGGCTCCCAGACCAGCCAGCCCCAGCCCGAGCCCTCGACGCTCTTCGCGGCGGCCTTGAACTGCCAGAGCATCCGGTCGAACGTGCCGAAGTCGCGTTCGATCTGGTTGGCGAGGGCGCCGGTCGGGCGTCCGCCCCCTCCCTTGCCCTCGGGCGCCATGCCCGACCAGAAGAGGGTGTGATTGATGTGCCCCCCCGCGTGGAAGCTCAGCTGCCGCTCCCAGTGCTGGATCTCCGCGGTGTTGCCGTTTGCGCGGCAGTTGTGGAGCTGGTCGAGGGCGTTGTTCAGGCCGCGAACGTACCCCGCGTGGTGCTTGCCGTGATGGATGAGCATGGTCTGCTCATCGATGTGGGGGGCCAGCGCGTTGGGCGCGTACGGCAGCGGGGGAAGCTCGTAGCTCCCGGTCTGGTCGTTCCAGCCCAGGGTTTCTCGGGAGAGGGCAACCGATCCGAAGCCCATCGCGCCCGCACCGGCGGCGAGCGTGCCCAGGGCCTGTCTTCTGCTGATCTCGCTCATGGATACCTCCTTGAATGAGAGGGTGTGGGGTTAGTTCTGCCTGCCCTCGATCGCCGCGATCAGGCACGTCGCGCCGAGGAGCATCAGGTCGTCGAGCAGCTCGTCGTCCTCGTGCACGGCGACGCCCAGCCGATAGACAAACAGGTTGAAATGCTGGCGGAGCGTGGCGACCCGGGCGCCGTCCGAGGCACGGAGCACCTCGAACCGCTGGGGCAGGAAAGCCGACACGTTGTCCATGTAGCGCCGGGCGATGGGGGCGATGGACCCCACCTCGCGGATCGTCGCGACTTCCACGCCCGCATCGTCGAACACCAGCCACTCATCTCGGACGAAGCTGGACTTGAGCCCCTTGCGTCGCAGGCTCCCGAGGGTGTCTCCCTGCGCCGTCTTCACGTCGTACGTCGCGCCGAAGTCGATCACCTGGCGGGCGGTCAGACGCAGCAGCTCCGTCGAGCAGGACTCGTCGGTGAAGAGACGGATGTCTTCCTTGAGTTTGAACGCCTTCTGCTTGCAGTAGCCGACGACCTCGCCCTCGGCGTCGTATACATGGAAGGCGGCGCCCAGGATCTTGAAGATCTTGCGTCGAACCGTGTAGATCTCGCACGGCCCGGCCTTCATGCCCATGCGACAGTCTCCCGAGGTGTCCTCGGGAGTCTACGGGCGCGATCAGCCCGTGACACGGGAAAGGCTGACCAGCGCGAGCAGCGCGCCCAGGACCAAGGGGCCGAGGAAGGCCCATCCGGGGGGGCGGTCGTCACGTGGTTGCCAGACCAGGGCCGCGCCCAGGAGGAGCGTGATCAGCGCCATCGGCTCCACGTACCGCTGCCAGGCCTGATGGTTCGCCGACTGGGCCACCGCAAACCCCGCCACCGCGCCCGTCACGATCCACCCGGCCCGCCTCGGGAGGCAGACCCAGATCGCCGCGAGACACACGCCGCCCAGCGGCGCCAGCGCGAGCATGAGTGGGCTCCGATCCATCGGCGCCGGCGCCCGGGCGATCGCGTTCCACAGGCCGGAGTACCGTCCGCCCTCGCGGCTGAACGAGGAGGGGATGAGCAGAGCGAGGAGCATGCCGCCCCCGGCGCCGATCGTGAGTGCGCGCATCAGCAGGTGTCGCCGATCGGTCCAGGCGTTCCGAAGGGGTCCAACGAGGTAGCCGGCGATGAACGGGGTCCCGAGCGCGAGCAGCGCAAGAGTGAGCAGCACGACGCTCGGATTCACCCCCGTGTGCGTCCCCGCCAGCTCCATCTCGGCGCCCCCGCCGGCACGGAAGAGGGGCGGGGTCAGGCCCTGCCAGAGCCACACGAACGCGCCGATCGCGCCGATCGCGGGCAGCGTGGCGCCCAGGGCGAGCAGGACGCGGGGGATCCGTTGACGCAGTTTCCAGGACGCCCGCGCGGGGAGGATCTCGGCGGGTGTGCCTCGGTCCGTCTCCTCCCCGAGCCACGCCGCGAGCCAGAGCAACCCGGCGGTCCAGAGGAAGATCTGTCGGGTGAGGACCGTAAGGAGGACGAGGAGCCCGCCCAACGCGTAGGTTCGCCATCCGATCCGTGGACGGAGCGCGAGCAGAAGCAGGAGCACCAGGAGGGCCCACGCCGCGCCCTCAGGGAGCAGCAGGGTCGAGGCCCCCAGCAGGTACGCCGAAGTCATCAAAGGCGTGCAGAGGGCGATGGCGCCCAGCACGCCGACGCGCCGGGCGGCGAACCACGCCAGGATGGCCAGCGTCAGTGTGACCGTCGTCCCGCTGACCAGCCGCATGGGCGTCAGCGCTCCCCCTGTGAGGGCGGAGACGCCCACCATCGCCAGGTGATACCCCGGGGTGGAGGCGGCGAGGTAGTCGCTCAGATCGGGTGCGGGCCACTGCTCGGCGAAGGCCCGGATCACGGGCAGGTGGAAGTGGCGTTCGTCACTGGCGCCCGGTCCCGACATGCCCCGGCCAAGGATGATCCAGAGGCGCAGGGCGGTGTGCAGGCCCGCCACGCTCAGGGCGGCGATCCAGGCGGATCTCGAGGTGTCCGGCTCGGCTCTGGACATGCTGGAGCGTGGATCGGCTGGATCGGGCGTACGGGGCCAGCGTCAAGCAGACGACCGGGCGTGGGCCCAGGTGGAGGCCCTGCCCCGCCCTGAACGCACGCCCGGTCGCGTCGGTGATCGGTGAATCGAGATCAGCCTTCCTGGCCGACCTCCCAGCGGTAGAAGCCCACCACGGAGGCGTCCTTCCCGATGACGTCCTTGACCTGCTTGGAGGTATCCATCACGAAGGGCTGCTCGAGCAGGGCGATCTCGGAGAAGAACTTCCGCATGCCGCCCTCGACCATCTTCTCGGCGATCTCGCGGGGCTTGCCGCTCTCCTCGGCCTGGCTGATGCGGAAGGCCCGCTCCTTCTCGACGATGTCCGAGGGGATGTCATCGGGGGTGACCCCGACCGGGCGGGGGAAGGCCGCGGTGATGTGCATGCAGATCTGGCGCAGCGTCTCGTCACCGATCGAACCCTCGGCGTGCAGGAGGACGCCGGTCTTGCCGTCGTGGTGCACGTAGCTGCCGAAGGCGGTCTTCCCGGCCTCACCGATGATCTTGTGGGCTCGTCCGAGCGAGATGTTCTCGCCGGTGGAGATGCGCAGATCGTCAACGATCGCGGTCATCTCATCGGTCGCCGCGACCTCGCCCGCCGCGTCGGCCTGGAGGGCGAGCTGGGCGAGCTTGTCGGCGGCGGAGACGAACTTCTCGTTCTTCGCGGTGAAGTCGGTTTCCGCCTTCAGCTCGACGATCGTCGCGGCGGATCCGTCGCCGGTTGTCGCGATGCCGATTCGGCCCTCGCCGGCGGCCCGATCGACCTTGGTTTCCATCTTGCCCTTGAGGGACTTGCGGAGAATCTCCTCGGCCTTCTCCGCGTCGCCTCCCGCCTCGTTCAGGGCCTTCTTGCACGCCATCATCGGAAGCCCGGTGCGGTTCCGAAGGGCCATCACATCTTTCGCGCTGATCGACATCGGCGCATCTCCCGTTCAGTCGTTTCGTTGGTCGGTCAAAGATCGCCCCGGGCCTGGGTCCACACGCTCAGGTCCGTTCGGGGCGACACTCTCCAGGGGTCGTGGGTTCGTGCTCGGTCAGGACTCGGCCGGGGCCGCCTCGGTCGCCGGCGCGGGGGTCTCGCTGCTCGCCTCGCTCGCACCGGCGCTCGCGTCGTCGGCGCGGAACTGGGAACGGCTCGAACGTCGGCGGGTGGGCTCGCCCGAGGCCTGCTCCTCGCCCTCTGCTCCGCCCGTGACGGCTTGGCGGGCCTGCTTTCCGTCGGAGACGGCCTTGCACAGCTCGCGGACCACCACGTCGATCGAACGCATCGAGTCGTCGTTCCCTGGAATGGGGATGTCCGCCATCTCGGGGTTCGCGTCGGTATCGATCAGGCAGATCGTGGGGATGCCCAGCTTGCGGGCTTCCTTGAGAGCGGTGGACTCACGCCGGACGTCGATCACCACGATCGCGCCGGGGAGTTTGCTCATGTTGCGGATGCCGTCGAGGTTTCGCTTAATCTTCCGCATCTCGCGCCGAAGCTGCGATTCCATCTTCTTCGAGTAGCTCTGGAAGTTGTCCTCGGCCTCGATCGCCTCGAGGTCCTCGAGCCGCTTGGGGCGCGAGCGGATGGTGCGGAAGTTGGTCAGCGTGCCGCCGAGCCAACGCTCCGTGACGTAGTGCATCTTCGCGTCGCCGACGCGCTGCTCGATCACGCCCTTGGCCTGACGCTTCGTGCCAACGAAGCAGATGTCCTTCCCATCGGCGACCGTCTTGGTCACGAACTTCTTGGCGAGCAGGAGGCCCTTGACGGTCTCCTTGATGTCGATGATGTGGATCCCGTTCCGCTTGCCGTAGATGTACGGCTCCATCCGGGGGTTCCAACCGCTCGACCGCTGCCCGAAATGAATTCCGGCTTCGATGAGGTCCTGCACAAGAGTCGTGGCCATATCGATGTCCAATCGTCGTCAGCGACACCCGTGGGCGGCGATCGAGGCGGACCGTGCCGAAGACTTCTCGGCAGGCCTCGCAATCCACGAAAGGGCGCTTGGTTTGATGCCCGGTCGGCCCGGGCGGAGTCTCAAGACCGCTTGCGGGGCGACCAAGTCGCCCCCCGCTCGTTCCCCTCGACCAGGCGCGAGCC
>JBITAG010000104.1:0-2947 GCA_044439985.1 Phycisphaerales bacterium JB059 | reverse complement strand
GGCGCGAAGACGATGACGACGATCAGGATCAGCACGCCGACGACCGTCATGGCGCCCGCTGCGTTGAGCGCGCCCCCTTCGAGCCCGAGCGCATCGGGAAGGAACGCGCCCGAGAAGTACCCGAGCACGCCGGCGCCCGCGGCAAAGAACACGCTGAGCAGGAGCTGGGTGGTGTACCGGTCCGTGAGCAGCCGCGCGGTCGCCGGGGGCGTGATGAGCATGGCGATGACGAGGATCGACCCGACAGCCTCGAACGCGGCGACGGTGGCGCCGGCGACCAGGACCATGAGCGCCGCGTTCAGGCGCGGAGCGCTGAAACCGATCGCGGAGGCGTGGGCGGGGTCGAACGTGGCCAGGCGGAGTTCCTTGTAGAACGCGAGCACGAACGCGCTGACGAGCAGCAGGGCGCCCAGGAGCACCACCACCTGACGCGGGAGGCTGGACAAGGTGGACGCAGAGAGCAGCTCGGACCAGGTCCCGGGGGGTGTCCAGTTGATGTATTCCAGCTGGCCGTAGAGCACACAGTCGGCGTCGAGGTCCACGTGCCGAGCGGCGGCCTGCTCGATGAGGAGCACGCCGAGAGCGAAGAGGATCGAGAAGGAGACGCCCATCGCGGCGCCCGCCTCCACGCGGGCGACGCGCCGGAGGGCGTTGATCATGAAGACGGTGAGCATCGCCGAGACGCCGGCGCCGATGAAGATCGGGAGCGTGCGCCGGGTTCCGGCGACAAGAAACCCGACCACGATGCCCGGGAGCACGGCGTGAGAGATCGCGTCCCCCATCAGGGACTGGCGACGCAGGACGAGGAAGTTGCCCAGGAGCGCGCACGTCATCGCGGCGAGTGTTCCCGCGAGCATCGCGGGAAGATCGATCGAGAAAAAGAGGTACGTCGAGGGGCTCACGCGCGTTCCTCCCGGTCGCGGTGGTCGGGGAGGCGATCGACCCGGATCGACCGCTGGCGCAGCGCCCGCTCGAGTTCGGCGACCAGATCGGGGTGGAGGACGTGCTCGACGAGGTCGGCGGAGAGATCGACGTGCGAGGGGGCGATGTCGGCGTAGGAGATGAGGTACTGCTCCCAGAGCCGGTGGTTGTTGGTCACCCGCTCGCCCTCAAGCAGACCGCGCGGGGTGAGGCGGACGCCCTCGCCGGAGCGTTCGATCAGGCCGGAGAACCGCAGGTCCCAGCGGGTCAGGAGCGCGACGAGCGGATTGCGGGCCGAGGAGAGCTGGTCGGTGCGCAGCATGACGGGGCGGGCCGCGCGGTCGTGCGCCTCGTAGAGCCGGCGGAGCCAATGCTCCCGGGCCACCCGTCGACGCAGCGCCAGGGTGCGGATCCAGCTGGCGATCAGTCCACGCTGAGGGGCGACGAACATCGAGACAAGGAACGCGCACCCCGCGGTGAGGACGATGACCGCGCCCGCGGGCATGCGCGGCGCCAGCGCCGAGACGCTGGCCCCCAGGTACCCGCTCATGCCCCCGATCCCCGCCGCGAGCGCCAGCATCGTGCGCAGGCGGCGCGTCCAGAAAGCGGCGGCGGCGGGCGGGATGATGAGCAGGGCGACGATGAGCAGGAGCCCCACCGCCTGGAGCCCCACGACCGTCACCAGCACGATCAGGCCCATCATCAACAGGTCGAGACGGGCGACGGGCCACCCCTGCACGAGCGCGTACTCGTCGTTGAAGGCCACGATCGCGAACTCCTTGTGCAGGAGCACCGCGGAAACGATCGAGAGGGCGGCGATGGCGCCCATGAGGGCGGCGTCGCGGGGAAGCATCGCTGCCGTCTGGCCATAAATGAAGGTGTTGAGCCCCCCCGCGTCCGCGTAGCCGCGCACCTGGATGAAGGAGAGCAGGGTGACGCCGAGGCCGAAGAGCCCGGCAAGGACGATGCCGATCGCGGCGTCCTCGCGCAGGCGCGTGTGGCGCACGAGCAGGTGCACGCCGAGGACGCCCACGACACCGCCGACCGCGGCGCCCGGGAGCAGGACCACGAGCGAGCGGGCGACGAGGCCAAGCGCGGCGGCGAGGATGAAAGCGCCCGCGATCCCGGGGAGTGTCGCGTGAGCGAGGGCGTCCCCCATGAGGGTGCGTTTGCGCAGCAGGGCGAATGTCCCGACGAGGCCGGCGCTGACGCCGAGCAGGGCCGCGCTGAGAACCACGACGCGAGCGTTGAACCCGGCGCTGAGGGTCAGCGTCCGCCAGACCTCTTCGAGGGTCGGCAGCTCAAAGCCGACATCCGTAATGGAGGACGGGGCGGCCTTCACACACCCCCCCGAGCGGCCCGGGCGAGCGCCTCGGAGGCCTCGTCGAGCAGCGTGAGACGCCCGCCGTAGGTGGACACCAGGTTCTCGCGATTGAAGACCTCGCCCACCGGCCCGGCGGCGACGACGCGCATGTTCAGGAGCAGGGCCTCGTCGAAGTACTCGGGCACGGTCTGCAGGTCGTGGTGGACGCAGATGACCGTCCGACCGCGGGCGCGCAGCTCGCGAAGAACATCGATGATCGCCCGCTCGGTCGCGGCGTCCACGCCCGCGAAGGGCTCGTCCATGAAGTACAGATCCGCGTCCTGCGCCAAGGCCCGGGCGAGGAAGACACGCTGCTGTTGCCCGCCGGAGAGCTGGGCGATCTGGCGCCGGGCCAGGTCGGCCATACCGACGCGGTCGAGGGCGTCCAGGGCGGCGCGTCGGTGTGCGCGCGTGACGGGCCTGCACCACCCGATCTGCGCGTACCGCCCCATCGCGGCGACATCGAGCGCGTTGACGGGGAAGTCCCAGTCCACGCTCTCGCGCTGCGGGACGTAGCCCACGCGCGTACGCACCCGCTTGTAGGGGGCGCCCCAGAACTCGACGCGCCCCGCCGCGGGGGCGATGAGGCCCAGGCACGCCTTGATGAGGGTGGACTTGCCGGCGCCGTTCGGCCCGACGATCGCGATGAGCTTCGCCTCCGGC
>JBITAG010000103.1:0-6498 GCA_044439985.1 Phycisphaerales bacterium JB059 | reverse complement strand
GCCCCCGGGGGGGGGCGCCTGGTGGGGGGGGGGGTGTGTGCCCTTTTGGTGCTCTTCGGGCGGGGCCCGCGCCCGGGGGGGGGGGGGGCGGGCCCGACGCCGCCGGAGGCTTGCCTGCCAGATGGCGCGCGATGACGTCCTCGCCCTGCTTTATCGGCTCGAGGAGTCCCGCCCCGACCACGCCATGCTTGCCTCCCGCCTTGAGGAGCTGATCGGCTCCGCCGCCGGGCGCCCCGTGCGCACGCTCGCGCGCGACCGGCTGGTCGAGGTCGAAGACGATCAGGTCAAGCTGACCGACGAAGGGCGCCGGCTCGCCCGGGGCCTCATCCGTTCCCACCGCCTCTGGGAGTCGTGGCTGGTGCAGGAACTCGGGCTGCGCCCGGACCACGTGCACCAGACCGCCGAGCGCCTCGAACACCTCAGGGCCAAGGGGGAGCCGCTCCGCCCCTCGCCCGACGACGCCGAAACCGATCCGCACGACCGACCGATCCCCGACGCGAACGCCCCCGACGCCTCAGGATGAGCCCATCGGCACGCTCGAGGACCGCTCGATCAGTTCCCCACTCAGCGCGACCTCCCGGGCCTCGGGCGCCGGGGTGTCCTCTTCGATCGACATCCGCTCGAGCAGCAGCTCCGCGGCCCGCGTCCCGATCGCCTCCATCGGCTGGCGCACGCAAGAGAGCGACGGCGTGACCAACGCCCCGGTCGAGAGGTCGCGCAGGCTCACGATCGCCAGGTCAACCCCGACGCGGAGACCCGCCTCGGCGGTGATCTGGACCAAGCGCATCGCCGTGGGCACGTCGCTGGCCAGCACGCCCGGCGCCGCCCGTTCGCGCAGGGCGTCGATGATCTGCTGGTTGGATCGCCCGGTCCCGTAGGCGATGAGGGAGGCCGCCCGCTCGTCCGGGCGAAGATCCGCAAAGGCGGTGGCCTGTCGGGATCGCACAAACGCCGAGCCGTGCTCCTGGTCGCCCAGCTCCCCCTGCACGTAGATCACGTCCTTCCACCCGTTGGAGAGCAGGTGCTCCAGGGCGAGCCCCACCGCGGCGGGTTCGTCCACGCAGACCGAGTCCACGTGGTCCAGCGGGAACGAGGCGTCGAGGCAGACGCACGGCGTCCCCTCCCCCGTCAGGGCCCGCAGCTCGTCCGGATCAACCATGCCCGCGGCGATCACCCCGTCCACCCGCCAGGAGGGGACGCCGAAGACCAGGTCCGGGGGCTCAAAGAAGGAGGTGCCCACGTGGATCCGGTGCTGCAGGAGCGCGGAGGCCGCGGCGCGCACCGCGAGGCTCAGCGACTCCCCGCAGGGGGAGCCGATGACCGCGACGAGGTTTGTCCGCTTCGCCGCGATCGATCGCACCATCGGGTTCGGGCGGTAGTTCAGTTCGGCCGCCGCCTGCAACACCCGCTCGCGCACCTCCGGACGCACGCGAAAGTTCTGCGTGTATCCGTTCATGATGCGGCTGGCGGTGGACTCCGCGACGCCGGCGCGGCGCGCCACCGCCGCAAGCGTCACGCGCTGGTTCATTCTCCGCTGACCCATCGGGAGCCTCGGTGGGGATGACAACCCGTGCGGCGCCCTTCCTCTCCCCAGATTGCGGGGCGCCTTCAACACCAGTAGGGCGTTCGCCCGAGTGGCTCCGAATCTAGCAACGCCGCCGGCGTCGATCGCAGTTCACCGTGATTCTGGAGCAGGAAGGATGCAATTCGGGCACTTTTCCCTAACCTCGCCGCACGGGAAACACCTCGGACCCCGCACCCCGAACCGCGATCCGGGGTGTTTCCCTTATTTCAATCGGCCCGCCGGTGATCCGAACCCACCGGCGCTCCAATGATCCGAGAGGCGCAGGGCGCGGGAACCCCACAAGTTGCCATCTGTAAGGGAGAGTGACTCTCCATGCGAGGAGCGAGCATGCGGCGCAGTCCGTTCACAGTCGCGGTCGGTCTGTTCATGGTGTTGACGCCGGTCGGGCTTGGACAGCCGCAGGGACCCCCCCCGGCCAATGTTGTCCTTGACGCGGTGCGCGCCGAGGTCGTCGAGCAGCAGCGCGCCGCGACGGGGCAGATCCTCACGCGTCGGCGCAGCAGCCTCGCCGCCGAGGAGCCCGGGCTGGTCGCGCAGCTCGACCTGGAGGCGGGGGATCTGGTCGAGCGGGGCCAGATCGTCGCCCAGCTCGACCCGACCTACGTCGAGATCGACCTGAGCCGTGCCCGTGCGCAGGTCGCCCTGGCCGAGGCCCTCATCGCCCAGCGTCGCGCCGAACTCGATCAGTCTCAGCGCGACCTCGAGCGCCTCATGCAGCTCGACGCCCGGGGGTCGGCCTCCGAGTCGGAACTCGACGACGGGCGCACGCGCGTCGCGGCGGACCAGGCCACGCTCGCCCAGGCGGAGGCGGACCTCGCCGTCGCCCGGGCCGACGTCGCCAGCGCCGAGGCCCGCCTCGAGGACATGACCATCCGCGCTCCCTTCTCGGGGCGGGTCGTTCGCAAGGCGACCGAGGTGGGGCAGTGGGCCTCGCGGGGGGATCCCGTCCTGGAGATCGTCTCCGTCCGCTCGCTCGAGGCGCGGGTGAACGTCCCGGAGAACGTGGTGGGGCGCGTGGGGGAGCTGCTCGCCGCACAGGGGGAGCTGGTGATCGACGTGCACGTGCCCGCGCTCGACGCGTACGTGCCGGGGCGGGTGATCGGCATCGTGCCCCAGGGCGACGAGCTGAGCCGCCTGTTTCCCGTCCGCCTCGCGATGGACAACCCCGACGAGCTGATGAAGCCCGGGATGAGCGTCGTCGCCATGATGCCCACCCGCGTCCGCGCCGAGACAACCACCGTTCACAAGGACGCCATCCTGCGCAACGACGCGGGCGAGTACGTCTACTTCGACGCCGGCGGGCAGGCGATGATCGCCCCGGTCGAGCGTCTCTTCGCGGTCGGCGATCGCATCGCCATCCGGGCGGGCATGCTCCGCCCGGGCATGGACGTGGTGGTGGAGGGCAACGAGCGTCTCCGCCCGACGCAGCCGCTCAACGTCCTCGGACGGTTGGGCGACGCCCAGACCCCGCAGGCCGACTCGGGACAGGCGCAGACCGACACCCCCGCCGAGGGAGGCTGACCCGTGGACATCGTTCGCTTCGCGATCGCCAAGCCCGTGACGGTTACCGTCGCCGTCATCCTCGTCGTCATGTTCGGGCTCATCGGCCTCGGCTCGATCCCGATCCAGCTCACGCCGACCGTGGACCGCCCGATCATCACGATCGAAACGACCTGGCCCGGTCGGTCCCCGCAGGAGATCGTTGACGAGATCACCAAGGAGCAGGAGGAACGGCTCAAGAACGTCGCCGACCTCAAAAAGATGCGATCAAGCTCCTCCGAGGGCATCAGCACCATCACCCTTGAGTTCGTGATTGGCGCCGACATCACCCGCGCCAGCCAGGAAGTCTCCGACGCCCTCCGCCAGGTCCCCGACTACCCCGACGACGTCAACGAGCCGGTCATCCGGATCTCCGACGGCGAGATCGACAACGCCATCGCCTGGCTCATCCTCGACCTGCCCGAGGACAAGATCGCCAAGCACCCCGGCTTCGACATCACCTCCCTCTACGACGACCTCGAGAAGGAGGTCAAGCCGTACATCGAACGCATCGACGGCGTCGCGCAGGTCAACATCTACGGCGGGCGCGAGCGCGAGGCCCGGGTCTACATCAACCCCATCGCCCTCGCCCAGCGCGGCCTGACCCACGTCGATGTCGTCGCCGCCCTCCGGGGCGAGAACCAGAACGTCTCCGCCGGCTCCATCGCCGAGGGCAAACGCGACTACCGCGTCCGGCTCGTCGGTCAGTTCGAGACCCCCGAGCAGGTGCTCGAGACCATCGTCGCCTACCGCGACGGACGCCCCGTTTACGTCAAGGACGTCGCCGACGTTGAGGTCAGCTTCCAGAAACAACGCGGCTTCGTCCGCTCCCTCGGACACCCCTCCATCGCCATGCCCGTCATCCGACAGACCGGCGCCAACGTCGTCAAGGTCATGGAGGAACTCCGTCCCCGCCTCGACGAGATCCGGAACGACTTCCTCCCCAACTACGGCGGCGTCACCAGCGGCGGGCCCGTCGGCCCCGACCTCCGCCTCCGCCAGGTCTACGACGAAACCGTCTACATCAACTCCGCCGTCGGCCTCGTCACCCAGAACCTCTACGTCGGCGGCCTGATCGCTGTGGTCGTGCTCCTCCTCTTCCTGCGTTCGTTCACCTCCACCGCGATCATTGCGCTGGCCATCCCCATCTCCGTCATCGGCACCTTCCTCGTTCTGCTCGCGCTCGGACGCACGCTCAACATCATCTCGCTCGCCGGCCTCGCCTTCGCCGTCGGCATGGTCGTGGACAACGCCATCGTCGTGCTCGAGAACATCTGCCGACGCATGCAGGACGGGGAGCCCGCCCGGCGCGCCGCCTACCTCGGCGGGCGCGAGGTCTGGGGCGCCATCCTCGCCTCCACCCTCACCACCGCCGCCGTCTTTGTCCCCGTGCTCACCATCCAGGAGGAGGCCGGCCAGCTCTTCCGCGACATCTCCCTCGCGATCGTCGCCTCGGTCGTCCTCTCCCTCATCGTCTCGATCACCGTCATCCCGACCGCCGCCGCACGCTGGCTCCGCGTTGGCGGGGAGCGGAAGCCCAACCCGTTCACCCGCGCGTTCAAGAGCCTCTTCGGGCTCGTCCCCGCACTGGGCGCGCTCAACGGGCAGATCGGGCGCGTCATGCTCTGGCTCATGACCGGGTGGCGTGGCTGGACCCTCCGGCCCGCCATCATCATCCTCCTGACCGCCGCGAGTCTCTTCGGCGCCCTCCGCCTCGCCCCGCCCCTCGACTACCTCCCCGCGGGCAACCGCAACCTCGTCTTCGGGGGCCTGCTCATCCCCCCGGGGCTCTCCCTCGACATGCGCGAGCAGATCGCCCGGCGCATCGAGGCCCAGGTCAAGCCCTATCTCGACGCCACCTACGACGAGCCCGACACCGTCGCCGCCCTCCCCGAGATCCCCCGTTTCTCCTTCGGACCCGGCCCCGCCCCCGCTCCCTTCCAGCCCGTCCCGATGAGCAACTTCTTCATCGGCGCCTTCGGCACCAGCATGTTCGTCGGCGGCACCAGCGAGAACGAGCAGGTCGTCCGCCCCGTCGGTCAGCTCCTCACCAACGCCATGAGCAGCATCCCCGACAGCTTCGGCGGCGCCGGGCAGTCCTCCCTCTTCGGCAACGGCGCCAGCGGGGGGAACACCATCGACATCGAGATCTCCGGCCCCAATCTCGACCGGGTCAGCGCCGCGGCCCAGACCGTCTTCATGACCGCCGCCGCACGCTTCGGCTACGCCGACGTTCGCCCCAGCCCCGCGAACTTCAGCCTCCTCGAGCAGGAACTCCAGGTCGAACTCAACGAGCGCGGCCGCGAACTCGGGCTCACCACCGAGGGGGTCGGCGTCGCCATCCGCGCGCTCTTCGACGGCGCGTTCGTCGGCGACTACAAGCACAACGGACGAACCATCGACCTCGTCGTGCTCCCCCAGGGCGGGCGACTCGACTTCAAGGAACAGCTCGCCACCGTCCCGATCGCCACCCCCGCCGGGCCGATCGTCCCCATCGACACCGTCGTGGACTTTGTTCCCGGGCGCGCCAGTCAGGAGATCCAACGCATCGAGGAACTCGCCGCGGTCACCATCCAGGTGGACCCGCCGGACGACGCCCCCCTCGAGGAAACCATGACCTGGCTGCGCGAGGAGGCGATCGCGCCGGCCCGAGCCGCGGGCATGATCGACAGCTCCATGCGCGTCCGCATGGAGGGAACCGCGGCCAAGCTCGACGAGGTCAAGGCCTCGCTCTTCGGTCCTCCCGCCCCGCCCCGCGACCACGCGAGCTGGTTCACGCCCCTCAACATCGTGACGGGCCTGCTGCTCCTGGCCGGGCTTGGTGTCGCCGGGTACGCGACCATCCGGGCCATGGGCGCCGGTGAGGCGCGCCTGTTCTACGCCGCCGCGGGAGCGGCCCTCCTCGCGCTCGTCGTCGCGG
Organism: Phycisphaerales bacterium JB059; assembly: GCA_044439985.1. Classification (GTDB taxonomy): domain Bacteria; phylum Planctomycetota; class Phycisphaerae; order Phycisphaerales; family UBA1924; genus JAJRXR01. The sequence goes on along the minus strand of JBITAG010000103.1, from coordinate 454 downwards.
GCCTGGTGATGGGCTTCGGCGCCAACCCGAGCCTGATGACCGCGCGCCTCGTCTGGGCCCTCCTGGTCACCTACCTGCTCATGGCCGCCCTCTTCGAGAGCTTCGTCTATCCCTTCGTCATCATGTTCACGATCCCCCTCGCCGTGGTCGGGGGGTTCGCGGGGCTCGCCATCGTCCACTGGTGGTCCCTGCAGGACCCCACCAAGGCGCCCCAGCAGCTCGACGTGCTGACGATGCTCGGCTTCGTCATCCTCATCGGGGTCGTGGTGAACAACGCCATCCTCATCGTCCACCAGTCCCTCAACTTCATGCGGGGGCTCTTCGAAGAGGAGGGGGCCCAGGGCCCCATGCCCCCCCTCGAGGCGATCGCCGCCGCCGTGCGCACACGCATCCGCCCCATCTTCATGAGCGTTCTCACGTCGGTGGGCGGCATGCTCCCCCTCGTCCTCTTCCC
>JBITAG010000102.1:0-7247 GCA_044439985.1 Phycisphaerales bacterium JB059 | reverse complement strand
AGGTAGTCGCCGCCGTAGAGCGTCTCGTCGAAGTGCTGGTACTCGGAGTACCCCTGCTGGCGGGCGACCTCGTTGCAGGCGTTGATGCCCCCCTGTGCGCACACCGAGTGCGATCGCTTCACCGGCACCATCGAGAACAGGTCCACCGGGACGCCGGCCTCCGCGATCCGAACGCTCGCGGCCAGCCCCGCCAGCCCGCCCCCAACCACTATCACTCGCTCCTGCGACATGGATCCGCCTCACTGACTGCCGGGCGTCCCTCCCGGCGTGGTGGTATTCGTTCGATCGCCCGCTCCCGATGCCCGCGGGCCTGCCCCAGATCGGATCAGGGCTCCCGTCCCGTCTCGGCGTTGCCGACCGCGTCTCCTCCGTGCTCGCCCGGCAGCGTGTGCGTCCCCCCACCCATCCGAGCCTCGATCACCCGGGCGTCCGCGGGATCCGTGACCAGGAACCCGATCAACGCCATCCACGCCGCCCCCATCAGGGCGACGCCCAACCCCGCACAGACCACGCCCCAGCGCCGCTGGGCGGCGACGCTGACCGTGAGGCCCCACGTGATCGCCGCGGTCCACAGCCCGTTGGCGAAGTGGAAGACCAGGCTCGTCACCCCGATGAAGTAGCCGAGCGAGACCGCAACGCCCGCAGCGGTGAAGCCCTCCGACGAGCCACGCAGCGCCGCCGCAAGAGTCGAGGCGGCAAACTCATGGCTCCACTCGGTCCCCCCGGGAACCAGGAACGCCCAGCCCCACCGCAGCGTCGCGATGTGGTACAGGATGAAGAAGATGCCAACGTACCCCGTCAGCCGCTGCAGGGTGTATCGCCAGTTGTCGGGGTACGCGTAGTGACCGACGTTCGGCTTCCCGCCCAGGGCGTACACCAGCCCGAGGATCGAGTGGAAGCCGATCGCGAGCCAGAGCGAGATCTCGATGAGAAGCAGCCCCGGCATGTTGTTGATCCAGCTCACCTCGTGCTGAAACGTCTCGATGCCCCGTTCGAGGCCCTCGCCCGGCATGCGGGAGTTCGCCGCGCCCCAGACCACCGACGCGTTCGTCGTCAGGTGGAAGATCAGAAAGATGCCGATCGGCACGATCCCGGTCAGGGAGTGCAGGCGCCGGAGCAACAGGTGGTGCGACTGTGTTGGACCATCCGTGGTGGTCACGGGCAACTCCTTGATTCTCAGCCCCGGGTCGGGGCGGGCGTCGGGCGGGCTCGCCCGGGCCCATCATCATCGTCCATTCGAGCGGCGGCGGCTCAGTCGGGCCCCGAGATGAGACCCCGTCTCAACCCCGCTCCCGGCTCACGCCGTCGGCGGTGGCGCCCCCGGCGTCCCCGGCGTTCCCTGCGAGAGCCGCCCCTCCTCCGCCGCCTTCGCGACCGCCTTGGTCACCTCCACGAACTGCATCCGCAGCTCGGTGAGAATCCCGGTCAGCGCCTTGGACTCCTCGTCGCTCAGGTTGCCCCGGGTCTTCTCCTCGAGCACGCTCAGCAGGTCAACGTGCAGCTTCGCCAGATCGAGGGCCACCATCGCCTGCCCCGTCTGCGGGTCGGGGAAAGCGCCCATGTACATCAGGGCCTGCGTCGCCATGAGCCGAAGGAGATCGTCGAAGCTCGCCTTCTCCGGCAGCGATCCGCCGGGCGAGGCGCCCTTCGGTTCCTGCTTCTTCGAGGCCTCTTCTGACGCCAGGCGCTCTTTCTCGGCCTGGGCCGCCGACTTCCAGTCGTCATCCACGATAATCTTGGGCTGTTCCGGATCGGACATCGCGTCTCCTTGGATCTTCGATCCTAGCGAGGGAGCCGCGCCCACGACGCCGACACCTGAGGGCTTCTCGCATGGATGACGTCAGACCCCCCACCCCGACCCGCCCGAACCTCACACGGCGATCGGCGTGGGCGAGCCTTGCCCTCGCCGCGCTGGCCCTGCCGCTGGGCTGCTCCAGCGCCGCCCCGGACCGGGCCGAGGGCCGCGTGCTCTCGCCCCGCGATTTCGCCGATCCCGACGCCCCCCCCACCACCTATCAGAACGTCCGCGCCCCCCTCACCCCCCCTCCCGACGCCAGCCCGGCGATCGACCTCGCCCCCCCCCCGAACGCCTCCCTCGATCTGGTCACCTCCCCGGGCGCCCCGAGCCCGAGCGCCGGCCCGGTCGCGGCCGCCGGACGGGCCGAGTTCGTCGACGCGAAGGTCGGCGACATCAACGGACGCCCGATCTACGCCAACGCCTTCCTCGATCCCATGGCCGACCGACTCCGCGCGGAGGGGGAGCGGCTCAACCGCGCCAACTGGCGCCGGTTCGCCCAGGCCCAGATCCGGCGCGAACTCGACGGGCTCCTCCGGGACGAACTGCTCCGTGCCGAGGCGGTCTCCAGCCTCACCCCGGAACAGCAACAGGGCCTGCGCGCGTTCCTGCAGACCTTCCGTGAGGACCTGGTGAGCCGGAACCTCGGCTCCCAGACGCTCGCCGCCAAACGCGTCGAGGAGGAGACCGGCCAGTCGCTCGAGGAGTCGCTACGCGAGCAGGAAGAGCTGACGCTCGTCCGCCTTGAGTTCCAGCGCGTGATCAACAAGCGGGTGAACGTCAGCTGGCGTGACGTCGAGCTGCGCTACGAACAGGACGCCGAGAAATACAACCCCGACCCGGTGGCCCGGTTCCGCCTCATCCGCGTGCGCACCAGCGACGAGCAGGGCGTCGCGGCGGTCCGCGACGCCCTCGCGTCCGGCCTCCCCTTCGCCCAGGTCGCCTCCGACGCGCCCAACGGATTCAACCCCGACACCGGAGGGCTGCACGAGGCCCAGTTCAAGGGGGACTTCGAGCACGCGGAGTTCTGGGCCGTGGACGCCCTCAACGAGCGTGCCCGGACACTCCGGGTCGGGCAGGTCACCGGCCCCTTCGAGTTCGGGAGCTTTACCGGCTGGATGACCCTTGAAGAGATTGTGGACGAGAAGGTGGACCTGTACGAAGCCCAGCGCCAGATCTACAACGAACTGCTCAACGAGCGACGAAACGAGGAACTGACGCGCTACATTCAGCGATTGATCGAGCGGGCGAACGTGTCGGGCATCGAGGAGATCGAGCAGCGTCTCCTCGAGATCGCCGAGCGACGCTACGCCCCCACGCCGTGAGTTGGAGCCGGAGACGGGATGCTCAAGACACTGTTCAGAAAGAAGAAATCCGCGACGACGGATCTGGGCAAGCGCGGCGAACGCATCGCCGCCGCCCGCCTGCAACGCTCGGGCTACCGCGTGGTCGCCAAGAACGTGCGGACCCGGATCGGGGAGATCGACCTCATCTGCGAGGCGCCCGACAAGCAGACGGTGGTCGTCGTCGAGGTCAAGACCCGCAAGCGTGAGGAGGGCGACCGCCCCCACGCCGAGGCGAGCATCACACGCCGCAAGGGCGCCAAGCTCGCCGCCCTCACCCGCTGGATGCGTCGCTCCAACGGTTGGGAGAACCGCCCGGTGCGCATCGACGTCGTCTCCGTCGAGATGCTCCCCTCCGGGAAGACCGACGTCCGCCACGTGCAGGGCGCCATCGACGCCGGCGGGCGCCGGGCCTGATCAGCCCTCGTCAAGCTCCCGCTCGGCGCTGAGCGCCCCACGGAACCGACGCTCAAGCTCCTCCTCCTGGCTCGTTTCCTCGCTCAGCCGCTCGGGCAGGATCACCGAGAACATCGAGCCCCGCCCGATCTCCGAAACGAGCTGAATCTCCCCCTGCAGCACCCCCACCAGCTCGCGGACGATCGCGAGGCCGAGCCCCGCCCCCGAGTGACCCCGGGTGTGCCCGGACTCGAGCTGCTCGAACTTGTCGAAGACCCGCTTCTGGTCCTCGGGGGTGATCCCCGGCCCGTTGTCGATCACGGAGACCCGGACCTGACCGCTCCCCTCCGCGTCGTCGGCCTCACGCAGACGCTCGACCCGCACGACCACCTCGCCGCGCCCCTCCTCACCCTCCGGATCCGCGGTGAACTTCACCGCGTTGGAGAGCAGGTTGAAGACGACCTGCTGGAACTTGCGCGCGTCGGTCTCGATCGTCGGGCTCTCCCCCTGAGACTCGAGCCGGACCCGGACCCCCTTCTGGTTCGCCTGCGGATGGATCAGACCCACCAGCCCCTGGCAGGCGTCCACGACGTTGACCTGGTCGATGTTCAGCTCCGTCCGCCCCGCCTCGAGCTTGGCCATCTCCAGCAGGCTCTCGATCAGCTCCAGCAGCGCCCGCCCGGCGCTGACGATGTTCTCCAGGTACCGGATGCGCTTTTCCAGCGACCGGGCCCCCGTCTGCCGACGCTCCTCCCCCCCCTCACGGTGCTCGCCCTTGGCGATCTCCAGCAGCAGCTCCGCGAACCCGATGATCGAGTTCAGGGGCGTGCGCAGCTCGTGCGAGACGTTCGCAAGGAAGTCCCCCTTGAGCTTGGCCGCCTCGAACAACGCCACGTTCGCCTCGGCCATCTCCGTGAGCTTGACGTCGAGCGCATCGTTGATCGCACGCAGCTCGCTCTGCTTGGCCGCGAGCGCCGAGAGCATCAGGTTGAAGGTGTCCGCCAGCTCCTCGAACTCGTCCCCCGTCTCGATCTCCGCCCGGGTCTGGAGATCGCCATCCCGGACCCGCTCCGCCGCGTCCCGCAGCGATTCCACCGGGGCCAGGATGAGCCGGCGAGTGATCACCGCGAAAACAACGAGCGCCACCGCCAGCACCACGGAACCCGCCGCCATCACGTACAGGGTGTTGACCGTCAACAGCACGCCCGCGTCCGAGGACCGACGCTCCCCCAGGATCAGCCCCGCAAACCGCCCCTGCTCGTCACGGACGGGCAGGGCCATCCGGTAGAGCCGGCTGAACCCCACCCAGTCCCGCTCGAAGCGTTCCCGCCCCGGCGAGGCGTCCTTCTCGAACTGACGCATCGCCCGACGCAGGAAGGCGTCCGTCTCCGCCTCCTGTCGGACCCGCTCCAGGGTCATCTCCTCGACGTACGTCCCGGCGAGCATCGTCGGGCGACGCTGCCCCTCCCCCACCTCCAGCGAACGCCACGCCCCGATCACCTCGCGCGTCGTGTCCCGCTCGGCGGTGTCGACGAGCGTGTTCATCCGGAGCCAGGGAAGGCTCAACGCGATCAGGATGATGAGCGTCGCGGCGCCGCCGAAGAGCAGCAGGCACTTGTTCGCCAGCGACAGGTTGTGGAACCACTCTCGCAGGGCCGCCCACATGGGCGGAGTCTATCCGCCCCCCCGCCGGCGTAGGATTGCCCCCATGCCCCCTCGGACCGTCTATCTCGAGACCTACGGGTGCCAGATGAACGAGCTCGACTCCGAGCTTGTCGCCGGGCGCCTGCGCCAGCTCGGCTACCGCTTCACCCCGGAGGCGGATCGGGCGGACGTGGTCCTGTACAACACCTGCTCCGTGCGCGACCGGGCCGAGCAGAAGGTCTGGAGCCGACTCGGCGAGATCAGGAAACGCAAGGCGGCGGAGCCCGGGCTCGTCGTCGGCGTCCTCGGCTGCATGGCCGAACGGGACGGCGAGGCGATGATCGACCGGATGCCGGTCGTGGACGTCCTCTGCGGCCCGGGCGAACTCGACAAGCTCCCCGAGCTGATCGACAACGCCGTGCGCACCCGGGCCGCCCTCGCCGACGCCCCCCCCGCCCGAAGCTCGGCCCGCCAGGTCGCCCTCCAGGGCGACACCTCGCGCCGCTCCGGCACGCTCGCCGCAGCCGGCGATGACCTCGAGCTGCTCGACCTCTCCCGCACCATCTCCCCGGTCGATGAGGGACGCAACCGGTCCGCCTACGTCCGCATCACCCGCGGGTGCAACAAGTTCTGCACCTACAGCGTCGTCCCGCACACCCGAGGCGCCGAGATGCACCGGCCCCCGGAGCACATCCTCGACGAGTGCAAACGCCTCGCCGACGCCGGCGTCATCGAGATCACCCTCCTCGGCCAGACCGTCAACCACTACCGGTTCGAGCACGGCGCCAGCGTCACCGTGGGCGGCGTCGTCCAACCCCAGAAGGGCCGGACCTACAAGGGCTCGCACCATCGCGACGCCTTCTCAGGTGAGAACGTCACCACCTTCGCCGACCTCCTCCAACGCATCCACGACGAGGTCCCCGCGATCGAACGCCTGCGGTTCGTGACGAGCTACCCGCGAGACTTCGGCGACGACGTCCTCGAGGTTATCCGCGACTGCCCGCGCATCTGCCGATACCTCCACGTCCCCGCCCAGTCCGGCTCCAACCGGATGCTCAAGATGATGAACCGGGGGTACACCGTCGAGGAGTACTTCGAGTTCCTCGACCGCGCACGCTCCATCCTCGACCAGCCCGAGATCGGGCGCCCCCTCATGATCTCGGGCGACATCATCGTCGGCTTCCCCACCGAGACCGACGAGGAATTTGACGCGACCAACGAGATGGTCAGACGCAGCCGGGCCAAGAACCCGTTCATCTACAAGTACTCCCCCCGCCCCGGGACCGTCGCCTACGACCGCATCCCCGACGACGTCCCCGAATCGGTCAAGCGGGAGCGGAACAACCGCCTGCTCGCCGTGCAGGCGGAGATCTCCGACGCGATCAGCCGCGAACAGATCGGCCGGGAGTTTGACATCCTCGTCGAGGGCCTGAGCCGAGTCGAGAAGAAGAAGCGAGGCGTGGACGTCAAGCCGGGGACGGGCATGGTCGGCCTGACCGTCGGCGGCTCCGCGCCCACCGCCACCACCCTCAAGGCCGAGCCGACCGAGCCCGGACCCGTCCAGATGTCCGGACGCACCGACGGCGACCAGATCGTCTTCTTCGATGTGGACACGGGTGAGCAGGCGCCGGATGACCTCGTCGGACAGATCGTGCGCGTCCGCGTCACCGACGCCGGCAAGCTCGCCCTCCAGGGCGTCCTCCTCGCCTAACGCGTCGGACGCTCACCCAGGTAGAGCGTCACCCGATACTCGAACGTCACCATCCCCTCGGCGTCCGCGTTCTCCTCGTGCAGTGCCCCCAACGCCTCGACCAGCCAATCCCGCTCCGGACCCGACCTCGGCACATAGCTCGCGCTCATCGCCCGCCCGATCAGCCCCGCGCGGTCCATCCGCTGCTCGTTCCGGAACGTCAGCCGCTCCATCCGCTCGAACGGCGGCGCCAGGGTCGGACCCGCCGCGACCATCTTGTGCGACAGCGTCCCGTCCGTCGAGACTCGGCGCAGCAGCTCGTAATACCGCCCGGCGACGGGCGTGGACTCGTCGCCGTCGTTCCACATCAACGCCAGGC
>JBITAG010000101.1:0-5046 GCA_044439985.1 Phycisphaerales bacterium JB059 | reverse complement strand
GTCGTAGCGTCCGGCCTGGTCGAAGAGCTGGCCGAGCGTGAAGCGGGTGAAGCGTTCGACGTCCGGGACGAGGTTCTCCAGCGCGAGGGTTCGCTCGCAGGCCTCGATGCCGCGCTCGGTCTGACGGGTGGAGACGCAGAGCGTGGCGAGGGCGGTGAGGAGCACGGGGTCGTCCGGGTCGCGCTCAAGGGCGGGGGTGAGGACGGCCTCGGCCTCTTCGTAGCGTCCCTGCTCGCGCAGGGACTGGGCCTTGAGGTTGATCGCCGGTGGGAGCTTCGGGGCGACCTAGAGGACGCGCTCGATGGTCGCGTGCATGTCGTCGATGAGCTGGAGCTTGCGCTGCGTCTGGGCGATGGAGAGGAGGATGGGCGGGTTGAGGGGGCGGGCCTTGTCGGCGAGGAGGAGCTTCTCAAGGCCGCCCTGCGGGTCGCCGAGCTGGACCATCGCGCTGCCTTGGAGGTGGAGGAGGTCGGCGTCGCGCGGGCGTCGGGCGAGGGCGAGGGCGGCGTGGGCCAGGGCGGTGCGCAGGTCTCCGGCCTTGTAGGCCTTCTGGGCGCGCAGGGCGCCGGGGTCGGGGGTGGCGCGTCGGGCGGGCTTGGCGGAGCGTCGGGCCATGCGGGGCGATTCTAACCGGCGCGTCGGCTGGGTCACGAACGAGCACGCCGCCCGGCGGAGCGGGCGGCGTGCGAGGGGGACGATGGGTTTGGCGTGGGGTTCAGGGGGCTTTGCGCCGGGCGCCGGGGTCGGGAAGGACATCGACGCGTCGCTGGCCGTTGGCGTAGGTCGCGCGGGTGAGGTTGCGGGGCCAGAAGGAGTAGCCGTTGAGCTGGCGGTGGATGTAGTCGGGGGCGCGGACGATGAGGTTTTCCTGGTAGTAGGTGACCGAGGCGCCGTCACCGCCGTTGGTGGCCCATTCGTCGGGCTCGACGAGGGTGGTGATCATGGTGATGACCTCCTCGCCGAGTTCGCGCTTGTCGGCGCGTTCGCGGTCCTGGGTCTGCCCGGAGAAGGGGCTCTGCCCGCCTCCGCCCTGTCCGGCCTGGAGGACGGACTGGAGGTCAAACTCGGGGGCCTCGTCGTAGTCGGGGATCTCGAAGATGAGGTCGCGGATGTCGTAGATGACGGTGGTCTTGCGCCGGTTGAGACGGTCCTTGGGGCCCATCTCGAAGGCGCCGTTGGGGGTGAGCTGCCAGGTGAAGCTCTCGGGGAAGCCCGCGTCATCGGCGGAGCGGCTGAGGACGCGCTCGAGCAGATCGAGGACGGTCCCCTGCTGGATCTTGACGGTGATCTCGAGGTCGGGGTCGTGGCCGGAGCTGTTGTTGTCGTCGATCCAGAGCGGCTCGATGTTGGCGCCGGAGAAGTCGGCGGCGAACTGGATCACGTCTTCGAGGCGTTGCTGCTCGAGGTTGATGGTCATCGGCTGGGAGAGGCGCACCAGCGTCTCGCGTTTCGGGTTCACGACGACCTTGCGTTGGGACTGGTCGTACTGCGCCGCGGCGGGGGCGGCGGGGAGCGCCAGACCCGCGCCGAGGATCGCGAGGATCGGGGCGCTGAGCAGACGTCGGGTGTGGGAGCGGCTCATGTCGTGTGAACTCCTGCGTGGACCCGGCGTTGCACCGGGCGGGTGGGGGCCGAGTCCGCGCTGGCGGGGGCCGCGACGAGCGGCGGGGCGGGCTTGGCGACGGTCGCGCGGCGGCGACAACGGCAGTATACAGACCCCCTTCTTTTCGGCCCAGCTTCTTGTCGGGTTGCTCCAAATCTCGGTTCCGCGTCCGGGGTGGGGGGGCCCGGAAATGAAAGCGGGGACCATGGCGGCCCATGGTCCCCGTGGGGATATCGGAGGATGTAGGGGGGATCAGCGGCCTTCGAGGGTGACGTCGAGGGTGATCTCCTCGCCGTCCCGCTTGACGCCGACCTTCACCTGATCGCCCGGCTCGTGCTTGGCGAGCAGGGTCATCCAGGCCTGGATGGAGCCGATCTTCTGGCCGTCCCACCGGACGAGGCGGTCGCCCTCGAGCATGCCGGCCTTGGCGGCGGGGCCGTCGGGGGAGACGCCGCCGATGGGGATGCCGGTCTCGGATTCGGCGTAGCTTCCGGGCATGATGCCGAGGCGGACCTTGATGTTGCCCGGGCCGCGCTGGCGTGCCGGCCGGCTGGACTCGACGAACTCGAACCGCTCGGCGCGCTGGGCGGCGGCGAGGACGATGTCGTGGTACATGTTGACGGTCTTGACGGCGCCGACGCGGTTGATCTTCCAGGAGACGTCGTTGGGGGTGTGGTAGTCCTCGTGGAAGTCGGCGATGATCGAGAAGAGGACGGGGATCTTCTTCTGGTAGAAGGAGGTGTGGTCCGAGGCGCCGTTCATCTGCTCGGGCGCCTGGATGTCCAGGCCGGACTCATCGAAGAAGGGCTGGAGGAAGTCTTCGAGGCCCTCGGCGGTGTTGACGCCGGCGACGATGAGGCGTTCGTCGAGGATGCGCCCGATCATGTCCCAGTTGATCATGAGGACGTGGTTCTCGATGGGCACGATGGGGTCGTTGACGTAGTGGCGTGAGCCGTTGAGGCCGGACTCCTCACCCGAGAAGGCGCAGATCATGATGGAACGACGTGGGGTGTCGGGGTCCATCTGGGCGATGGACTCGGAGATCTTCTCGGCGAAGAGGATCAGCCCGGCGGCGGAGGAGGCGTTGTCATCGGCGCCGGGGTGGAGTTCGCCGGGGCCGGTGCGCGAGCCGAAGTACCCCATGCCGATGTGGTCCAGGTGGCCCCCGACCACGATCCACTCGTCTTCCAGCCCCCCGGCGCCGTGAATCACGCCCGCGACGTTCTCGGCGGTGAGTTCCTCGCGATCGGACTCGGCCTCGAGCGTGACGGTGGTGTTGAGTTCGAGGATCTCGCCGCCCTCGTCGAAGTGCTTGCGAAGCTCGAGGAGGGAGCGGCTGACGGAGTCGTCGGCGGCGATGAGCTTCTCAGCGCCCTCGGGGGACATCATCATCACGGGCACGTCGGCGCCCCCGCCGCCGGTGGAGAAGCGGGAGAGCTGTTCGATGCGTCCGTCGTCGGCGCCCGGGGTGTTGACGATGATGACGCCCGCGGCGCCGCGCTCGGTGGCGGCGCGGAGCTTGTTATTGAACGAGGCCTGGTTGGTCCAGCCCCCGCCGTTGGTCCAGCGGCTCTTGCCCTGGTCGTGCATGGGCTCGAAGCGGAACATGACGGCGATCTTGCCCTCGAGGCGGTCGTCGTCCGCGTAGCTGCTGTACCCGTCACGCCCGTTGTCGATCGAGTACCCGACGAGGACCGCCTGCCCGGTGACGGTCCCTTCGCCGCCCAGGCCGGTGAGGACGAAGTCCTCCTCGGGGACGAGCTTCTCGGCGCCGGTCGCCCGGATCACCTCGGTCGTCGCCTTCCAGGAGCCGCCCAGGCTGAACGGATCTCTGAAGGAGGAGAAGTCGGTCTTGGCGCCGTCCACGTTGGCGGGGAAGGCGGGGGAGAGCCCGGCCTGGCGGAAGTGGTACTCGACGTAGTCCTTGGCGCGTTCCATGCCCTCGGAGCCGGGGACGCGGCCCATCATGTACGGGTTGGCGAGGGTGACCAGATGGTCGTTGTACTCGCGGACGTCCTCGGAGACGTCCGCCAGGGCGTCCCGGATCGGGGCGCCCGAGGAGACGCCCGGGTCCTCGTCGTTGGCGAGAACCGGGGTGGTGAGGGAGCCGGCGGCGAGGGCCAGGAGCGCGGCGCGGAGCGTCGAGGTGGTCGTCATGGGTGTGTCCCGTTGCAAAGGCCAGAAATGCCCGCGCGGACCGACGCCCCGGGGCAGAGTCAAAGAGGATACCCCGGGGGGGAGATCCGAGTTGCATCCCGCCCCGTCCGGAGCCTTTAGAATACCAGCGTGCCTGTTTCCCCTTTGCCCCGACTCCGGACGAGCCTCCTCCTCGCCTTGATCCTTCTTGTCCCGGGTCCCCTGGCCCGGGCTCACCCGCAGGATGGCCCGCACGCGGATCTCCGGGCCGCGATCGAGCCGGACGGGGTGCGTTGGAGCGTGGGGGTCAACATCGCCTTCCTGGATGAGGTGCTGGGCGTGCACCGGGAGGCCCTCGATCGCGTGGAGCCGGTGGAGGCCGAACGGCTGCGGGAGGAGTTCGAGGCGTACCTGCGGGAGCAGGTTCGGGTGACGATCGACGGACGCTCGGTCGAGCCGACGCTCGAGAACGTCCGCCTGGATCTCACCCCCGACGCCGCGATGGTCGTGCTCTACCCCCGGACGGGGATGCGCGCGCTGATGCGCTGCTCGGCGGTGATCGTCTACCCCGCCGACGATCCCCCCGAGCACGTCGAGCTGACCTGGCCGGGCTACCCGGTGGACCAGCTCGCGGCGGAACTCGAGCCCGAGAACGAGGTCCGGATGGTGCTCGAGGGTCAGGTGCGCGCCGAGGGAGTGGTCGAGCTGGTGCGCTTCTCGGAGGCGGATCCGACGGTGGAGTGGTCGGCGGGAGGCATCGCGAGCCGGTTCCTGCAGGTTCCCCCCGTGCCCGAGGGGGAGGGCGAGCCGACGCGGGTGAGTGTGGTGAGCCTCGCGATGGCGGGGGTCGCGGGGATGAGCGTGCTCTGGCTGGGCGTTGCGCTCTCGCGGGGGCGCGGAGGGGCGCGGGCGCTGGTCACGCTGGGGGTGAGCGCCGTGCTCGGGCTGGCGACGATGGGCGTGACCCGGGTCGAGGCGCCCTGGCTCGGGCGGGCGCCGACGCCGATCGACCGGGTGACGCTCGAGCGGGTCTTCCGGGTGCTGCATCAGAACATGTACCGCTCGTTCGACTACACGGACGAGTCGGACGTGTACGACGCGCTGGCCGGCTCGGTCGAGGGGCCGCTGCTTGAGGAGCTGTACACGCAGATCTACGGCTCGCTCGTGCAGGCGGAGCAGGGGGGGATGCTCGGGATCATCACGGGGATCGATCCGCTCGAGCTGGCGATCGACAACATCAGGCGGGGGGCGTGGAACGGTGAAGCCGTGTTGATGTTCGACGCGACCCACCGGTGGCGGGTGGACGG
>JBITAG010000100.1:0-22987 GCA_044439985.1 Phycisphaerales bacterium JB059 | reverse complement strand
GAGACGTCTCCGGGCCCACCCCGGCTCGGTCTGGGTGGACGCGCCCTCCTCACCCCCTGAGATACATGCACAAACCCTTGTGCCCCATATAGTTAGAGCATCGTGACACAGCGTTCCGCGGCAACGGATCGGTGGGTCCGGGTCAAGCCCGCAGGGTGAACGGGCCGAGGATGCCCCCGACCCCGGATCCGGGTCGGGCCGAACCCCCCCGGCTTGACATCGCCCCGCCGCCGGGCATTGGCTCCACGCAGCACATGGCCAAGAAGACCACCAAAAAATCCGGCGCCGCCAAGAAGAAGACCAAGACGGCCTCGGGCGGCGCCTCCAAGAAGGCCTCGTCCCGGGGGGGCAAGGGCCTGGGCTTCAAGGCCGGCATGGGCAAGGGCAAGGACCTGGTCATCGTCGAGAGCCCGAGCAAGGCGAAGACGATCAACAAGTACCTGGGCCCGGACTACCTCGTGCTCGCCTCGGTGGGGCACGTCCGCGACCTGCCCAGCAAGAGCGAGAAGGGGAAGAAGACCCCCGTCCCGGGCGTGGACCTGGAGAAGCGCTTCACCCCCACGTACCAGATCCTGCCCGGCAAGGAGGCGGTGATCCGCGACCTGAAGAAGGCCGCGAAGGAAGTCCTGGAGTCGGGCGGCAAGGTCTGGTTCGCGACGGACCTTGACCGGGAGGGGGAGGCGATCGCGTGGCACCTGGCGCAGGAGCTGGGGATCGACGCGAAGGACGCCCAGCGGGTGATCTTCCCGGCGATCACGAAGGGGGAGATCACCAAGGCCTTCCAGCACCCCCACCCGATCGACGAGGACCGGGTCAACGCCCAGCAGGCCCGGCGGATTCTCGACCGGATCGTCGGGTACCAGGTCTCCCCCCTGCTCTGGAAGAAGGTGGCGCGGGGCCTGAGCGCCGGGCGCGTCCAGTCGGTCGCCGTGCGCCTCGTCGTCGAGCGCGAGCGTGAGATCCAGGCCTTCGTCCCGGACGAGTACTGGAAGATCGAGGGCTGCTTCGCGATGAGCGAGGCGGACGCGAAGAAGCTGGCGCCACTCTGGGGCGAGTTCCTGCAAGAGAAGGAAGAGGCCGGCCCGCGTCGCGGGCAGGGCCCGAGCATCAAGAAGCAAAACGCGTGGCTGGGTCGGCACGGGGGCGTGCGGGGCGAGCTGGTCGAGGTCGGTGGGCAGCCCTTCACCCCGCGCGTCGAGGGGGGGGACGGCGCCGGGTTCGATTCGCCCGATCGCCAGGACATCTCGGGGAACGTCGCGAAGGTGGTGGAAGCGGCGGGGCTCACCGGCGTAACCACCGAGGTGACGGAGAACGACCGGGGCAAGGGGCCGGCACGCTGGGTGCGCACGATCACGGGCGCCGCGGACACGGGCGTGACCTACCGGGTCAAGTCGATCGAGACGAAGCGGACCACCAGCCGCCCGTCAGCGCCCTTCATCACGAGCACGATGCAGCAGGCGGCCTCGAGCCGTCTCGGGTTCGGCGCCCAGCGGACCATGCGCGCCGCCCAGGGCCTCTACGAGGGCGTGGACATTCCGGGCGAGGGCCCCACCGGCCTGATCACCTACATGCGAACCGACTCCACGCACGTCGCCCCCGAGGCGATCGACGCGGCGCGCTCGCACATCGCCCAGACCTACGGCGGGGAGTACCTCCCCGAGAAGCCCAACGTCTACCGTTCCTCGAACAAGGACGCGCAGGAAGCCCACGAGGCCATCCGCCCGACCGACCCGACGCGCACGCCCGATCGCGTCAAGCGGGCGCTCAAGCCGGACCAGTTCCGGCTCTACGAGCTGATCTGGCAGCGCTTCGTCGCCAGCCAGATGACCCCCGCCAAGTGGGACGCCACCACCGTCCTGATCGAGGGCGGACGCGACCCGAAGAACCCGTGCGTCTTCAAGACCACCGGGCGGGTGCTCGTCTTCGACGGCTTTTATAAGGTCTCCGGCGTGCCGGGCGCGGGCGACGAGCAGAACCTCCCCGCCTTCGAGGAGAAGCAGCCGCTCAGCCCCTTCGCCTTCGACGCGCAGCAGAAGTTCACCAGCCCCCCCGCGCGGTACACCGAGGCGGGGCTCATCAAGGTCCTCGAGAGCGAGGGGATCGGACGCCCCTCCACGTACGCCTCGATCATCCAGACGATCCAGGACCGCAAGTACGTCGAGCAGATCCAGCGCGCCTTCTACGCGACCGACCTGGGCGAGGTGGTCACCGACAAGCTCGTCGAGGCCTTCCCCCGCATCATGGACGTGAGCTACACGCGCACCATGGAGGGGGAGCTGGACAAGGTGGAGGAGGAGCACCTCGACTGGATCGAGATGCTCGAGAAGTTCTACGCCCGGTTCAGCGAGGCCCTCGAACGCGCCCATGAGGAACTCGGGCACGCCAAGGCGGAGATCCGCCCGGCCCCCAAGGAGTACCGGTGCGCAAAGTGCGGCTCCGATCTGGTCTACCGCTTCGGGAAGAACGGGAGGTTCCTCTCCTGCTCGACCTACCCCGAGTGCAACTACGCGTGCCCCTGCGACCGCGAGGGGCGCCCGATGGCCGCCGAGTTCGTGGACGTGCGCTGTCCGGAGACGGGGCGCCCGATGGTGCGCCGGACGGGGCGTTTCGGCCCCTTCATCGCGACCTCGCGCGAGGACGACGAGCCGAGCGACTTCGGGATCATCCTGAACATCGACAAGAAGGGGTACGTTGTCGCCCCCTCGATCCCCCCGTACGAGACGGACCTGCCCTGCCCGATCTGCGAGAGCCCGCTCAATCTCCGCTCGGGCGTGCGCGGGCCCTGGCTCGGGTGCTCGCGCTTCCCGAAGTGCCGGGGGCGGGGGAAGTGGACCGAACTCGATGAGGCGGTGAAGGCGCGCCTGACCAAGGCGCTCGAGCAGCACGAGGCGCAGCACCCGATCCCGATCATCACCCGCCTCGACGGGACGCCGCTGACCGACGCCAAGGGTAAGCCCCTTCCGGACGCCCCGAAGGTGGACGAGCTGGTGCTCGACCACGACCCGCGGGCGACGGAGTCTTCCGCGAAGGCGGGCTGACCCGCGTACGACGCCGCCCGGGGGGGTAAAGTCCCTCCCGCGGCATGAGCAGACCCCTCCGCCAACGCATCGAGACGCTCTCCGGGCCTCTGGTCAACAAGCTCGGGCTGCGCCCGGACTGGTACCTGACCGTGGTGGGCGCACTGATCGGGCTGGTCACCGCGTTGGGCGCCATCGCCTTCGCCACCGCGCTTTACAAGGTCGAGCACTGGGCGGGCCAGACCCGGACGAGCTGGCCCCTCTGGACCCTCCCTCTTCTGCCCATGCTCGGCGCGCTGATCACCGGCGCCCTGATCCACCTGTTCGCCTCCGAGGCCCGAGGGCACGGCGTCCCGCAGGTCCTCGACGCCCTCATCCGACGCGGGGGACGCATCCGAACGCGCATCGGGGTCGTCAAGGTCATCGCCTCGATCTGCACCGTCGGCTCGGGCGGCTCGGCGGGCGCCGAAGGCCCCATCATCCAGATCGGCGCGACCACCGGCAGCGCCATCGGGCGACGGCTCGGCGTCAACAAGGAGCACATGGGGACGCTGGTGGCCTGCGGCGCCGCGGCGGGCATCGCCTCGATCTTCAACGCCCCCATCGCGGGCGTCTTCTTCGCGCTCGAGATCCTGCTGCGTGACTTCTCGCTGCGGACGTTCACGCCCATCGTCATCGCCGCGGTCTTCGCGACCGCGCTCACGCAGGTCTACTACGGGCAGAACGACGCGATCTTCGCCGCCGAGCTGTTCGAGCGGGCGTACGTCTTCACGCCGGGCGAACTCCCCGGCTACGTGGTGCTGGGCCTGTTGTGTGCGTTTGTCGCCGTCGGCTTCACGCACCTGCTCCACGCGATGGAGGACTTTTTCGAGAACCTGCGGGTCCACCCGATCGTCATGCCCGTGCTCGGCGCGCTGCTCATCGGGCTGCTGGGCGTCGCATACCTGGTCATGACCCAGAGCGCGGGAGAGACCCCCCGTTTCTTCGGCAACGGGTACGAGACCATCAGCGCCCTGCTCGAGCCCCGCACCTACCACGAGGGGGGCGAGATCCGCGCCACCGTGCTCTTCCTCGCCCTCCTGCTCGTCTGCAAGGCGATGGCGACGACGTTCACGCTCGGGTCGGGTGGGTCCGGGGGCGTCTTCGCCCCGAGCCTCTTTCTGGGCGCGACCGCCGGGGGGTCGTTCGGCATCGCCCTCGAACGCATGGGCCTCATCGACGACACCACCTCCCCCGCGAGCTACGCCCTCGTCGGCATGGCCGCGGTTGTCGCGGGCACGACCTTCGCCCCGCTGACCGCGATCCTGCTCCTGTTTGAACTCACGCGCGAGCCGCGGGTGCTCGCGCCGATCATGCTCGCCGCGATCGTCTCGACGATGGTCGCGCGCCGCCTCATGCCGGACTCGATCTACACCGCCCGCCTGCGCCAGAAGGGGATCCGCATCGGCTCCGGGCGTGACCTGACGCTCCTGCGACGCGTCCCGGTGATGAGCGCCCAGGTCACCCCCCTCCCCGAGGAGCCCGTCTACGCCTCGGACCCCTTGAGCAAGCTCATCACCCTCCACGCCCACCACAACGTCCCCGACTTCGTCGTGGTCAACCAGGACGGGGAGTACATGGGCATGGTCACCGGCGCCGACATGCGCACCGCCCTGATCGACCGCGAAGCGATCCCCCTCCTGCTCGTCGCCGAGCTGGTGCGGACGGACATCCCCACCGTCCATCCGGAGGAGACCCTCGACACCGTGCTCGACAAGTTCGCCAAGCTCGACGTCTCGAGCCTCTGCCTCGTCCACGATCGCGACCCGGCACGCCCCATGGGCCTGATCACCCGCTCGAACGTCATGTCGCGCTACCAGCGGGCGCTCGAGGAGAGTTAAGCTGTCGGGCGTCGGCGCCGGACCAAGGCGCAAATGGGGGGACGAGCATGACCGAAGCGTGGAACCCCTATCAAGCGCCGCAGGACCGCACGCCGCCCGAGCCCCGACCGGTCTCGAACCTCGCGATCACCGCGTTCGTGCTCTCCCTCCCCTCGCTCTGTCTTTTCCCCTTCGCGCTCGTCTCGCTCCCGATGGGCATCGTGGGGATCACGCGCACCGGGCCGACGGCGCCCCGGGGGGGGCGGGGGCTGGCGATCGCCGCGACCTCCATCAGCGCCGTCGGGCTGCTGCTCAGTTGCGTCCAGACCGCGCTCTTTCTCCCCGCGCTGGCCATGCCCCGGCTGCAGGCGATCCACGAGGCCAACCTCGACCGGGACATGGCCCAGATCGAGACGATCACCGCGGACCTGCGCGCCCTCGCGGAGGCCAACGAGGGACGCCTCCCCGGACCGGGGGTGAACTGGGAGCGCGTGCTCATCCTGAACGGCACGCCCGCGTCCGCCTTCGTCTCCAACGTGGACCCGGACGCCCCCTTCCTCCGGTACGTGCCGGCCGAGAGGCTCACCAGCGTGACGGGAGAGGTCCTGCTCTACACCGATCCGGCGCTGTACCGGGACGGGAGCGGGTTCGTGGCGTATCACGACGGATTCGTCGAGCGTGTGGGGGCGCGCCGATTCGGTACGATCACCCGATCGATCACCAGCCCCGACGGCGAGCCCCGATCGCCGTGACAGGACACCCGGCCCGATGCCCGAGGCCCACGACTTCACGCCGTTCAACGCCGAGGAGGGCCTGATCCTCGCCACCCGGCTCCCCGGCACGAGCGCGGAGCTGCGCGACCGGCGGCGCGGGTGGGACGAGCTGAACGAGGGCGCCCCCGATCACCCCCTCTGGATCCACCTCGACCGGACGAAGGAACGGGCCCAGCGCTGGATCCGGGAGGAGGCCGGGCTCGATCGCCTCGTCTCCGACGCCCTCCTCGCCGAGGACACCCGCCCGCGCTTTCAGGCGGTCGGGGACGGGCTGCTCGTGATCCTGCGCGGGGTGAACATGAACCCGGGCGCCGAGCCGGACGACATGATCTCCATCCGCATGTGGTTCGAGCCGAGCCGGATCATCACGCTGCGCGCCTTCCGGTTCCAGACGATCGTCGAGATGCGCCGGCGGGGGGAGGAGGGTCGCCTGCCCGCGACGGTCGGGGGGTTCCTCGCCGCCGTGAGCGCGGGCCTGGTCACGCGCATGGCCCCCAGCGTGGACAATCTGGAGGACATGCTCGACGGGGTCGAGAGCGAGATGCTCGACAACGACATCGACGACCCGGACCACCGGCGCATCCTCGCGACGATCCGGCGCCAGGCGATCACCTACCGGCGCCACCTCGTCCCGCAGCGCGACGCGATCCTCAGCCTCGCCCTCGAGCCGACCGAGCTGATCACCCCGCGGGAGCGCTCCGAGCTTCGGATCATCGGCGACCAGGTCGCCCGCATCGCGGAGGACCTGGAGGAGCTTCGCGACCGCGCCGCGGTCACGCAAGAGGAGAAGCGCGCCCGACGGGAGGCCAGGATCAACAAGACGGTCTATCTGCTGACCATCGTGGCGACGGTCGCCATGCCCCTGAGCCTGCTCACGGGCCTGCTCGGGATCAACGTCGGGGGGATCCCCCTCACCGACAGTCCGTGGGGGTTCGCGATCGTCACCATCTCGCTCGTCGTGCTGGCGGTCGGCGAGGTGTTCCTGTTCCGCTGGCTGCGCATGCTTTGACCGAGGAGACGCCGGTGCCCCTTTCGATCCAGAAGCCCCTTGCCACGTTCGCCCTGCTCGGCGTCGGCGCCCTGCTCGGCGCCTGCGCCGCCTCCCCCTGGGAGCGGAACTTCGAGCCCGAGCCCGGCGTCGTGACCGGCCCCCCGATCCCGGAGGACGCGGTGACCATCCGCCCGGCGCCCTTCGAGCGGGTGGACGAGGCCCAGCGCGCCTTCGAGGAGGCGTGGGCCGCGAGCGACGTCTACTGGGAAGACTGGCCCGAGCACGAGAAGCGCGCCCACGCCGACCGCCTGATCGAGGCCCTCCAGCTCCCGGGGGGATCGGACGCGTGGGTGCTGCTGGGCGCCTCGCGTTTCACCGCGTTCGAGGACCCGAGGCCGGAGGGACGCGAGCTGCGCGCCTTCGCCGCCGAGATCGGCGCCGACCACGCGATCTGGACCTCGTACTACGTCGGCAAGACCGAGCGCGTGGTGGATCGCCCGGTCCACTACCCCTCCTGGCACGTCCGCTCCTCGCGCCACGGGCACGAGACGGGGATCGGCTCCCACACCGTCTGGGTCCCCGTCACCATCGAGGACGACGAGACGCTCTGGATGGCCTTCTTCCTCAGCCGGCGGTAGGCGTCCCCTCCCCCTCGCCCGTCCAGAAGGGGACGAAGTGGTCCCACGAACGCTCCACGGGACGCTCCGGCGCCCGCAGGACCGCGAACCGCTTCGCCGCCGAGGGCACGTCCGGGCGCTCCACCGACACCCCCAGGTTCCGGACGACGAAGTCCGTGGCGCTGCGCACCGGCGCGAGCCACTGGTCGTCGATCACGAGCAGTCCCCCCGGACGCAGGAGGCGGAGCAGGTAGACCGCGTCGATCAGCGTCGCGTCGAAGTTGTGCTGCCCATCGATGAAGGCCAGGTCGAAGCGCCGCCCGGCGTCGATCAGGCGGGGCAGGGCGAGCAGCGAGTCCTCCTCGATCAGCTCCAGGCGCCCGCTGGCCCCGGCGCTCTCGATGTTGAGCAGGCCGGCGCTGTCGAACTCATCCCGCTGCCCGGGATCGATCGCGGTGTGGCGCGCGTGGGCGGGTCGTCCCGCCCGGTGGGCCGCCTCGATCGCCCCCTCGATCATGAACAGGGCGCTGAGCCCGAGCCCGAAGCCCGTCTCGATTGTTCGCTGGGCGCCCTCGCGCACGATCGCGTCGCGCAGCCAGAGGCCGGGCCACTCCCGGATCCCCGCGGGGAAGATCTCGAACGCCTCTCCCGAGGCCATCCGCACGGATCCCTCGGCGTAGACGCGCTCCCGGCGCGCGCGCAGGCGGTCCAGCTCCGGGGTGGTCAGCGCGTCACGCGCCGGAGGCGGGGTGGGCTTGCTCTCGATCGCGCTGTTTGAGGTCGGGGTGGGCATGGGCCCTTCATCGGCTCGCCCGGGGCCGGCTCCGCAACGCCCGGCTCAGGCGCCCGAATCCCCCAGCGCCTCGCGCAGGGGGGCCAGGTGCTTCTCGTAGTGGGCGTGGCGCCCGCTCGAGCGGGTGTAGAGCGGCTCACGGACCTGCTCGGAACTCCAGGTGACCGCCGCCCGCCCCGACTCGTGGAAGCGCAGGCAGGCCTCGTCCCATCCGAGCCCGAGGAACTCGATCAGCTCCCGCGTCATCGCCTCCTGGTCGGTGACGAAGCGCTCGTAGTCCATGGTGAAGACCTCGATGCCCAGCGTCTTCGTCCAGTGCTCCATGAGACGCTGGTACTGGCGGGTGTAGTGCCCCAGGTGGGCCAGGTCGTAGCAGTAGTTGTGGCTCCCCGTGAAGTCGTGGAAGTAGCAGGAGAGGCACGTGTCCAGCGGGTTGCGCACGCAGTGCACGATCCGCGCCCCCGGGAACATCTTCCGGATGAGCCCGAGGAACTGGAAGTTGTACGGCATCTTGTCCGTGACGCGCTGCGCCTTCGGGCCGAGCTTCCGGAGCTTCTGGAGGTACCCGTTCCCCGCCCGCGTGAGCGACTGCGGGGTCAGGCGACCGGACTCGAACGCCCCCTTCAGGTCCCGCGCGCCCTCCCCCAGCAACGCCTGCACGGGCTCGAGCATGTGCTGCAGCTCACCCCCCGCGACGACGTCGGGGTGGCTGGAGACGACCTGCTCGGTGAGCGTCGTCCCCGACCGGATCATCCCGAGCACGAAGACGGGCAGCTCGGAGGTGAGCGTGGACTCCGGGACGCGCGCGTACAGCTCGGGGGTGATCGACTCGATCTGCTCGGTGACCAGGCGTTCGAGCCGTTCCGGGTCCCACGCCGGGGCGCGCAGCTCGTTGGCGACCCTGAAGGCCTCGAACGCCTCGTCGTAGCGTCCGGCCCGGTCGAGCATCTGCCCGTACTGGAAGCCCGCCTGCGCCCGCGCGGTGGGCGTGAGGTCCGAACGATCCAGCAGGGCGCGGAGAACCTCCACCGCCCGCTCCACGCCGTCGAACCGGCGACAGAGCATCGCGAACATGGTGACGAGCGTCGGATCGGCGCCCGGCTTCTCCGCCTCGGGGCGGAGCAGCTCGCACGCCTCCTCGAACCGCCCGTTGAGGCGGAGCAGATCGGCGCGGCTCCAGAGGGTCATCGCGTGCCCGGGGTTGGCGCGCACCGCCTTCTCCGAGGCCCGCAGCGCGTCCTCCATGCGTCCGAGCTGGCGGTAGACGGTTGCGAGCTGGGCGAGCGCGGTCGGGTCGCTCGGACGCGTCTTGAGCACCTCGAGCAGGTGCGTCTTGGCGCCCCGGGCGTCCCCGGAGAGGGAGAGCGACTTGCCCAGGTTCAGGTGGACGCCCGGGTTCTTGGGCTCGAACTTGAGCAGCTTCCGGTACAGCTCCGCCGCGGCGCGGTAGTTCCCGCCGGCGTACGCCGTGTTCGCCTGGTCGAGCAGCGCTTTCTTGGTCGCGGGTGAGGCCATGAGCAGATGCTATGGGGGATCACTCCCCCACCGTCTTCTTGCGTCGGAGGATGTGGTGGTAGTGCTGCGCGAACCGGTGCGCCTCGTCGCGGACCTGCTGACACAGCCTCAGCCCCGGATTGTCGCGCCCCAGCCGGATCGGCTCGGATCGCTCCTGCACGTAGATCAGCTCCTCCTTCTTGGCGAGGCTGATGACCATCGGGGGCTGCGCGTCGAGGGTCTCGAAGGCCTCGAGGGCGGCGTGGAGCTGCCCCAGCCCGCCGTCGATGAGGATCACGTCCGGGTACAGCTCCGCCCCGGCGCCCGCCTCGCGGTATCGCCGGCTGACGACCTCACGGATGGAGGCGTAGTCGTCGTTCCCCCCCTCGACGGTCTTGATCCGGTAGCGCCGGTACTCGTTCTTGAAGGGGCGCCCGTCCACGAAGCAGACCTTGCTGCCCACCGTCTCCCCCCCCTGCAGGTGGGCGATGTCGATGCCCTCGACGCACCGGATGGGCGTCTCGAGTGCGAGCGCCCGCGCCAGCGAGCGCAGGCCCTTCTCCGGGTCGATGTACCCGATCTCCTGCTCGGGCTGCCAGGCGTCGGCGCGTGAGGCGCGCTCGTCGAGCTTCTCGATGGCGCGGATCTGGTCGCGCAGCGCCGCGGCCCGCTCGAAGCGCAGCTCGCGCGACGCGGCCTCCATCTCCGCCCGCATCTCCCGCAGGATCGTCGTCCGCTTGGACCCGAGAAAGCGCACGAAGTGGTCGATGTCCTCCTTGTACGCCTCCGGGGTGATCGACTCGTTGCAGGGGGCGGTGCACTGCCCGATCGAGGCGAGCAGGCAGGGGCGGAAGTACCGGTTCTTCCGGTCCCCGAACTCGATGTCGAGCTTGCAGGTCCGGAACTTGAAGACGCGCTGCAGGATCTGGACCGCCTCGCGCAGCGCGCCAGCGCTGGCGAAGGGCCCGAAGATCCGTCCGTTCCTGGTCAGCAGGTCCACCGACCCGTCGGCGCGCACACCCGACGGGCTGCGCGTGACGAAGACGCGCGGGTAGTCCTCCCCCCGGGTCACGACGAGGTAGGGGTAGCTCTTGTCGTCGGTGAGCCGCTCGTTGTAGCGCGGGTTGATGTCCTTGATGAGCCGGTTCTCGACGAGCAGCGCCTCCCAGGCGCCCTCGCACCGGACGACCTCGAACGTCTGGACCTCGTCGAGCATGCGCGACTTCTTCGGCCCCAGGTCGGCGCTGGGGACGAAGTAGCTCGAGACCCGGTCGGGCAGCCTGGAGGCCTTCCCCACATAGAGCACCACCCCGTTGTGGTCCTTCATGAGATAGACCCCCGCGACGGGGGGCAGCTCCCGCGCGGCCCGGAGCAGGCGCCCCAGCCGCTCCTCCCGGCTCTCACTCCCCCAGGGGGGTGGGGCGTCCGCGGGCTCGAAGCCCTCCTCGTCCAGGATCGGGGTGTCGGGGTCGTCGGCCAACGGGGGATGATACGGAAGGGGCGCACGAACAACGCCCCGCGTCGGGCGGGGCGCTGCGTGGGGTCAGGGGTGGCCCGGGGTCAGTCCTGGGCGACGTTGGCCTCGGCCCGCTTCTGGGCCTCGATGAGGTCCTTGCGACGCTCGCGGGCGAGCTTGCGCCCCCGCCACTGCTTCCAGGGCGCCATCTTCTGGGCACGCATCGTCTCGTCGAACTCCGCCTGAGCCCGCTCGGAACGCTGCTCGAAGGCCGGAAGGCCCTTGACCTCCACGGCGAGGCGGTCCAGCTCGTCCTCGGCGTCCTGCACCCGGAGGGGCTTGGCCTCGGCGCTGCGGATGACCGAGGTCGTCAGGTCGTGGTACATGCCCACGAGACGCTCGAAGTCCTCACGCGAGACGCTGCCCTGCTCGGCGAGGCGGGCCGCCTCGGAGTTGAGCACGCCCTGGATCTCCCGGGCCCGATAACGCTGGCTTCGGGTTCGCTCGACGCGGCAGCCCTGGGCGATGAGGAGCGTCGCCAGCAGGCCGCACGTCACGATGGTTGATGTCCGTCTCATGGTTCGGATTCCGTCGGCGCTGGGGCGCCTGCACTGAAGGGCCTCCCGAGCCCCGGCGTCACGGGGTGCGGGAACGTCCCGCCCACACCCGACGATCCAACCCTACGCCAGCTCTTGCCCAGACGTTCGCGCGGATTATGCCGCACACCCCGCAGATCCCCCCTCATCCCTCTGAAAGGGCGATTCGGCACAGCATCTCAACCCCCAGAGGGATCGCGTCATCGTTGAAGTCGTACTCCGGCTGGTGCAGGCGGGGGTACCGGTCGCTCCCCGGGGGGCGGACCCCGAGCACCGCGAAGCAGGCCGGGACGTGTCGCCCGTAGAACGAGAAGTCCTCCCCGCCCATCGTCGGGTGCTCCACCCGGGCGACCCGATCCCGCCCAAGAGCCGCGTCCGCGACCCGAAAGAACCGCTCGGCCTCCCCCTCGTCGTTGTACGTCACGGGGTACCCCTCCCGATGGGTGGTCTCGCTCGTACACCCGTGCGCCCGGGCGACCAGCTCGATGATCGCCTGAACGCGTCGGACCGCCAGCTCGCGCGTCTCAGGGGTGAGCGTCCGGATGGTGCCCCCGATGGAGGCGGTCGCGGGGATGACGTTGTGGGCCGTCCCGGCGCTGATCTGCCCCACCGTGACCACGCAGGCGTCCAGGGGGCCGACGTTGCGGCTGGCGACGGTCTGGAGGGCGGTGACGATGGCGGCGGCGGCGACGATCGGGTCCGCCCCCTGGTGCGGGTACGCCGCGTGAGCCTGCTCCCCCCGGATCAACGCGTCGAACTCGTCCGTGGCGGCGAGGAGGGGCCCGGCACGGGTGCCGACGGTCCCCAGCTCGTAATCGGGCCACCCGTGCTGCCCGAAGATGCGCGCCACGGGGGGGCCCAGCCCGCCCGCCCCGTCGCCGCGCAGGGCGCCGTCGTCGCACATGCGCTCCGCGCCCGCGCCCCCTTCCTCCGCGGGCTGGAAGATGAAAGTGACCGGGTGGGGACGGTCTTCGAGGGTGGCGAGCACGCGTGCGGCGCCGACGAGCATGGCGGTGTGGCCGTCGTGCCCGCAGGCGTTCATGACGCCCGGGTTGGTGGAGGCGTAGGCCTTGCCGGTGTTCTCGGTGATGGGCAGGGCGTCCATGTCGGCGCGGAGGGCGACGCTCGGGCCCTGCTCGCTTCGGGTGGAGGGGAGGTGGGCGATCACGCCGGTGCCCCCGCCCATGCCGCTCTTGATCTCGAGCCCGATCGCCTCCAGCTCGCGCACGACGACCTGGCTGGTGCGCCGCTCCTGGTACATCAGCTCGGGGTGGGCGTGCAGGTCGTGGCGCAGCTCGACGAGCGAGGGAAGCTCGTCCCGGATGCGTCTTTCGAGGGTGGTCCCCGGGGCGGTGTGCATGGGGGATCGTAGGGGAGGGGGGGCTCAGGGCCCGAAGACCTCGTCCCAGATCTCGAGCGCCTCGGGGATGGCGCGGGCGGCGCGCTCCAGGTCGGGCGTCCAGGCGCCGGGGATGTCCAGCTCGGGGTGCATCTCCCGCGCGACGGGGGTGACGGGGACGTTGCGCGAGGCGCTCTTGGCGATGCGGTCCTCGGTGCGGGCGCTGATGAGGAAGTTGATCAGGCGACGGGCCTGGTCGGGGTGCGGGGCGCCCCGGACGAGGGCGCAGGTGTTGGGAACGACCATGGCGCCGTGGGAGGGCCAGAGCCCCTCGCCGGTGTGCGGGTCGGGCGTCTCGTAGTTCAGGGCGACCTCCCAGCCGTTGCGCTGCGCGCTCCAGACGTCGTCGGTGTCGGTGAGCCCGACGTCGATCTCGCCCTGCGCGATGCCCCGGACGACGGAGGCGTTGCCGTCGTAGACGCGGATGTTGTTGTCGCGCATGGCCTCGCACCAGCGTTTGAAGGCGGTGCGTCCCCACTGGTCCATGAGCGCGCCCAGGTGCCCGCGGGTGGTGCCGAAGGCGGGGCGGGCGATCCCGACACGCCCCTTCCAGGCCGGATCGGCCAGCTCGGCGAGCGAGGTGGGCGCATCCTCCGCGCCGACGCGCGACGAGCTGTAGGCGATCACGCGGGCGCGTTGCGCGAAGGCGTACCACCGGTCGTCGCTGTCGCGCAGCCGCTCGGGCCACTCGCCCACGAACTCCGCCTCCCCCGAGGTGCTCCGGTAGGGCTCCAGGACGCCCTCCTCGGCGAGACGGATCGTGCCGAAGGCCTCGGAGGACCACCAGACGTCCGCCCGCGGGCGGTCGCGTTCCGCGATGAGGCGCATGACCAGGCCGGTCGTCTTCGTCGCCTCGGTGTCCCCCACCAGGTCCACGCGGATGCCGGACTCCTGCTCGAACGCGCCGACGACCTCGCGCAGCAGCTCATCGTCCACGCTCGAGTAGAGCACCACCCGCTGGCGCGGGGGCGCCTCCTCCGTGTTCCCGTCGGAGCACCCGCAGAGGGCGATCGCTCCGAGGACCACGCTCATCGCGACGACACGGGGGCGCAGGATGCTCATGGGTCGAGCGTAGCAGACCGAACGCGCGGGGTGAACGTCACTCGTCGGTGTCGGCGGCGTCCTCGCCGGCCCGGCGCGACTTGGCGCGGGCTTCCAGGCGACCGAAGTAGTGCTGCACCGCCCGCTCGTACTCGCGGGGGATGCGGCGTGTCTCGATCGCCTCGGCGGCCTCCGCCCGGCCCTGCCCGACGGCGGACTCGAACTGCGCGACCGACTCGCCCCGGACCTGGCTGCCGAAGACAAGCGAGGAGCCGATGGTCGGCCCGCCCTGGTTGGCGACCTTCTGCTTCTTCTTCTCGAGCATGAAATCCACGGGGCGCTCGTCCGGGCTCACGCCGAACCCCTGCCCCGGTCCGCCGGAGCCCTTGCCCTCGGCCATGCTCTCCCCCTCGCCCCACTCCCCGTCGCCCCCGCCGGCGCACTCGCCGGAGCAGTCCCCGCCGCAGGAGGCGCACTCGCCCATGCCCTGGCTCATCTGCTGCATCTGGCTCTGGATCTCGCTCATGGCCGAGTCGAGGGCCTCCATCTCGCCCTGGGCCATCTCCATCTGGGAGAGCTGCTCGGCGAGGGATTCCATCCCCTCGGCGCCCTCCTGGCTCATCGACTGCTGGCTCATCGACTCGGCCATCTGCTGCATCGCCTGCGACATCGACTGCATCGACTCGCTCGCGTTCTGCTGGGCCTGGGCCATCTGCGTGAGCTGGTTCATCATCTCCGAGCTGAGCGCCGGGGCGTTCTGCTCGAGCATCTCGGACATCTTGGAGGGGTCCTGGGCGGCCTGCCTGGCCTGCTCCTCGCTCAGCCCGGCCTCCTGGAGCTTCTGCTCAAGCTGCTCGCGGCTCTCGGCGAGCTTGTCCATCTGCCTGGCGAGGTTCTTGAGCTGTTTCTGGAGCTTCTTGGCCGCCTCCTCGTCCAGCTCACCCGCGGAGAGCTGCTCGCTCATCTCGCGCAGCTGCTCCTTCGCGTCGGCGAAGTTGCCGCGCGAGAGCTGGCGGGCGAACTCGGTCATCGGCCCCTCGCCCGGCTCGCGGAGCTTGAGGAGGGATTGCTTGAGCGCGTCGAGGCGAGCGCTCTTCTCCCCCTGCTGCGCCTCCTTGATCTTGTCGGAGAGCTTGGTGAGCTTCTTGATCGCGGCGCGCCGGACCTCGTCAGCCTTCGTCGGCTCGTCGAGGTCGCTCTCCTCCTCGCCCTCGTCGCCCGCGTCCTCATCCTCAAGATCGACCGAGGTCTGCGCCAGCAGCTCCTCGAGCTTCTTCTCGCTCGCCTTCACCTCCCCCACCACCTGCTGGATCTCGCGCTGTTCCTCCTCGGCGGCTTCCTTCTGCGCGAACAGGCCCGCCACGTCGTAGCTGGGCAGCCACCAGACGATCAGCAGGGCGAGCGCCCCGGCGAGGGCCGCGGGCCAGACACGCGGCGGGGTGATCGGGATCGCGTCGCGCACGACAACGCGCCGGGCGCGCTCGCCGGCCTGTTCGAGCACAACGTTGGCCCAGGCCGTCTTCTCGGGGGCGACGCAGAGGGCGGTGGAGATCGACTCGCGCAGGCCGGCGCGCTCGTCCACCTCGCGGGCGACCTCCTGCTCGCGGGCGCGCCGCGCGGCGCTCCAGATCAGGGCCGCGACCACCGAGGCGATCGCCCCGCCGAGAAACACCCACGCCCAGGGCAGCTCGAAGGGGGTGAGCTTCTGGCCGATGCGGGCCATGACCATCAGGCCCAGGGCCACCGTCGCGCAGATCGAGAGCGTCTGGAGCAGATCGATCAGAAAGAGCCGCTTGGAGGCGGCGGTGAGCACGCGGCGGATGTCGTCCATGGCTCGCTCCCGGGGGTCGTCCCCCCATTGTTCGGCTTCGGCCCCGCCCCGGTTCGTCACCGATCGGTCACCGGTCCGCCGGCGCTTGCCCCGATCCCGACCCGGGCCCATCATGCCCCGGTGACATCGGGCCAACCCCACACATCATCCGAATCTTCCCGGGACCCGCAAGGGGCGGGCGCCGGTTTCCTGGCCCGCGTGGCCCGGGCGCCCTGGATCGATCGGCAATCGATGCATGACGCGTTCGATCGCCAGCACCGGCACGACCTGATCGGCGTCCGTTTGCAGTGGCTCTTCATCGTCGGGGGGCTGGTGGTCTTCACCACCTCGACGAGCGCCACGGAGATCGCGCTGGCGCCCGCGGCGGTTTACACCTTCATCCGCCTCAACAACACCTGGCGCTGCTACCCCTCCTGCCTCCTCCAGCCGATCCTGCTGCTCTCCGTCGCGTTCGTCGCCTGGAGCGCCCTGTCCCTGCTCTGGACGCCCGACCTGACCCAGGGGCTCGACGAACTCGCGAAGGTGCGCGTGCTCGGGCTCTGGCTGATCCTCTGGCCCCTGATGCGCGCCCGGCGCTGGTTCATCGGCGCGCTCTGCGTGGGGTTCGCGCTCGGGAACCTCGTCCAGACCCTGCACGTCATCGGCACGGCGCTCGACCTGCCCCCGCTCCAGTGGAACCGGCACCTCGGGCGCAACTCCGGATGGTGGGACCCCGTCGTGGGCGGGACGCTCCTGACGGGCGCGCTCGGGCTCCACCTCCCCGCGGCGCTCATGGGGCGGGGGCGCTGGCGGTTCATCGGCGCCGGCGGGTGCGTGGTCACGGGCATGGGCATTCTCGCGACGGGGACGCGCGGCGCCTGGCTCGCGAGCGCCGCGCTCGTCCTCCTCTCCCTGTTCATCGCCGGGGTCGTGCGCCTGCGGGAGCGCTGGCCGAGCGCGCGGACGCTCTTCGCCGGGCTCTGCGTGATCGTCCTCACGCTCGCGCTGGGGTGGCTCGTCGCGGGGGGGCTGGTGCAGAGCCGCATCGGTGAGGCGAGGGAGGAACTGAGCCGGGCGGCGGAGGGGGACTACGACTCGTTCACCGGCGCGCGCATTCTCATGGGACGCTGGGGCGTCGAGGCGATCCGGGAACGCCCGGTCGGGGGCGTCGGGCTCGGCGGGTACGGCGCGCACGTGCGCGAGACGCATCCCGATGAGCCGGGCCTGCCCGTCCACGACCACGCGCACAACACGCTGATCCAGATCGGGGCGACGACCGGGCTGGTGGGCGTGCTGCTCGGGCTGGGCGTCTTCACGGTCGCCCTGCGGTCCGGGTTCATCTTGCAGGCGGGGGAGCGGCTCGGGTCGTACGACGCGGGCCCGGCGTTCGCGCTGCTCGGGCTCTTCCTCGCCGGGGGGTTCGACGTGGTCCACCTCAACGCGCAGACGGCGGCGCTGCTGGGCGTGCTGCTCGTGCTCTGCTCCGGGGCGCGCCCCGCGTCGGGCGGCGCGCTCAGTCGTCCAACGGCCTGACCGTCTTCGGGCCCTCGTTGCCCGCGACGCGCGAGAGCCCCCCGTCCGAGTTCTTCTGGTACTTCGTGAAGCCCAGCCGCTCGAGGTTCGAGTTGCTCAGCGCGCTCTTCGACTTCATGTCGGACCACTTGCCCGCGATGTTGGGCGCCTGCGGCACGCGGTGGACCGGGCGACCCTCGTGCTCGGTGAGGGCATCCGCGGTGATCGGCTCGACGAGTTCGAAGCACTCGCCCGTTCCGTTCCCGTCCTTGTCCAGGTATTCGTACACGTACGTCGGCATGGTGGATTGTAGATCGGCCTTCCGGGGGGGCGCCTCTAGCCGAACATCTGCCCGGACTCGACGTCCTGGAGCTTCCAGGCGTTGCCCCGGCAGATCCGCATCAGGACGGGGAAGGCGATGTCCTGCTCGACGACGGTGACCAGGGCCTGCTGGATGACGTCGTGCCCGCGGGGAATCTCGACGACGATGCCCGGCCCGTAGAGGAAGAGCGTCCCGAGCGAGGCGCCCCTGGAGCCGTCCGGGGCGGTGTTGAAGGGGGCCAGGGCCTCCTCCAGCTCGCGGGGAGAACCGAGGGGGACGTACCCCTCCGAGGGGTCCTGCGGGTCCCGGGGGTTGAGCAGGACGAGCTGTCGCTTCTTGCGTCTGGCCACCGCCGATTGTTGGGCGCGCCGGTCGCCCGGGCGAGGTCAATCCTCGTCATCCGCCTCGGCGTCCTCCTCGTCGAGCAGGCGGACCGCGGTATCGAGCAGGCGGCTGAGGGGGACGGGCTTGAGCAGGTAGTCGTCCACGCCGAGGCTCTCGGCGTAGGCCTGGTGACGGCGCCCCTCGTTGGCGGTGACCATGATCACGATCGGGGCGTTCTCGTACCCTTTGATCTTTTCGAGGGCGAGGAAGCCGGAGCGTTTGGGGAGCATCACGTCGAGCACGACCAGGTCGGGCGGGTCCTCGTGACAGATCCGCACCGCTTCATCCCCGTCCATCGCGACGAGCGTCAGCGCGCCCTCCGCCTGAAAGACGGCGTCGATCGACTCGAGCACGTCCCGATCGTCGTCCACGATCAGCACGCGCACATCTTCAAGGCGTCCACCGGTCTCCGTCATCGTGCACCTCCCGCACCCTGGTCCGGGTGAGTATCCCCCCGCTCGACGCCCCGGGCAACGCGTCGCGGACACGCCCCCGCGTCAGGGCATCCGGCTCAGCCCGTGCTCGGCGAGGAAGGCCCGGTCCCGCTCGGACCGGTCCACGATCCGCGCGACGTCCTCGTCGGTGTTCCAGGGCAGGGCCGCCAGCTTCTCCCGGAGGGGGTCCGGGAACGCCCGGTTGAGGCGTTCGTGCCTCGGGCGACTCTTCCACATCCGATGCATCCAGAGGTACTGTTCCGGGGCGGCGAGAACCATTTTCTCGATCGCCCGCCGGTACCACGCGGTGAGGAAGAACATCGGGTCCTCCGCCTCCCGGTAGGTCTGCGGCTCGAGGACGCCCTGGATCTCGATGTTGTAATCCAGCGCCCCCGGGTGGCGGACGCTGCCCACGCCCGAGCCCCTGGGCAGACGCCGGGCCATGCCGGCGATGAGGGTGGCGTCGTGCTCGAGGGCGAGCAGGCCGATGGACTTGTAGGTCGAGGTCAGGCGCCCGAAGTACGGGACGAAGAGGGCGCGGTCGCCGGCGTTCTGGTCGGCGACGAAGGCGGGGGCACCGCGCCCCTCGCGCATGATCTGCGGGAGCTGGTGCATCGCCCCGAACTTGTCGAGCAGCATCATCCCGCGCCGCCCGCGCGACTCGCGGACCCACGTGTCCAGCGGGCGGACATCAAGGGGGCGGTAGATGCTCTGGACGCTGAAGCCGAGGAGGGCGACGGTGAAGCCGAGGACCTCCCAGTTCCCGCAGTGCCCGGTGATGAGGATGGTGGGCCTGCCGGAGAGGAGGACGTCGATGGCGGGCTTGATGTCGCCGAGGCGCATGTGGTGGGGCCAGGCGTCCTCGGAGATGGTCCGCGCGCAGGAGGTCATCTCGACCCCCAGCTCGAAGAGGTGCTCGTAGGAGCGGATGGCCAGCTCGTGGCGCGCCGGCTTGTCCAGCTCGGGCATCGCCTGCTCGATGTGCCCCATGGCGCGTTCAACGCGCTTGCGGTTGAACCGGGCCGAGCCGAAGGCGCGCCCGGCGCGCCGGGCCGCATCGATGGAGGGGCCGAGTCCGACCACGCCCGGGGCGATCAGCGCGCCCCGGATCGCGTAGTAGGTCGCCGGGTGGATCAGGGACCGCTGCAGTGCAGTCGGCCCCGAGGGACGGGCGCCCATGCGTGTGCTCTCGCGATCGGGGTCCGGACTCAGCTGGGGAAGTCACCGATGAGCGTGCGCAGGCGGTTCTCGTTGAGCACGGGGATCGCCGTGGTCTGGGCGCGCTCGAAGAGCTGGTCGTAGCGTTCGATCATGCGCTTGCGACGCAGGTACTCCTCGACGACCTCGACGGGGGAGCCGGTGGGGGGCTCGGGGCCGAGGACGGGCTTCTCACCGAGCACGACGAAGTCCACGTCGCCGGTGATCTGCGTGGTCAGCTCGCCGCCCCAGCGTCGGATGAGGGCCTTGAGGTCCTCACCCTCGAGGGGGGTGGCCACGCCGTCCCCGTTGATGTCGAAGTTGCCGAAGACCATCAGCTTGTAGGTCTTGTTGGGGTCGTAGACGGCGTTGGCGGCGACGTCACCCTTGACGATCGGGTTGCCGCGCGACTCCTCGATGATCCGCGCGACGCTGAACCCGTCGTTGACGCGGATGACCTCGACGGTCGCCTTCCCGCGGGGGTAGACGCCGGTGATCGGGTCGGGGCGGATCTCCGTCGAATCGGCGTAGATCGCGAAGGTCATCCCCAGGATGACCTTCTGACCACGCCCGATCGAGAGGATGACCTCCCGGGCGACCGGATCGACGCGACGCACGTCCGCGTCAACAAGGGACTCCTCGGCGAGGGGCTGGATGCGGTCGGTCCCGCCCTCCCCGCGCAGACGCGCCACCTGGGTCTTGAGCACCTGGATCTCCGAACGCTGCTCGGCGATCGTTGAACGCAGGCGCGTCTGCTCCGAATCCGCGTCGTTCTGGATGCGGCTGACGCGGTTGTTCATCTCCGACTCGAGGTCGGCGACACGCTGCCAGACCGACTGCAGGTCCCCCCGCATCGTCCCGACGTCATCCCCCATCGCCTCGCTGGCGACGTTGAACTCGCTCTCGATGGCGGCGACGCGGGCGGACTCCGCCGCCGCGCGGTCGAGCGCGTCCTGGCGGTCCGCCTCCGCCTGGGCCAGGCGGGTCTGCAGGTCGTTGATGGTCGCCTCGCGATCCCGGACCATCCCCGCCAGCGAGTCCCCGTCGCTCCCGCCCAGGCTGATGATCTGCTCGCGAAGGCCCGAGGCGGTCAGGTCGGCGCTGTCGGGGCCGGCCGCGAGGGTCATGCTCTCCCGCAGCTGCGTCAGCAGGTAGTCCACCACGCTCTTGCGTTCGTCCCCGGCCTGCGTCAAGGCCCGACGGACCCCCTCACGCTCCCGCTCGGAGGGCTTGATGAAGTCCTCGGCCTCGTTCTGCACCTGGGCCAGCTCCTGCTGGGCTCGGGCCGCGTTGCCGTAGAACACCATCGAGAGCACAAACAGCCCGAGGCTGAGCACGCCGAGGATGGTGATGGTGACGGCGACGCCGACGCTCGCTCCGGTTCGCGCTGCCATAGAAAGCTCCAAATGCGCCGGCGCGATGGGCGCCGATTCTCTTGACGCGTCTGACAAGTGGGTCGCCCGGGGCTCCCCGCACGCGCGAACGACGGCGTCCGCGATGCCCCGCACCCGGTACGTCCGGGGGGCGAGGCGGGATCCATCCGTGGCCCCGAGGTGAGGAAGTGTCGCTCCGCGCGAGCCGGAGGTCAACCTCCCCCCAGAACGCGCCTGATCCCCAAACCCC
This sequence comes from Phycisphaerales bacterium JB059, assembly GCA_044439985.1. Lineage (GTDB taxonomy): Bacteria > Planctomycetota > Phycisphaerae > Phycisphaerales > UBA1924 > JAJRXR01. The sequence goes on along the minus strand of JBITAG010000100.1, from coordinate 1,669 downwards.
AAACACATGCCAATCGAACGGTTGTTCACGCGCCCTTGATCTGGCCCTCATACACTGTCTGGTCTTTGAAAGGATCTGCCGTGACCCTCGATCTGTGCATGGTCACCCTGGCCGAACTGACCGACACCCCCCTGTTCGGGAGCCACCGGGCGGAGCTGCTCGTCCGCCTCCTGGCCGCGGGCGTCATGGGGGGGCTGCTCGGGTGGGAGCGGTCCCGGTCGGAGAAGCCGGCGGACACGCGGACGATGGTGCTCGTGGCGGTCGGCGCCGCGGGATTCGCCGCCCTGGGCGTCGAGCTGATGCACACGCACGACACGGGCGAGACGATCCGGACGGACCCGACGCGGGTGCTCAGCTACATCGTCTCGGGGGTGGGGTTCCTGGGCGCCGGGGCGATCCTGCACTCGAAGAAGTCGGTGAGGGGTCTGACGACGGCCTCGGCGATCTGGGCGGTCGCGGCGATCGACGCCGCCTGCGGGCTCGGGGAGATCGAGATCGGCGTCTACATCTTCCTGATCGTCTTCGTCCTGCTCTGGTCGAACTGGGTGACGCACGCGCTCTTCGGGCCGTTCGACGAGAACGGCGACGACGACGAGCAGCGCTGACCGCGATCAGCCGAGCTGGCGCCAGACCTCGAGCGCCAGCATCACGGCACAGACCGCGCCCCCCAGCAGCGGGACCGCCACGGGCACGCGGAACGCGGGCGCCTCCTCGCCGGGCGGGGGCCGAAGCTTGATCGCCACGAGCGAGGCGTTCACGAGGATGAACACGCCCAGGATGATCGCGCTGGTGATCTTCGCGAGCGCCACGAGCCCGAGCAGGAGCGAGAGCGCCAGCACCACGCCGCCGACGATGAGCGTCGCGGTCAGCGGGGTGCGCGAGCGCGGGTGAACGCGGGCGAGGGGCGCGGGGGCGTCTCCCTGGCGGGCCATGCCGTAGAGCACGCGCGAGGACATGACGATCTGTACGAGGGCGCCGTTGACCCCGGCGAGCATGCTCACGATCGGGATCGCCCCGGCGCCCCCGAGCCCGACACGCCGGGCCAGCGTCGCCAGCGGGGTGTCGCTCGCCGCCAGCTCGCCGGGCTCGACGCTCAACGCCCCGGCGACGGAGACGAGCATGTAGAGCGCCGTCGTGAGCGTCAGGGCGAAGACGAGCGCGAGCGGGAGCGTGCGCCGGGGGCGGCGGACCTCCTCCGCCTCGTTGACCATGTCCTCGAACCCGATGAACGAGTAGAAGGCGAGGAAGGCGCCCGAGCCGACCCCGAGCGCCGCCGCCAGACTGTGCGGCGCGAACAGCTCGCCGGCCCGCTCGGGCAGCGTGGCAAACGACCTGCCCGAGGCGCCGACGATGACCAGGAGGGTTCCGACCTCGATGACGGTGATGAGGATGGTCAGCGCCGCGGACTGGGCCATGCCCCACGACGCGACGAGGACGAGCAGCGCGACCACGCCCACGCGCCCCACGACCGGGGGCGCCCCGGTCAGGTCGCGAAGAAACCCGGAGAAGGCGACGGAGAGCGTCGCGGCGGAGACCACGCCCGTGAGCGCCACCCCCCAGCCGGCGGCCCGCGCCAGCCACGCCCGCCCGAGCCCCTCGCGGATGTAGCGCGCCTCGCCGGCGCTGACGGGGAAGCGGGAGGCGAGTTCCGCGTAGGAAAGCGCGCTGA
>JBITAG010000099.1:0-12788 GCA_044439985.1 Phycisphaerales bacterium JB059 | reverse complement strand
ATGGGCATGGGCGGAGTCTAGATCGCAAGGCGGCCCCCATCATCTATCGGGTGCCCGCCCAACGCGCAGCGAAGCGGAGCTTTGGGCGGCGATCGATGTTGAACAGCCCAGTCCGCCCAACGCTCCGCGTGCGGCGGCGATCAAACACGAGCCCGCCCGTCGTCCATCGTCTTGAGCCCGGCGCCCGCGCGGTCCCGATCGGCGCTCTCAGACCCAGTCCTCCTCACTCCACAATCTTCAGCACCCGCCCGCCCTTCATGTCCAGCACGTACAGCTCCCCGTCGTGGTCGCGCCCGAAGCTGCTGATCGCCTGCCCCGCGCCCCCGGGGCCGAACCCCGCCTTGAACGCCTCGGTGTGCTCCACCACGTCGTCCGCCATCCCGGTGGAACCAAGCTTGAAGCTCCACACCCGCCCCGACATGAAGTCCGCGCAGATGTACCGCCCCTGCAGGCGCGGGACCGTCTGCCCCTCGTACACGTACCCCCCCGTGATCGACCCCAGCGGGTGATGCCGGTACGTGAACACCGGCGGCTCCATCCCCCGGTCCCGATGCACCTTCGCCTCCAGCTTCGGCGGGTCCTGGAACTTCGCCCGCCCCGGACGGAACTTCCCGGCGCCCTCCATCACCTTCCACCCGTAGTTCTCTCCCCCCCGGCTCCCCGCACGCTGCACGTGCACCTCCTCAAACCGGTTCTGCCCGACGTCCGCGATCCAGAGCCGCCCCTCCCCGTCGAACTCCAGGCGCCACGGGTTGCGCAGGCCATACGCCCAGATCTCCCCCCGCACGTGCGCGTCGGTCACGAACGGGTTGTCCGCCGGGATCGCGTACGCCTTCCCCTCGTCCGGCTCCCCCGTCACGTCGATCCGCAGGATCTTCCCCAGCAGCGTGTCCAGCCGCTGCCCCGCGTTGTGCGGGTCGTTCGCGGCGCCCCCATCTCCCATCCCGATGTACAGCATCCCGTCCGGGCCGAAACGGATGCACCCCCCGTTGTGATTCCCGTACGGCTGCTCGATCTCCAGCAGCACCTCCTCCGAGTCCCGCTCCACATGCTCCCAGTCCGGCGCGTGGAACCGGCTCACCCGCGTCGCCCCGTCCTTGGCCGTGTAGTTGACGTACAGCAGCCCGTTGTCCTCGTACCCCGGATCGAACGCCAGCCCGAGCAGCCCCTGCTCCCAGTTCACCGTGGTGAAATCCTCCTCCCCGATCGAGAGGAAGGGCGTCTCGACCACACGCCCGGATTCGATGATCCGGATCGTTCCCCCCTGCTCCACCACGTAAAACCGCTCGTCGCTCGCCGGGTCCGGGGCGAAGTCCACCGGCTTGCTCAGGCCGGAAACCCACGGCTGCACCGTCTGTCCCCCCGCCAAGGAAACCAGCACGCTCGTCAGGGCGATCGCGCCCACGAAGGAAACTCGATTGCTCAACCCCAGAGCCAAACGTCGGGGCCGATCCCATGGGAAACGCGGGCGACCCCCGAGCCTCCGTATACTCCCCCGTGTACGACCGACCCACATCCGGCGAGCCCCTGGGCCCGCAGCCCAAGCCCGTCACCCTTCGCACCCTCCAGCGCATGGCCGCCGCCGGCGAACCCTTCGCCTGCCTCACCGCCTACGACGCCACCACCGCCCGCTGGCTCGAGCGTGCCGGCGTCCACCTCCTCCTCGTCGGCGACTCCGCCGCCCAGCTCATCCTCGGCTACGAACGCACCACCGACATGCCCCTCGAGGTCGCCGTCGAGCTGACCGCCGCGGTCAAGCGCGGCGCCCCCAGCACGCTCGTCATGGCCGACATGCCCTTCCTCACCGCCCACGTCTCCGACGAGGAGGCCATCCGCACCGCCGGCCGCTTCATGACCCAGGGCAAGGCCGACATCGTCAAGGTCGAGGCCGACGCCTCCCTGGCCGATCGGGTCCAAAAAATGACCCGCGCCGGCATCGCCGTCTGTGCGCACGTGGGCCTCCGCCCCCAGCAGGTCGCGGTCGCGGGGGGGTACCGGGCCGCGGGGCGAACCGCGGACCTCGCCCGCCGGGTCGTGGAGGACGCCGTCGCCCTCGAGCGGGCCGGCGCCGTCATGCTCCTCCTCGAGGCCGCGCCCCCGGAAGTCACCCGCATGATGATGGACGCGACCAGCGTCCCCATCATCGGCATCGGCGCAGGGACCGACTGCCACGCCCAGGTCCTCGTCGTCCAGGACCTCCTGGGCCTCTCCGATCAGCCCCCCCGGTTCGCCGACCCCGTCGCGGATCTGGGTTCGGAAATCGTTCGGGCAGGGCGGGAGTGGGTCCGGCGCGTCGCCGACCGTGAAATCGGCGGCCAACGCTACACGATGGCCGAGGGGGAAGCCTCGAAACTGGGCATCCCCCCGGGCGAACAAACCTCGCGTGACGAACGTTCGTCTTCCGAGACCCCTGGCTGAACGCGACGCGTTCGCCTGCCGAAGGGAGCATCCATGCGACGCTTTACCGCCTACGGCCCGGCGCTCGTGGTCCTCATGACCTGCGCCGTCGCCCTCCTGGCCGCCCCCGCCATCTTCGCCCGCTTTGCCCACGTCCAGGCCACCGGACGCGTGCAACTCGCCCGCCAGATCATCGCCGACGATGACCTGCTCGAACGCATCGACCGCGCCGTCGCCTCCGTCGCCGACAGCGTCCGCCCCTCCATCGTCCACATCACCCCCCCCCGTGGTCCCCGCGGGTTCAGCTTCGGCGCCAGCGGCGCCGGCTGGGCCTACGACGCCGCCGGGCACATCGTCACCAACGCCCACGTCGTCCGCGGCGCCGAACGCTTCAGCGTCGAGTTCGCCGACGGACGCGTCGCCTCCGCCCAGCTCATCGGCGCCGATCCCTACACCGACGTCGCCGTCATCAAGGCCGACACCTCCACACCCCTCATCCCCATGCTCCGCGCCGGCGACTCCCTCCCCCGACAGGGCGAACGCGTCTTCGCCTTCGGCTCCCCCTTCGGCTTCAAGTTCTCTATGTCGCAGGGCATCATCTCCGGCCTCGGTCGCGCCCCCCAGACCGCCAGCCCCTTCGGCGGGTACACCAACTTCATCCAGACCGACGCCGCCGTCAACCCCGGAAACTCCGGCGGACCCCTCGTCAACATCCGAGGCGAGGTCGTCGGCATGAACGTCGCCATCGCCACCGGCGCCGACAACGCCGGCTCCGAGGCAAGCTCCGGCGACTCCGCCGGCATCTCCTTCGCCATCCCCGTCGCCACCATCGAGCCCATCGTCGACCAGATCATCCGCACCGGCCGCGTCTCTCGCGGCTTCCTCGGTGTCTCCTTCGACGCCTTCGGCATCGAACGACTGCAGACCGACGAGCGGTTCGTCCGGGGCCTCCGCGTCAGCGACGTCGTCGAAGGCGGGCCCGCCGCCAGCGCCGGCCTCCGCCCCGGCGACATCATCACCCAGATCCAGGGTCAGCCCGTCACCGACTCCGAGATCCTCAGCGCCCTCATCGGCTCCTCTCCCGCCGGCGCCGTCATCCCCCTCACGGTCTTCTCCGAAGACAACCAGTCCATCCGCGATGTCTCGGTCACCCTCGGCGTCATGCCCGACGAGGTCCTCGCCCGCCGCTCCGGCGGCTCCATCATGGCCCAGCTCGGCGCCGTCTTCCTCCCCCGACGCGCCGACCCCAGCCAGGCCGCACCCTTCGTCTCCGCCGTTATCTCCGACTCGATCGCCGACGACGCCGGCTTCGAGGTCGGTCAGCTCATCACCCACGTCAACGACACCCCCGTCGAGACCGCCCAGGATGTCCTCGTCGAGTTCATCCGTCAGGACGCCCTCATCGGACGACGCATCCGCGTCACCCTCATGGGACCGGACGACGACGCCCAGATCCGCGAGGTCACCTTCCGCCTCGTCCCCTGATCCCCTCAGCGCGCCGGCGTCACCCGAACCACCACCCGCGTCCCGAACCTCGGGACCCGCTCCCGGTTCGCGATCCAGACCGGCTCGGCCACCCCCGCCTCCGGGCTGAACCCGTCCGCCAACGCCACCGTCGCCCCACCCATCGCGGGCGCCGACACCCGCGCGTTGCCGAACATCGCCAGCCCGATCACCAGCCCCGTCCCGTCCGCGTCGTACACCTCACGCCCCCGATGCGTCACGATCCGCGATCCGCTGAACACCCACCCCGCCGTCTCGAACGCCTCCCCCGTCTCCGCGTGCACGATCCACCCCGCCGCGTCGGCCTCCACCTCGTCCCCCCCCTCGCTCACGTACGCGATCCGCACCTCCACCGGATCACCCGTCGGCGCGATCGCCTCCCGCCCCCGCCCCGAGGGCGCCCCGGGCGCCCCCGGCTCGAGCCCGATGAGCAAGAGCGCCGCGTGTACGTGCGAAGGGCGCGCCTCGGTCATCACCAACGCCTCGTGCTCCCGCGTCCCCTTCGTGCACGCCACCACCTCCAGATAGACGTCCGGCGTCTCCTTGTGGTGCGCGTCGATCGGCACGATCCCGTCGAACTCCACGACCCGACGCTCCGCGTCCACCCGCACGTGCTCGAACACCTCGCGCAGCCCCGACGCCCCCCCCGCCCGCTCATCACGCGTTGACTCTGTTGCGTCGGTGGGGGGGGCAGGCTCGACCGCCTCCCCTTGAGCCGCCCTCATCTCGACCACCCGGGGCGACGCCTCCCCCCGCTCGATCGGCGCCCGCGCCGCGCACCCCGCCATCGCCGCGCCAAGGGCCAGCCCCATCATCATCACCCGGCTCACGCCGACCGCCTCCGCCCGTTGGCGCACTCACGCACGAGGTCCGCGAACCGGCGCCCGCGCTGCTCGAAGTTGTCGAACTGATCCCACGACGCGCACCCGGGGCTCAGCAGCACCGCCTCACCCGCGCGCGCCCGACCCATCGCCCGCGTCACCGCCCGCTCGAGCGTCTCGTCATAACACCCCGGGTCCCCGCTGAGTTCCGCCAGCTTCCGCCCCGTCGCCCCGATCGTGTACAGCCCACCAAGCTCGCCTCGCGCCGCGGCGATCCGCGACAGATCCGCCCCCTTGTCGTACCCCCCGGCGATCAGGTGAATCCCCGCACGCCCCTGCGCCAGCGCGCTCCCGACCGCGTCGATCGCCAGCATCGTCGCGTCCGGCGTCGTGGACTTCGAGTCGTCGTACGCCACCACGCCTCCCTCGTCCAGGATCAGGCGCAAGCGGTGGGGGAGCCCACCGAAGGTCGCGACCTCGCGGAGGGCGTCGCCATGACGACCCTCGCCGAGCGCACACGCGATCGCTCGCGCCGCCATCGCCGCGTTCACCCCGTTGTGCCGCCCCGGCAGCACGCGCCCCGGCGCGTCCTCACGCTCGCCCACCTCGTGACAGATCACCCCCGGCGCCACCGCCCACGACGCCCCCGTCAGCCCCGGACCGAGCACCGCCTGATCCCCCGCCCGCTGGTGCGCCAGAATCGACCGCTTGCACCGCTCGTAGTGCTCCGCCGAACCGTGCCAGTCCAGGTGGTTCGCCTCCAGGTTCGTCACCACCGCCACGCCCGGCGACCACGCCAGCTGCTCATGCGACAGCCAGTGCAGCATCGCGCTCGACAGCTCGAGCGCCACCCACGTCTGCACGTCCAGCCCCGCCAGCTCACCCAGCAGGCTCCCCCCGATATTCCCCCCCAGCGCCACCCGCTCGCCCATCCCCCGCAGCCCATGCGCGATCATCCCCGTGCACGTGCTCTTCCCCGCCGAACCCGTCACCCCGATCACCCGCGACCGCGCCGGCAGACGCTCACACACCAACGCGATTTCGCTCGTCACCCGGGCGCCCCCCGCCTCGGCCGCGCGCACGAACCGGTTCTCCCAAGGCGTCGGCGCCGCCGGGTTCACCACCACCAGAGCGCACGTCGTGAAGTCCGACACGTTGTGCCCGCCCAGCCGCAGGCTCCCCCGACCCGTGCGCACCAGGTCGTCGAGCGCCCGCACCGACTCGTGCAGCCGCGCCTCCGGCTCCAGGTCCGTCACCAGGACGTCCGCCCCCTGCTCCGCCAGCAAGCGCGCCGCGCCGAGCCCCCCGCCGAAACGACCCAGGCCCATCACCACCGCGCGCTGTCCGTCGAACTCGCCCATGCACGCATCCTATCAGGGCCGGCTAGAGCAGCGCCACCGGGTCCACGTCCACCGCGAGATGCGTGTCGCTCGTCAGCAGCCCCATCCGCCGAACGCTCGACATCGTCCGCTGCAACACCCGAGGGTCGTCGCTGAACAGGTCCAGCGCGATCCGGTGACGCCCCGCCACCCGCGAGATCGGGCAGGGCGCCGGACCCTCGACGATCAGACGCTCGGCGCCGAGCCCCTCGATCGCCGCCTCGATCGCCCCGATCCGCTCCGTCGCCTTCTCCAGCGACTCGTCCCGCGAGATGATGCGCGCCATCCTCCAGAACGGAGGCAGCCTCGCGTCCCGCCGGATCACCAACTCTTCCCGCGCGAACGTCTTGTAATCATGCCGCGCCGCCTGCACCAGCGCCGGCGCGTCCGGCGCAAAGCTCTGCACGATGACACGCCCCGGCTGCTCCCCCCGCCCCGCCCGACCGCTCACCTGCGAGACGAGCTGGAACGTCCGCTCACTCGCCCGGAAGTCCGGCATGTGCAGCCCCGTGTCCGCGTTGATCACCCCCACCAGACGCACGTTCGGGTAGTCGAGCCCCTTGGCGATCATCTGCGTCCCCAGCAGCAACCGGATCTCACCCGTGCTGAACCGCTCGAGCGTGTCGAAGTAGTCCTTCGCCGAACGCATCGAGTCCGAGTCCACCCGCAGCATCGTCTCCCCCAGACGCAGCCCCAGCCTCGCCCCGAACCGGCTCTCCAGCTCCTCCTCCACCCGCTGCGTCCCCACGCTCAGATCGATCAGCCGCTTCCCGCACGCCGGGCACGTCTCCGGGCGGAGCTGCTCGCTCAGGCAGTGGTGGCAACGCACGTACCCCCGACGCGACCCCGACCGGTGCACCACCATCGTCGCGTCGCACTGCTCGCACTCCAGCCGGTACCCGCACCCGGCGTCCGGGCAGGCGATGTACCCCGCGTACCCGCGCCGGTTGAGCAGCAGGATCACCTGCCCGCCCGCCTCGATCGTCTCCCCGATCGCCCCCTCCAGCGTCGGCCCGATCGACTCGAGCACGTGCGGGCGCCGACCCTCCAGCTTCTGACGCACCCGACGCTCTCGCCCCAGATCCACGATCTCCACCCGCGGCATCCGCCCTCCACCCACACGCTCGGGCATCTCCCACAGCGCAAACCGACCCTGCTGCGCGTTGTGCCAGCTCTCCAGCGAGGGCGTCGCGCTCCCCAGCACCACCGGCACGCCCTCGATCTGCGCCCGCTTGATCGCCGCGTCCCGCGCGTGGTACCGCGGAAGCTGGTCCTGCTTGTACGACCCGTCGTGCTCCTCGTCCACCACGATCAGCCCCAGGTCCCGCATCGGCGCGAACACCGCCGACCGCGCCCCGCCCACCACCCGCGCCTCCCCCGACGCCACCGCCGCCCACTGCTTGTGACGCGACGACGCGCTCAGCCCCGAATGCAACACCGCCACACCCGCGCGGCTGAAACGCTCGATGAACCGCCCCGCCGTCTGCGGCGTCAGCGCGATCTCCGGCGTCAGCACAATCGCGCTCTGACCCCGCTCCAGCACCCCCTCGATCACCCGCAGGTAGACCTCCGTCTTCCCCGACCCCGTCACCCCGCGCAGCAGATGGACGCCGAACGCCCCCAGCGACGCCCCGATCCCCTCCACGCAACGCGCCTGGTCTCCCGTCAGCTCCGGCCTTGCCCGCGCCGCCTCAACCCGACGCTCGTCCCAGAACGCCTCGGGGGCCCGCACCCGCGCCACCTCCACCTCCCGCAGCACGCCCGCCGACACGAGCCGGTTCACCGGCCCCGCGTTGCTCGCCCCCAACGCCCGCGCCAGATCCCGCGCCTCGATCGGAAACAGCTCCGGCCCCACCCCCTCGAGCGCCTCGCACACCCCGAGCACGCTCCGCGTCCCCTTCAACCCCTCGATCTCCCCGGCGCGAACCCGCTCGCTCAGGCCCGCCAACGCCACCGCCGGCTCCACGCACGTCCGCGTCCGCCGACCCGTCCCCGCCTTCACCGCCGCCGGCATCATCGTCGCCAGCACCATCCCCAGCGGGCAGACGTAGTACCCGCTCATCCACCCCGCCAGCTCCACCAACGACTCGGGCAGGCGCGACCCGGTCGCCCCCAGGATCGGCTTGATCTTCCGCGGGTCGAGCCCGCCCAGCAGCTCCGCCCCGCCCACCCGGATCACGAACCCCCCGGTCCGCGTGTCCCCACGCCCCAAGGGAACCTCCACCCGATCCCCGACCCGCACCTCCCGCGCCCGGTACGTCAGCCCCGCGTCCTCCGAGTCGATCCCCCGCTCCACCGCCACGCGCACGTACACCTCCCCCTCCCCCAGGCTCGGGTCACGCTCGTCGCCGGCAAAGAGATACGTGTCGCCCATCCGTGCGCTAGACTCTAACCCGGATGACCAATCAATCGACGTCCGACCCCGACCACCGTCCCGAAGGCCGCCTTGCGCTGGCCGACGGTTCTCTGTTCCGAGGCCGACCCTTCGGCGCCACCAACCGGGGCCTCCACGCCCTCGGCGAGGTCGTCTTCAACACCGCCATGACCGGCTACCAGGAGTCGCTCACCGACCCCTCCTACACCGGCCAGATCCTGGTGGAGACCACCCCCCTCATCGGCAACACCGGCGTCAACCCCGAGGACGTCGAGTCCGCCGGCGTCAGCGTCCGCGGCTTCGTCGTCCGCGAACTCGCCCGCCGCCACTCCAACTACCGCGCCGCCGACGACCTCGACGCCTACCTGCGTGACGCCGGCGTCCTCGCCCTCGAAGGCGTCGACACCCGCGCCCTCACACGCCTCCTCCGCACGCAGGGCGCCATCACCGGCGTCATCACCGACGATCCCTCCATCCCCGATAAGCAACTCATCGAGATGGCCCGCGCCGCGCCCTCCATGGAGGGCGCCAACCTCGCACGCGACGTCAGCGCCCGCGACGAGCAGGAGTGGACCGAGTCCCTCGGCCAATGGGCCACCCCCGCAGACGCCCCCCAGGGCCCACCCCTCACCGTCGTCGCCCTGGATTGCGGCGCCAAGCGCAACATCCTCCGCAACCTCACCCAACGCGGCTGCGCCGTCCGCCTCGTCCCCCACGACATCGCCCCCGACGCGCTCGCCGACCTGTTCGACTCCGGCCACGCCCACGGCCTCTTCATCTCCAACGGCCCGGGCGACCCCGCCGCCGTCGAAGGCGTCATCGCCACGCTCCGAGAACTCCTCTTCCAACGCGCCCTCGAGATCCCCACCTTCGGCATCTGCCTCGGGCACCAGCTCCTCGCCCTCGCCCTCGGCGCCTCCACCTACAAGCTCAAGTTCGGACACCGCGGCGCCAACCAGCCCGTCCTCGACACCGACGCCAAACGCGTCGAGATCACCAGCCAGAACCACGGCTTCGCCGTTGACGCCGCCAGCCTCGAGGCCCACGGCGCCCGCGTCACCCACCGCCACCTCAACGACGACACCGTCGCTGGCTTCGAGGTTCCCGGACGCGATATCTTCGCCGTCCAATATCACCCCGAGGCCTCCCCCGGTCCCCACGACGCGGCACCCCTCTTCGATCGCTTCGTCCACGCCATGCGCGTCCGCCAGGACGCCCGCGTCCCCGGCTGACTTCTTTTCAACTTTCTTATCGGGCTCGGATCCGCATAGGGTGTTCTCCCGTATGGGACCCAAGCCGCGTTCGCGGCCTGACTCGGAATGCCAAAACCCACCCCGCTGTGAAGCTGGGATATCCCGGCGGTTGATCCGGATTTTCCACGTTTTTTCGACTGTGCCAATCTTTCCGATTTCGTAGGTTGACCTCTTGCATCACCTCGCCCCTCCGGTATATTCGACGCGTGGGTCTGGGCTCGAAAGGGCCCGGGGTCTTCGGTTTCTGATAGGAAACGCCCGGAGGAGGGCGTTGATCGGTCGCTTGTTCTGCCACCAAGGCTCCCATCTCGTGGGAGGGGCCATCGCGCCTCGGGACGTGCGAAGAGAGGGATCGTGATCGTCGCATCCTGCGCCGTTCCTGACTGACCTTTGTCCGCTTGCGGTCCGTAACCGCTCGCGGCGTGTGTTTTGGGTTTCTGTTTCGGGTCTCTGGTTTCGAGGCCCACGAGTTCTGGTTCAAACGAGAGGAGCTTTCCATGAAGGCGATGAATGGTCTTGCACTGGCGATGGCTGCCGGTTGTCTGGCGACCAGCGCGGCGAACGCGACCGATGACCGTCAGGCCCTGCCCGGCCTGCGCTCGCTCAAGGCGATGCCCGTCGGTCACATCTACTACAACCCCGCCACCGGCGAGCGCGTCGTGACTCCCTTCGAGTCCCGTCCGCGTAACGCCTCCGCGGCCCTCTGGCTCAACAACAACACCGACCCCTGCGCCACCGGCGGCACCGTCGGCGTCATCGACGACCCCGACCTCGACGGCGACGGCAACGGCGACCTCTTCGGCGGCGCCTGCGTCGGCGGCACCTTCCCCTGCGAAGGCACCTGGAACAACTTCTGGGGCGACATCGCCTTCAACTCCGTCGTCGACTGCCTCGTCGTCGCTTACGGCATCTCCGCCCCCGACCTCGACGCCGACCTCGACTCCATCGGTGACGGCATCGTCGGCTACGACATGGCCCTCACCTTCTCCGACAACGACAACGGCTTCGGCGCCGACTTCCTCGGCCTCTCCGGCCGCTCCTGCATCCTTGACCTCACCATTACCTCCCTCGCTGGCGCCGTCGGCGCCCTGCCCCCCGGCTTCTCCGCCGTCTACATCCTGACCCTGGACTTCGCCTCCGCGCAGCCCAGCCTCGTCTTCGAGCTCGGCGACAACGACATGGTCGACGACGCCGGCACCGGCAACTCCGGCGCCGCCCTCTACGCCGGCAACCCCAACACCTCCGGTCAGGACATCGATTCCGATGGCCTCGCCGACTTCTCCTTCGCCTTCCGCTTCGATCAGTCCACCCTGGGCACCGACGGCACGCCCGGCGCCTCCAAGGGCGTCAACGGCTTCATCGCCGCCGCTCCCAAGCTCGGCAACCCCGGTGACCTCCCGGCCGACCCGGCTGACGCCACCGGCCTCTTCGACGCCACCGACATCTACTCCACCGGTCCCCAGTGCACCGGCGCCTCCGCCGGCTCGCCCGTCTACATCGGCACCTTCTTCTTCGGCGGCTTCACCTGCGCCCCCGGTGCCGAGACCCCCCACAGCTCGGCCTGGATCGAGCTCTACGGCGGCGACAACGGCGGCGGCCCCGGCTGCAACGAGGCCGACCTCGCCGAGCCCTACGGCACGCTTGACTTCTCCGACGTCATCGCGTTCCTGACCGCCTTTGGCGCCGGCGACTCCGCCGCCGACCTCGCCGACCCGATTGGCACGCTTGACTTCTCCGACGTCATCGCGTTCCTGACCGCGTTCGGCGGCGGCTGCCCGTAAGACGGCATCCGACATCGTGATCTGAATCAGCTCCGCTGAATCAGAAATCGAAACCAAAGCCCCCGGGACACCTGTCCCGGGGGCTTGTTTTTTTGCCCGCTCTTCGCCCCGCGACCCCTCGCGCCAGCTCCCCCGATCCCTACTTCGTGTACCGCGGCACGCTCGGATCAATGTCCACCGACCACAGGTCAATGCCCCCCGCGCCCGACCTCGCCCCCCGAAGCCCCTGCTCCTGCAGGTACATCGCCACCTGCAGCGACCGACGCCCCGAGTGACAGATCACCCCGATCGGCGTCTCCTCATCCGCGTCGATCTCGTGCAGACGCGAGGCCACCTCCCCCATCGGGATGTCCAGCGTCCCCTCAACCCGAGCCATCGCCAGCTCAAACGGCTCGCGACAGTCAATCAGGACAAACCCCTCTGCGTCCCCCTTGAGCGCCGCCGCCGCCTCCCGCGGCGTCATCTCCAGCCCCTCCTGCAGCGGATACCCCTCCGGCAACCCTCGCTCGTCAAGCTCACGCATCCGGATCCACCTCCTCAACTTCGACCGCTCCCGGACGCGCCTGGCTCGGAGCCACCGGCGCTTCCGTCGCCTCCGGCCCCGTCGGCGCCGCGCCCCCCGTCAGCCATCCCCCCGGACGTGTCCGCTTGTAGTTCACCCGCGGGCTCTGCACCGGCTTCCACGGCGGGCTCATCGCCACCCGGATCGGAATCAACGCCGCGTCGATCAACGCCCACCCCGGCTGAGCCGCGATCTCCGCGGCGCCCATCCCCCGGTCCCCCTCCGTCTCCAGGGCCGTCTCCGCCGTCGGGAAGAGCCCCTTCTGGCGGGCCAGCGAGTCGTCGTACAGCACCGTCCGGGTGTAGGTCGCCCGGTGGACCGTCCCGTCCACCGGCACGCGAATCGTCGTCGCCCCCCAGTTCGATCGGTCCAGCCCCCTCACGCTCGGCGCCGACCCCGCGACCCCGTCTCCCTCCCCCGTGTCGAGCAGCACGTTCGACCCCAGCGGCAGCCGGGCCTTGGTGTCCGAAACACACCCCGCCGCCAGCGTCATCAGCGGCGTCAGGCACAGGCAAATCGTGTAGCGCTTCATGACCGGAGCATACGACCCGCCCTCAGTCCACGCCCAGCTCTCGCGTCACCCGCTCCACCGCCCCCCGGGCCACATCCGGCGAAAAGCCCCGCCGCGCCAGCTTCCCGTACAGCCGCCGACGGACCGCCTCCAGCTCCAGCGTCGGCGCCAGCGACCGAAGGTGCCGTCGGGCCACCGCCTCCGCGT
>JBITAG010000098.1:0-5629 GCA_044439985.1 Phycisphaerales bacterium JB059 | reverse complement strand
ATTCGTCGCCGATTGCACGACCTTCTCGGCGTGCTCGTCCGTACCAGTCAGGCAGAACACATCGCCGGGCCTGCCCAGACGCATCCGCTGAAACCGGGCCGCCACGTCCGCAAGAAGCGTCGTGTAGCAGTGTCCGATGTGGGGCCGGTCGTTGACGTAATAGATCGGTGTCGTGACGTAATACGTGTCCATTGAGCGAGTGTAGGAAGGGGGAATCTGAAGGGTGCCACGGCTTGTCCGTCTGCGGCAAGCCGTGTTGCAACGGATCACCGATTCACGGCTTGCCCTCCGGGTCAAACCAGAGCACCCGGCACCCGATCCTGAATTTCGGGCTAGGCTTGTCCTATCGGCCTCTTGGCCGCCTTCTGGGAGACCCGCATGAACCGCGAGCAGTTCGAGGCCGAAGCACTCGAACATCTCGACGCCGTGTTCCGCATGGCGATGCACCTCACCCGCGACCGCCAGCGGGCCGAGGATCTCGTCCAGGACGTCTACGTCCGGGCGCTCCGTTCAGCAGCCAAACACGGGTTCGAGTCCAAAGGCGGCGGCATGCGGGCCTGGCTCTTCACCATCGCCCACAACACCTTCTACTCCACCATCAAACGCGAAAACCGGGCTCCCACAGCCGTCGGCGAGTTCCACTCCGACGCCTCTAGCGAGCCCCTGCCCGACGAACCACCCCCCGCCTGGGACGGCTCAAGCTTCGACTGGGAACACGTCGACGACCGCCTCCGCAAAGCCATCGAATCCGTCCGGGAGGAGTACCGCCAGGTCCTGATCATGTGGGGCGTGCAGGGACTCAAATACCGCGAGATCGCCGAGGTCCTGGGCGTGCCCATCGGCACCGTCATGAGCCGGCTCCACCGGGCCCGCAAAATGGTCGCCGACGCCCTCGCCGAGGAGCCCGGGGCTCTCGAAGAACTCGGGATCAGAGAAGAGGGTGAGGTCGGTTAGCGGACGGGCCCGATCGGGCCGAAAAAACAAGGGCATCCGGAAGAACCCGACGCCCGGCAAGGTTGGAGCAAGTGGTGTCCCGCTCGTGGGCACGCAAGGGACTCAAGAAAGCATCGGAGGCAGCATCGACAATGGCGGACTCTTCGGGAAATTCTGAGCAGAAGCTGAACCTGGCGGCCCTCCTGCGCGCCGCTGCGGATGACGAACTCTGCTCCCACGACGAGCGCCGGCTCGAGGCCTTCATCGAAGAAGACCCCTCCCTCGCCAGCTGCATCGAGTGCGACCAGAAACTCCGCGAAGCCATCAGCCGCGCCTTCTGCTGCGACTCGGGCGACTGCGCACCCAAGAACCTCCGCGACTGCGTCCAGGACGCGATGCGATGCTGCGAGCTCGAAGAATCCACATCGAGCGTGCCCGAAGCCCTCGCCGGCCGGACACGCTCGGTCTCGTTCTGGCAACGCACCCACATCCAGATGGGCGTCGCCGCCGCAGCCATGGTCCTCATCGCGGGCGTGCTCTTCTTCTACAACAACCTCACCCCCGTCGGGCCCAACCAGACTCTCGCCGATCGAACGGCCGCCGCCTCCTACGTCGCCAGTGAGCACGGCCACTGCATCACCGACGCCGTACACGCCGCCAAAAAACTCGTCCTCGAAAGCCCCGAAGAGCTCCCCGAATTCACCGCAAACGTCGTCGGCTCCGAGATCGCCTTCGCCGACCTCGCCGCCAGCGGCGCCACCGACGTCCGATTCGTCGACGCCGGCAAATGCCACGTCCCCGGCGGCGGGCCAAGCATGCACCTGCGATTCCAGCTCCCCGACATCGAGGGCGAATCCTCACTCTTCATCCAACGCGACTCCGGACGCATGAAGCTCTCCGAAGGCATCACCTACACACTCGCCCCCTCCGGCGACGCGCCCAACACACCGAGCGTCTACATGTGGCTCCGCGAAGGCTTCGTCTACTACCTCGTCATCCCGGGCCGGGCCGAGTGCGACAAGCTCCGCAAGTCCCTCGTCCTGCCCACCGAGACCCGAAACCTCACCGACGAGGTCTACCCCCGCTGGCCGGGCCGATAGACCGGGCCGATGAAGCGGGTTTCACTCCCGCTTCCGGATGAAAACGACCGATGGATGGGTCCGGAACGTACCATGGAGGGAGGCCGACCCGCGCCACCCGGAACCGGTCCGTTCGGAGGATCCCATGAAACGCCTCACCGCGATCGCACTCCTGCTCGCCTGCTCGCTGCCCGCCAGCGCACAGAACGCCATCGGCTCGGGCAACAAGCTCGACAAATCCCCGCAAAGGGGCTCCGGCGGCGTCAACCAGCCCACTCAGAACGACCTCCAGGAATCGCTCCGACTCCGAAACGCCATCGTCACCGGCAACGCCCCCGGCGGCATGAGCTTCAGAGGCAGCGTCGGCTACGTCGGCGAACGCGAATTCCGGGGCGAGCTCGGCTCCGACGACCTCTTCAGCTTCCGACGAGACTCCCTCTACTCGGGCATCTCAGGCCTCGGCATCCGCGGCACAGACGCCCTCCAATACCAGTTCGCCATGACCACCGGCTCGCGACCCCCGACCTCCATCGCCGGCTCGCTCGCCATCACCCGTGACTCCTTCTCCGGACAAGTCGGCGACCTGGGCGTCCAGTCCAACGCTCTCGAACGAAACGAGGGCCCCCTCCGCCGCGTCGACCCCGCTGAACAGGCCGACACCGCCGGCGCCGGGCTCTGGCGCCTCCGCTCCGCCTCGGGCTACCTCACCGACAAGTCACTCACCTCCAGCTACATCGGCACGCTCAACACCGGTGAAGGCGAGTCCTTCGACGTCACCGCGTCCCCCCTCGAAGGCGTCCGCGTCTTCGACCCGGCGACCGTCTCACCCGAATCCCAGAGCCTGCGACTCCAGAACACCAGCAACACGCAGAACCTCATCGAACGACTCGCGCCCGACAACAGCGCACTCGTCGACTCCACCGGCCTGACCGGACACGAGAAAATCCTCGCACGCCTGCGCGACAACTACGCCGGCGAAACCGCCGAGAGCACACCTGCCCAGGACCTCGTCCGACAGGTTCTCGAGCAGAACGACAAAATCCGCGAATACCTCGAAGGCATCCGCTCCACACCCGTCCTCGATCTGCCCCCCGAAGGCGAGCTGCCAGACGGCGAATCGCCCGAAGACGAGATCCCCGAGGAAGACCTCACCCCCCGCGAACGACTGCTCCGCGATTTCGAAGAGATGGACATCGACCCCGCCATCATCGAAGCCATGCGCGCCAGCTCGGCCACCGTCGACGAACTCATCCAGAACGCCACGCCCAGCGACCGCAACTACTACGCCATCCACCTCAACCAGGGCCACAAGTCCATGTCGGACGGCAACTACTTCGACGCCGAGGCTCGCTTTGCGCTCGCACTCTCCATCAAACCGGGCGACCCGACCGCCTCCATCGCGCGCGTCCACGCCCAGATCGGCGCGGGCCTGACCATGTCTGCCGCCACAAACCTCCGCGAAACCTTCACCACCAACCCGACCATGATCACCGCACGCTACGCGCCGGGACTCATCCCCCCCGCAAGCCGACTCCGCGACATGGTCCCAAGGCTCCAGACACTCGCCGACGGCGCCGGGCTCCGCGCCAGACAGTCCGCGCTCATCCTCGCCTACGTCGGCTACCACCTGAACGACAACGCGATCATCAAGGAAGGCCTCGACCGCCTCGAACTCGAAACCGAGGATCGGCTCGCCGCCCTGCTCCGCCTCGTCTGGCTCGACGATCAACCCGTAGGCGAGGCGCTCCAGGACGCCCCGC
Organism: Phycisphaerales bacterium JB059; assembly: GCA_044439985.1. Classification (GTDB taxonomy): domain Bacteria; phylum Planctomycetota; class Phycisphaerae; order Phycisphaerales; family UBA1924; genus JAJRXR01. The sequence goes on along the minus strand of JBITAG010000098.1, from coordinate 1,857 downwards.
AGAATGAAGGCAAGAACGGGGACGAATGACCGCGCAGAGGCCCTCGATCGTCCAGTTCCTGACCGACGGCTCCCTGCCAAGGCTCTGCGCCGATCTGGGGGCGCTCGCACGCGTGCGCATCACGCTCCACGACGAGACCGGCTGCGAGATCATCGCCGGCGAGGGCGAGGTCCCTTTCGCCATCGCCCAGAACCCCTCGCCCCTCGATGACAACACACTCTCCGTCCCCATCGAGGTCGACGACACCCACATCGGCGAGCTCCGCATCACCCGGGCCGCGCCCGACCGACTCGTCGCCTGCGTGCGCCACCTGGCCACCACCGTCGCCGAGGTCTGCGACCACGACATGGAGCTCCGCCACCGCGTGCGCGAGCTCGAACTGCTCTACCGCCTCAGCGAACACCTCGCCAGAGCCACCGACGTCCAGGAAGTCCTCCAGATCGCCCTCGACTCCGCCCTCGACGTCCTCGACCTCGACGCAGGCTCGGTCGTCCTTTTCGACGAGCAGAAACAGATCACCGCCGACGAGCAGGGCATCGAGCTCATCGCATCCCGCAAGCTCTCAAAACAATGGCTCGACGACCCGAGACCACTGTCCATCGATCGGCAGTTCGACCGCCGGGCAATCTCCGGCGAGATCGTCGTCGTCGAAGACCTCCGCGCCGATGACCGCGTCCTCGCCCCCGAACGACTGGCGGGCGAAAGAATCGTCGGCTTCGTCACCGTCGGCATCATCTTCCAGAACACACCCATCGGCGCGATCAGGCTCTACGACTTCCAGCCAAGGCTCCTCGACAGCTCCGAGCAGCGACTCGTCCGATCCATCGCCCAGCAGGCAGCCGTCTCTATCGAACAGGCCCGGCTCCTCCAACTCCAGGCCCGCGACCGCCGCATCGGACGACAGCTCAAACTCGCCAGCGAGATCCAGCTCCGCATGATGCCCACCCAAATGCCCGAGCTCGCCGGGCTCGACATCGCCGGGCGATACACACCCTCACTCGAACTCGGGGGTGACTTCTACGACGCCTTCAAAGTGGGGGTCGCCACCAAGCCAAACCTCGGCCTCGTCATCGGCGACGTCGTGGGCAAGGGCGTCCCCGCCGCCCTCCTCATGGCAAGCGTCCGCTCCTCCGTCCGCGCCTACGCGCAGGACGTCTACGACATCGACGAGATCGTCAGCCGAACCAACAAGGCCCTCTGCCGTGACACTCTCGAGAGCGAATTTGTCACCCTGTGGTACGGCGTCATCGACCCCGAAACGCTCCACCTCACCTACTGCGGCGCCGGCCACGAAGCCCCCATGATCCTCTCCGTCCCACGCGACCGACCGCCCACCATGGCCGACCTCGTCGAACTCTCCACCGGAGGCATGGTCATCGGCGTCGACTCCGCCCAGCGCTACCAACGCGGACACTTCGACCTCCAGCGGGGCGACGTGCTCGTCTGTTACACCGACGGCATGACCGACGTCCAGAACTTCGAAGAACAACGCTTCGGCAAACGCCGACTCCAGCAGGCCATCATCGAAACACTCGCCGACAACCCGAGAGCCACCTCGGAAGAAATCGTCGAGGGCATCTTCTGGCGTATCCGCCAGTTCGCCGGCCTCAGCAAGCAGCCCGACGACCAGACGCTCCTGGTCGTCCGCACCTGATCACACACTCGGCCCCGCGTACCAGTCCGTCCACAACCGCTCCACCCGGCGCACGTGCTCCTTGGGCGCATCGGCGTACAGCTGCCTGCCAAGCTCGTGCGCGCGCAGGCGGAGATCCGTCTGCCTGCGATGGATCTGGACACTCAACTCGCGCGCGCCCGAACCCAGAAATGCGCCCAGCTCGCTCAGGTCGTGATCCGCGC
>JBITAG010000097.1:0-7106 GCA_044439985.1 Phycisphaerales bacterium JB059 | reverse complement strand
GCTGACGCTGCCGCTGGCGGTGCCGGAGCGGGCGACGCGGACGGGGGTGGCGGGGACGCCGCGGGTGGTGGGGGCGATGACGATTCTGGTGATGATCGGGTTCGGGGTGGCGCTTGGTCAGCGGGTGGGGGAGTTGATCGGGCTGGGTCACGGGCTGGCGGAGGGCGTGGGGGCCGGGGCGGGGCTTGGGGCGTGGACGACGTGGGGGGCGTTGGCGGTGACGCCGGCGGCGTTCGTGGTGCTCTTCCGGGCGATGTGGCGGGATCTGTGGGTGATCGTGCTGGCGGTGGTGGTGGCGTTCCTGGGGGCGAGGCTGGGGAGTTCGCTGCTCGGGGCGCAGCTGGGCGTGTTCGTGGGGGCGTTCTTGTTGAGCGTGGTGAGCAACGGTTTCGCGCGGGTGATGAACCGGCCGGCGGTGGTGGCGTCGGCGCCGGGGGTGCTGATGCTGGTGCCGGGGGCGATCGGGTTCCGGAGCATGGCGGCGTTCTCGGGGCACGACGCGATGGGGGGCGTGGCTTTGGCGGTGGAGATGATCCTGGTGGCGGCGGCGTTGGTGACGGGGACGCTGCTGGCGAACGTGGCGTTGCCGCCGCGGAAGGCGTTGTGAGGGCGAGGGGTTGGTGGCGGCGGGGGGCGCCTATCGTGGGCAACCGCGCTGCGCGTGTGTCGGGGTGGACCCCGGTGGCGGGTGGCGCCTGGATCGGGCGGGTCGCGCGTGGCACGGGGCAAGGAACAGGCGTCGATTCGGGAGATCGCGACGAGGCTTGGCCTGTCGATCGCGACGGTGTCGCGTGCGCTCAACGGGATGGAGGGGGTGAGCGAGCGGACGCGGCTGCGGGTGCAGCGGGTCGCGGACGTGATGGGGTACCAGCGTCACATCGCCGAGCGGCAGACGCGGGTGATCGGGCTGTTGTACGGGGGGGAGCAGCTGCGTCCGGAGTGGGGGGCGTTTGACAGCGCGGTGGTGAACGGGATCCGGGAGGCGACGGAGGCGCGGGGGTGGGACCTGACGCTGCTGTCGGCGTCGCAGCGGACGGGGCCGAAGGAGTCGTTCCGTCAGTTTTTGCGGTATCGGAACGTGCCGGGGGTGATCGTGCGTTCGATCCAGCCGACGCCGCTGACGGCGGTGCAGGTGGCGCGAGAGGGGATCCCGAGCGTGATGCTGGCGAACCGGACGGAGGATCCGGGGGTGAACTACATCTGCACGGAGATGCGGAGCCAGCTGGGGATCCTGATGGATCACTTCGTGGCGCAGGGGCACCGTCGGATCGGGCTGAGCCTGCACGGGCTGATCGATCACGACATGCGTGAGCGTCACGAGGCGTACGTGGAGGCGCACGGGCGTCACGGGCTGGAGATGGACCCGGACCTGGTGGTGCAGGCGAGCGAGTTCGGGACGGCGCGGGTGGGGGCGCGGGCGATCGCTCGGTTGCTGAGCCTGGAGCGGCCGCCGCCGGCGATCTTCTTCGCGGACCCGATGTCAACGGTGGGGGCGTTGCAGCGGTGTCTGGCGCTGGGTGTGCGGGTGCCTGAGGAGCTGTCGATCGCGGGGGTGGACGATGGAGAGGTGCGGATGATCACACACCCGGTGTACACGGCGGTGTGCCAGGACGCGGCGGGGATGGGGCGTCGGGCGGCGCGGTGGCTGATCGACTCGCTGACGGGGCGGGAGACGATGGGGCTGCGGGCGTCGGAGGCGGCGACGCTGGCGATTCACGACTCGGTGGGTCCGGCGCCGGCGCGGGCGGCGCGTCTGGGGGCGGACGGGTCGAGGATCAGTTGATCCAGACCCAGGCCAGGGCGCCCCAGAGGAGGAGGTGGAGGGAGATGATGATGAGCAGGACGACGCGGTAGGGGCGTTTGGCGGACTTGTGTCGGAGGAGGCGGAGGGCGAGGAGGGCGCCGGGCCAGCCGCAGGCGAGTTCGAGGGCGTGGAGGGTGCGTTCGGGGGTGCGTCGGCGTCCGCGTTTGGCGGCGCGTTTGTCGCGGGCGAAGGCGGCAAAGGTGACGAGGCTCATCAGGGCGTAGACGCAGGCGACGAGCAGGAGGGTGCGCACGGGGAGGTCTCGGGGGCGAGATGGTGAGGGGGGAAACGGGGGGAAACGGGCGGGGGTGGATGTGGTAAGACTGTACGCCGGGCCCGGGAAGGCGGGCCCGTGGGAGGACTGCGGGATGCGGATGCGCTCGGGTTGGGTGACGTGGTTGGTGTCGATGGTGGTGTCGCTGACGGTGTGGGCGTGGCCGGGGGTGTCATGCGCACAGGAGGTGGACCTGACGGGGGTGTGGGAGGGGGAGATCGAGCTGCCGGGGACGTCGTTGCCGATCGAGGTGGCGTTCGAGCGCGACGGGGAGGGGTGGGGCGGTCGGATGTCGATCGAGGTGCAGGGGTTGGTGGGGCGCGAGCTGGAGGGGGTGACGCTGGAGGGGCGGTCGATCGGGTTTGTGCTGCCGGGGATTCCGGGGGACCCGACGTTCGAGGGGGAGGTCGCGGAGGACGGGGAGCGGATGGGGGGGGCGTTCACGCAGGGGCTGTTGCGTGCGACGTGGTTCCTGGAGCCGGTGGGGTTGCGCGCCGAGGCGTTCGCGGCGGAGTTGGAGGCGTTCGGGGCGTGGTTCGAGACGGCGCGGGAGGCGTGGGACGTGCCGGGGGCGGCGGTGTGTGTTGTTCGGGGGGATGAGATCGTGTTCAGCCGCGGGTTCGGGCTGCGTGACCGTGAGGCGGGGCTGGGGGCGGACGAGGAGACGCTTTTCGGGATCGGGTCGTGCACGAAGGCGTTCACGACGATGCTGCTGGGTCAGTTGGTGGAGGAGGGGGCGATCGACTGGGACGACCGGGTGCAGGAGCATTTGCCGGAGTTTGCGCTGAAGGAGCGGGATCGGGCGGCGGGGATGACGGTGCGGGATCTGGTGACGCATCGGTCGGGGCTGCCGCGGCATGACCTGGCGTGGTACGGGAATCCGGAGGCGTCGAGGGACGAGCTGCTGGCGATGATGCGTCACCATGAGGCGACGGCGCCGATCCGATCGGTGTGGCAGTACAACAACCTGATGTACATGGCGGCGGGGATGGTGGTCGAGCGGGTGACGGGGAAGAGCTGGGAGGAGAACATTCGGGAGCGGATCTTTGAGCCGCTGGGGATGGAGCGGGCGAACACGAGGATTGAGGCGTTGGTGTCGGATCCGAACCACGCGAAGGCGTACGCGGACTTCGACGGGGAGCTGCGCCGGGTGGAGTACCGGCGGATCACGGCGGTGGGGCCGGCGGGTTCGATCAACGCGTCGGTCGAGGAGATGGGGGCGTGGATGATCGCGCAGCTCAACGGGGGGGCGTTCGGGGAGACTCGTCTGGTGGAGGAGGGGCAGGTGGCGATGATGCACCGCCCGCAGATGCTGATGCCGGGGGGAGAGGGGGGGGTCGTGACGGGGCTGGGGTCTGGGCTCGGGTGGGTGGTGGACCTGTACCGGGGTCATCGGCGGGTGCACCACTCGGGGGGGATCGATGGGTTCAGCACGACGGTGACGCTGGTCCCGGAGGATCGGCTGGGGATCGCGGTGCTGACGAACGCGAGCACGGGGCTGGCGGGGGTGGCGGCGCAGCACGCGCTCGACCGGCTGCTGGGGCTCGAGCCGCAGGACTGGAGCGGGCAGTCGCTGGCGCAGATTGCGCAGATGAAGGCGCAGGGGAAGGTGGCGGAGGCGTCGATGGAGGAGGCGCGGGTTGCGGATGCGCCCGCGTCGCACGAGCTGGGGGCGTACGCGGGGCGGTACGAGCATCCGGGGTATGGGGTGATCGAGGTGTCGCTGGAGGATGGCGCTCTGGTGGCGCACGTGAACCGGATGGAGGCGCCGCTGGAGCACTGGCACTATGACGTGTTCCGGTTCGGGGACTCGGACGACCGTGTGCTGCGTCACCAGATGGTGCGGTTCGAGACGGCGTTGGACGGGTCGATCGAGGGGGTGCGTTGGGCCGTGGAGCCGAGCACGGAGGGTGTGCTCTTTGCGCGTCGAGACCGGTACAGGGCGGAGGCGGGGGCGTTGGAGGCGTGCGCGGGGGTGTACAACATCATGGGCGTGCAGCGGGCGCGGGTGTCGGTCCGGGGGGACCACCTGGAGGTCCGTCTTCCGGGGCAGCCGGTGCACGTGCTGATCCCGTCGGGGCCGGATGAGTTCGAGATCAAGGGGCTCAGCGGGTACCGGGTGGAGTTCAACCGGGATGAATCGGGGGGGGTGGAGGCGCTGACGTTCCGCCAGCCGAACGGGGTCTTCCGGGGTGAGCGGGTGGAGGAGTGAGCGTGGTGGGGGCGGGGGGGCGTGGCTCCTAGACTTGGGGCGGACACCCCTGAGCCCCTCCGTGGGGGGCGAAATCGTGAGGCCTCATGACCACCACCCTGGGCACGGCGACGAGTGAGTTTGAGAAGAAGGACCGGGTTGGCGATCTGGACCACCGCCCGCGTGTGCTGCTGGGCAAGATGGGGCTGGACGGGCACGACCGGGGGGTGAAGGTGATCGCGCGGGCGCTGCGCGATTCGGGGGTGCACGTGATCTACTCGGGGCTGTGGCAGACGCCCAAGAGCCTGGCGGTGTCGGCCCGCGACGAGGATGTGGACGTGATCGCGGCGAGCATGATGAGCAACTCGCACCTGTCGCTGGGGCCGCGTCTGGTGGAGCAGTTGGGGAAGATGGGTCGGGGGGACGTCCCGGTGCAGATGGGGGGGATCCTGCCGCAGGAGGACATCCCGAAGCTGCTGGAGGCGGGGATCAGCCGGTGCTTCACGACGGGGACGGGGCTGCTGGAGGTGGTGGACGCGGTGCGGAGCGCCGTGCGGGCGTACACGCCCGAGGTCCCGGGGGGCAACGCGACGGCGCAGCTCGCGCGTGACATCTCCATGGCCCACGACGGCAAGGGGGTGCGTCAGGGGGCGGCGAGGCGGAAGCCGGCCCGCGTGATCGGCGTGACGGGCTCGCCCGGCGCGGGGAAGAGCACGCTGGTGGCGCAGCTGGTGGGGGAGTACACGCGTCGGAGCGAGGCGGACGCGTCGCTGGGGCTGGGGCGGTGCGCGGTGGTGGCGTTCGACCCGATGAGCCCGATCACGAGCGGGGCGTTGCTGGGTGACCGGCTGCGGGTGGACTTCAACAGCCTCGGGGAGAAGGTGTTCTACCGTTCGCTGGCGATCGGCGGGGAGGACTACGCGTCGCTGGGTGTGATCATCGAGCTGATGGGGGGCGCGGGGGAGGGCGCTGAGGCGTTCGAGACGGTGTTCGTGGAGACGGTGGGGGCGGGTCAGAACGAGACGCGGATCCGGGACCACGTGGACCGGACGGCGGTGGTGCTGACGCCGGGGATGGGGGACGCGGTGCAGATGGACAAGGCGGGGATCCTGGAGATCGCGGACCTGTTCGTGTGCAACAAGGCGGACAACCCCGGGGAGAACGAGCTGGTGCGCGACCTTCGCGACATCGCGGGCAAGCGGGCGATCGTGGAGACCATCGCGACGCAGAGCAAGGGCGTGCCGGAGCTCTTGGACGCGCTCCTGGCGTGAAGGCCCCCGCCGGCGGGTTGGCGCCGGGGGGGTGAGATTCAGTTGCATCCGTTGTTGAAGGCCTGGATCCACGCGGTGTAGTCGGCGGGGGTGACCACGCCGTCGGCGTTGACGTCGGCGATGGTGACGTCGTTGGCGTTGGACGCCTGAACCCATGCACTGAAGTCGGCGGGTGTGACGGCGCCGTCGAGGTTCGAGTCGGCGCGGCAGACTTCATAGGCGCCGTAGTCCATCAGGCCCCCGATCTCGCGGGCGAAACCGTGGAGGTCGTGGGGGTTGGCCTCGAGTTCGGTGACGCCGTCGGCGTCGAGGTCGGGGCGATCGAAGAAGACGAGTTCGGAGGTGTCGGCGTCGAGGTCGAGGTCTAGGAGGTCGGCGTCGAGGAGGTCGGCGTGGCCGCTGGCGGCGAGGGGGGCGCCAGGGCGCAGGCGGAAGGTCTTGGCGGAGGCGTCGATGAAGTAGGGATCGAGATCGACGTTGTTCGAGCCGGCGCCGGTCCAGCCCCCCTCGTAGTTGGTGTAGCTCACCAGCTTGGGGGGGAGGGGGCCGCTGATGGCGTCGATGGACGTGGGCAGTTGGTTGGCGTAGATGTTGCACCCGAGGAAGGCGGTGGCGCGGGGGAGTCCGTCGGGGTTGCCGGAGAGGTCGACGGGTCGATCGAGGTAGACGGCGCTGCCGTCATCGGCCGCGTTGTCGGCGAAGGTGGTGGCGAAGAAGACGGTTTGGACGGGGAGATCGTCGAGGTTCTCGAGCGTCTCGTCTTCGGGGGTGTTGGGATCATCCTCCTGCGGGTTCTGGGGGCCGCCGGGGTTGGGAGGACAGGTCGGGCAGCTGTCCGAGGTTCGCTGTTCGAACTTCTGGTAGAGGTAGACGCCACCGCCCAGGAAATCGCTGGTGTTGGAGGAGACTTCGGAGTTGATGATCTCGAAGAGCCATCTGTTGCTTGCGTAAACGCCGCCGCCGAGGCCTCCGGCGGAGTTGTCCTTGATGGTGCAGGTGTGGATGGAGACTTCGCCCTGGGCATCGACGAAGAGGGCGCCGCCGGAGAGATCGCAGGCGTTGTTGGTGAAGGAGGATTGGGAGGCGGTGACGGCGACGTGCAGGCCGGCGAGGGCGGTTCCGCCGTTGACGTAGACGCCGCCTCCGGAGGAGTAGGCGTAGTTGTCCCGGATGGCGCAGTTGACGAGGTGGAGGGAGCCGGCGGAGTAGACGCCGCCGCCGGTGTCCTCGCCGAGGTTGTAGCCGTCGGCGTACCCGTCTTCGATCACCATCCCGTCGAGGGTGAGGTTGGGGCCGGGGGCGTCGACGTAGGTGACGCTGTGGTTCGAGAGGACGTTGTAGGCGTTGTCCGTCGCGCTCGCGGGGTTGCCGCGGTTGCCTGAGAGGATGGTCTGGCTGAAGAGGCCGGCGCGATCGTCGAGGGATGTTTCGGTCCCGTCGAAGCCTCCGAAGAGGCGGAAGTCGCGGTTGCGGGCGGCGGCGATGACGAAGCCGTCGCGTGAGCCGCCGCCGGAGCGGATGTAGATCCCGTCAGCGATCCAGATGTCGTAGTTTCCGGAGCCGGCG
>JBITAG010000096.1:0-4518 GCA_044439985.1 Phycisphaerales bacterium JB059 | reverse complement strand
CCAGACGCCCCAGGTGATACCGCACCGTCTCCGCGGACATCCCCGTCGCCCGGGCGATCTCCCCGGCGTCCGCCGGCCCCCGCCCCACCATCGCCACCACCACCGCGATCCGCGCCGGCGAACTCAGCTCGCGCAGCTGACGCGCCGTCTTCACCAGATACACACCCGGCTCATCCATGCCCGCGTTGTACCCCCCACCCCGCCGCGCGCCTCGGACCGACGCCTGAAAACACAAAAAAACGTAAAGTATTCTGAAATGGCGTCGGGCCTCCTCCTCCGGCGCATCCGGTCGGGGAAACACCCAACCCGGGGACCACCAATGAGCCACCCCACGACCGCCCGCCCGCGTTGCGCCCTTCTCCTGACGGGCCTCGCCCTGACCTGCCCCCACGGCGCGCTCGCCGCCGAGCCCGACCGCGCGCCCCTCACCTGGGAGACGGTCCCCGACGCCCTCGAACAGGCCGAGGCGGAAGGGTTCTCCGGCGCCGTCCTGCTCGTCCGTGATGGCGAGGTCTTCCTCAGCGAGGGCTACGGCCTGGCCGACCGCGAGCACAACATCCCCAACACCCCCGACACCATCTTCGCCCTCGGCTCGACCCCCATCGACTTCACCCACGTCGCCCTCCTCCAACTGCTCGACGAGGGCAAGCTCGACCTGAGCGACCCGATCTCCAGGTTCTTCGACGGCTTCCCCGAGGACAAACGCGACATCACCCTCGAACACCTGCGCACCGGCGCCTCTGGCCTGCCCGACTTCCCCGCCATCCCCGGCGTGGACGCAGACCCCGACCACGGCCCGCTGACCCGCGACGAACTCGTCGAACGCGCCCGCAAGGCCACGCTCCTCTTCGAGCCCGGGACCGACCGCGTCCACTCCCACTTCGCCTGGGGCCTGCTCGCGGCGGTCGTCGAGGTCGCCGGCGGCGAGCCCTACCCCGACGCCATCACCCGGCGCATACTCAAGCCCGCCGGGATGACCAGCACCGGGTTCTACGGCCAGCGGTTCCCGGGCCGCACCGTCGCCCGCGGGTATGAGAGCAAGACCTGGGGCGAGATCAACTCACCCGCCCACTGGGGCGAAACCTCCTGGCTTGTCATGGGCTCAGGCGGCATGGTCGGCACGACCGGGGACCTCTTCCGCTTCAACCGCGCGCTCAAGGACGGCACGCTCCTCTCCCCCAACGTCCATCCTCTCTTCCCGAGCGACGGGGTCTACGCCAACGGCAACATGTACGGCTTTGAAACCTACTACAACCACGGCGGCGACAACCTCTTCTACCTCAACAGCAACAACGTCAACCTCCACAACCCCGTCTTCGACATCCAAGGCCTCGCCCAGCGGCTCGAGGAACTCTGTGAAGACCGCCCGGCGCCGAACTTCTCCATCGGCGTCGTGATGCGCCCCGGTCCCGACTCGGTCATTGTGGACCGCGTCCTGCCCGGCTCGCCCGCGGAGGAGGCCGGTCTTCGACCCGGTGATGTGCTTGTCGCGGCCAACGACGAGCCCTTCGACCCGGAACGCCCGCTCGAGGCGCTCCGCCCCGGCATCGAGAAGGGACGCGCCCTCCGCCTGCGCATCGAACGCGACGGAGAGGCCGAACTGCTCACCATCCGACCCCGCCCCATCATGCCCTGAGGCGCTCACGCCCGACGACGCCGGTCGTCCCGCTTGTTCAGCTCGATCGAGACCCCCCCACCAGGCGCACCGCGTCCTCCCCCAACGCCTCGTGCAGCGAACGCACCACCTCCGGCGCGAGCGCCACCCGCCGGTCGTCGCTCGGGCGCATCTCCACCCAGGAGTCCGACGTCTCCACGAGCACGTCCAGGGGCACACGCTCCGCCTCCGGGGGCGCGGGCGCCTCGGGGCTCGACAGCTCGCTCAGCCGCTCGATCGCCCGACGCCCGCTCCCGTTAAGCCGCTCGGCCCGCACGATCACCCGCAGACGCCCCTTCTCCAGCGGCGTCCCGTCCACCGGGGTCATCTTGTCCACGATGATCTGCGGATCACCACGCGAATGATCGATCCGCCCCAGGATGAACTTGGGCGCGTCGTCCTCGAGCAGGTGCCCGAACCGCGCGTAACACTCGGTGAACATCACCGCCTCGGCGCTCGCCCCCGTGTCCTCCACCGTCAGGATCGCCATCTTCTGCCCCGCGCTCCGCCCGTTGCGCACCACGATCGGACGGCACGACTGCACCAACGCCGCCACGATCACACGCTTGTCCTGCGGCAGATCCTTCAGCAGCCCCACCGGCGTCGTCGGGAAGGCGGTGGTCCAGGGCTTCCACTCCTCGAGCGGATGGCTCGATACGTAGAACCCCAGCGTCTCCTTCTCCTGCGCCAGCGTCTCGGATTCGCTCCACGCCTCGACGCGCGTCAGCGGCGTGTCCGTCTCCGGTTCCGCCGGCGCCTCCTCACCCCCGAACCCGAAGAGCTGGCTCTGCCCCGCCGCCTTGTCCCGCGCGATCGACTGCCCGGCGCTCACCGCCTGGTCGATCGAGGCCACCATCGACGCCCGGTCGTCCCGCGAATGCACCGCGTCGAACGCCCCGGACTTGATGAGCGCCTCGATCGTCGCCTTGTTCACCGCGCCGCTCGGCACGCGCTCGCAGAAATCGAACAGCGACGTGTACGGACGCTTCCCCCCCTCCGCCCCGTCGCGCTCGCCGATGATCGCCTCGATCGCCTTCGCGCCCGCGCCCTTGAGCGCCTTGAGCCCGAACCGGATGTGCCCCCCCGCCGCCGTCTCCGCCTCGCCCGGATCGAAGACCACGCTGAAGTCCGCCTCCGACAGGTTCACGTCCGGGGGGCGCACCTCCACGCCGGGGCGAAGGACCGCCCCGGTGCGCGGGTCGATCGTCCGGGTCTTGCGGCAGTCCTCGAGGTAGGGCGTCCAGTCCGCCACCTTCTGCGCCTGGCTCTCGAAGCTCAGGAACGCCGCCATGTACTGCGCCGGGAAGAACGTCTTGAGGTACGCCGTCTGGTACGCCACGATCGCGTACCCCGTCGAGTGGCTCTTGTTGAAGCCGTACCCCGCGAACTTCAGGATCAGCTCGAAGAGCTCCTCGGCGTTCTTCTTCGCCAGCCCGCGCTCCCCCGCCCCCTCGATGAACTTCGGACGGTTCGCGTCGATGATCGCGGCCTTCTTCTTGCTGATCGCCTTGATGAGCGTGTACGCGCTGCGCAGCGGGATGCCGCCCAGCTCGTGCACGATCTGCATGACCTGCTCCTGGTAGACCATCACGCCGTACGTCTCGGCCGTGAACCGGTCCACGATCTCGTGCACCTTTGGGACCTCGTCCTGCCCGTGCTTGCGCCGGTTGTAGTCCGGGATCAGGTCCATCGGCCCCGGGCGGAAGAGCGCGTTGGCCGCGATCAGATCCTCCAGCCGGTCCGGCTTCATCTCCACGAGCAGGCGGCGCATCCCCCCCGATTCAAACTGGAAGACGCCCGTCGTGTCCCCCCGCCGGAACATCTCGAAGACGCGCTGGTCGTCGTACGTCAGGCGGTCCAGGTCCAGCGGGTGAGGCCCCCCGTCCCCCCGGGCGCGCCCCACCGCCTCCCAGATCGCCTCCTCCCGAAGCGTCTTGCGGATCAGCAGCTTCGCCCGCTCGATGATCGAGAGCGTGCGGAGGCCCAGGACATCCATCTTCAGCAGGCCCATGCTCTCGCACGTCGGCCCGTCCCACTGCGTCACGATCTCGTTCTCGCCCGCCCCGGACTGCTTGTAGAGGGGAACGACCTCGTGCAGCGGTCGCGTCGCGACGATCACGCCCGCCGCGTGCACGCTCGAGTGACGCGCCTGCCCCTCGATCACCCGGCTCGTGTCCACCACCCGGCGCGCCAGCTCGTCCGCGTCGTACGCCTTCTTGAAGTCCGGCTCCTGCTCGAGCGCCGCGTCCAGCGTGATCCCCAGCTGCTCGGGCACCAGCTTCGCCAGCTTGTCCGCCTCCGCGAGGGGCATCTCCAGCACCCGCGCCACGTCCCGGATCGCCGCCCGCGCCTTGAGCGTCCCGAACGTGATGATCTGCGCCACGTGCCCGTACTTCTCACGCACGTAGTTGATCACGTCCCCGCGACCGTCCTGGCACAGGTCGATATCGATATCCGGGTACTCGCTCCGGTCCGGGTCGGTGAACCGCTCGAACAGCAGCCCGTAGCGCACCGGGCAGGCGTTGGACAGACCGAGCACGAACCCGACCATCGTCCCCACGCCCGATCCACGCGCGATCGCGGGGATCCCCTGCTGACGCCCCCAGTTCACGAAGTCCCAGACGATCAGGAAGTACGCGCTGATCTTCTTGTCGGAGAGGATCTTCAGCTCACGGTTGAGCCGCGCCCACTTGTTCCACTCCTCGCACGCGCCCTCGGGCGCCTCCGCCTCCCCCTCGATCACCTTGTGCCTGTGCTCCAGAATCCCCGGCCCGTACCGCCAGACCATCCCCGCCTCGCTCAGCAGACGCAGCGCCCGGTCACAGTCCTTGACCAGTTCCTCCTGCTTCAGGTCCGGGTCCGTC
>JBITAG010000095.1:0-8309 GCA_044439985.1 Phycisphaerales bacterium JB059 | reverse complement strand
TGCGGGCCGTGGTGGTCTTGCGCTTCGCGGTGGTGCGCTTGGCCGCGGGCTTGCGGGCGGTGGTCTTGCGGGCGGCGGGCTTCTTGGCCGCGGACTTCTTGGCCGCGGGGCGACGACCGGAGGTGGTCGAGCGCTTGGTGGTTCGTTTGGCGGTGGTCTTGCGTCCGGTGGTTCGCGTGGGCATTGGTTCGTCTCCAGTGTGGTTCGTGAGAGAGGTCGCCGCGTCATGGCGGCGGTGTGAAACCGGGTTTCGTGCGACCGGAATCGACCGAAAGGGGACCTTGAATCAATTTCTGCACCGGAATTCGCGGACCAAGCCGCAGTTTTCCGCGCCGAGCGCCGACCCGAGGAACGCTCGGGGTCTCCGCCCGGGCAAAGATTCAGTCACTCGGCGCGACGCGCGCGAGCGGGAGCGATCGACCCATGGGCCAGGCGACAAGCGGCGAAATCCCCGATCAGCAGGACGGATCGACGCGTCCGGAGTGGACGCCCGAGACCTGGCGCGGCCGCCTCGACCCGCAACAGGTGCGCTACACCGACCGCGACGCGGTCGCGCGGGCCAGCGACAAACTCCGCAGCCTTCCCCCCCTCGTCACAAGCTGGGAGATCGAGCGTCTCAGGTCCGAGATCGCCCAGGCCCAGGAGGGGCGCCGGTTCGTCCTCCAGGGCGGGGACTGCGCCGAGACCCTGGCCGACTGCCGGGCCGACCGGATCGCCAGCAAGCTCAAGATCCTGCTCCAGATGTCCCTGGTCCTCGTCCCCGGGCTCAAACGCCCGGTGACCCGCGTCGGGCGTTTCGCCGGGCAGTACGCCAAGCCCCGCTCCAGCCCCACGGAGACGCGGGCGCTGAACGGGAGCGAGGTCACCCTCCCTAGCTACTTCGGCGACCTCGTCAACGCCGCCGACTTCGACCCCGACGCCCGCCAGCCCGACCCGCACCTGATGGTCCGGGGGTATCAGCACGCGGCGATGACGCTCAACTTCATCCGTTCTCTGGTGGACGGCGGGTTCGCCGACATCCATCACCCCGAGTACTGGGACCTGAGCTTCATGGAGCACGCGGGCCTGAGCGAGTCGCGCCGGGCCGAGTACCGGGCGATGCGCGACACGCTCGCCGACGGGCTCCGGTTCATGGAGGCCCTCGGGGAGAAGAGCGTCGAGGATCTGACCCGCGTCGAGTTCTACACGAGCCACGAAGGGCTCAACCTGATCTACGAGTCCGCCCAGACCCGGCGCGTGCCCCGCAAGGCGGGGTGGTTCGATCTGACCACCCACCTCCCCTGGATCGGGGAGCGGACCCGGGCGCTCGACGGCGCGCACGTCGAGTTCTTCCGCGGGATCCGCAACCCCGTGGGGGTGAAGATCGGCCCGAAGGCCGAGCCCGGCGAGGTGCTCGAGCTGATCGAGACGCTCAACCCCGCGAACGAGGCGGGCAAGCTGGTGCTGATCTCACGCCTTGGCGCCTCACGCGTCGGCGAGGCGCTCCCCCCGCTCATCGAGGCGGTCGAGGGCGCCGGGCGGCGCGTGCTCTGGATGTCCGACCCGATGCACGGCAACGGGATCACGACCGGCTCGGGCGTCAAGACGCGCAGCTTTGACGCGATCCTCGAGGAACTCGAGCGGGTCATCGAGGTCCACGACCGGGCGGGGAGCGTGCTCGGGGGCGTCCACTTCGAGCTGACGGGCGAGGACGTGACCGAGTGCGTCGGCGGGGCCTCGGGCGTGCGGGAGGAGGACCTGGGCGTCAACTACGCCTCACCCTGCGACCCGCGCCTGAACTACGCCCAGAGCCTGGAGCTGGCCTTCCTCCTTGCCGGTCGTCTGGGTCGTTAAGTCCCCCCTCCCCGTGTCCGATAGCCGGGGCATGGAGACGCTTCCCTTTGTGGGCACGATCGACCGACGGGGCGAGACCCGTCAGCGCACACACGGCGAGGCCCTCGCCACCATCGTCAGCGACGACGGCGACGTCAGCCTCGCCCGGGCCGAACTGCTCGACGCCTCGATCCGGGGGCTCGGCCTGCGCCTGAGCCAGCGGGCGTCGCGGGGCGCGCGCATCAAGCTGTACTTCAACGGCGAGGTCACCCCCGGGCGCACCGGCGTGGTCACCCACTGCGAGGCCTGTGACGGCGAGTTCGTCGCGGGCGTCTCGTGCGATCTGCGCCTCGCGGCGTGAACGCGCCCCGCGCCCGGATCAGGGGCGTTCCCCGGCGCTCAGGACGCGCCGGTACCGCTGGGCCATCTGCTCCAACGCGCTCGGGATCACGCGGATCTGCCCGACGGTCGTGATGAAGTTCACGTCGCCCGACCAGCGCGGGACCAGGTGGACGTGCAGGTGCCCGGGGACCCCGGCGCCCGCCGCCCGACCCTGGTTGATGCCGAAGTTGATCCCCTGGGGCTCGAGGGTCCGCTGCATGAGGTCGGCGGCGGTCTCGACGAGTCGCCAGAGGGCGGTGCGCTGGGACTCGTCGTAGTCGAGCAGGGTCGGACGCCCGTCCCCGAGGGCGACGAGCAGGTGCCCGTTGGCGTACGGGTAGGCGTTGAGGAGGATCATCCCCGCGTCGGTGCGCACAAGGACGTGGTTGGCCTCGTCCTGCTCCGGGGCGAGCCAGTAGTCGGAGAGGAAGCACCCGGTGGCGCTGCCCGGTTTGGGGGGCGGGCCCTGCTCGTCGAGGGACTCGAGGTAGTCCAGGCGCCAGGGCGCCCAGATCGCCGCGGGGTTCTCGGACCCGGAGGGGTCTGGATGTGGGGGGTTCGGGCTGGTCATGGGGGCGTGAGTCTACGGGGCGCCCCGTTGGACCGATACAGAGGGCGGACCCCAGGGGAACCGGCATGGGCGTACGCGTCGCAGACATCATGACCAAGAAGGTGCTGACGGTCGATATGGACCGGTCGCTCAGCGACGTCCGCCGGGTCTTCGAGCGGGCGCCCTTCCACCACCTCGTGGTGATCGAGGACGGAAAGCTGGTGGGGCTGGTGTCGGATCGGGACGTCTTCCGGGAGATCAGCCCCTTCGTGGGGACGCCGACGGAGCGTTCGTGCGACGCCTTCACGCTTCGCAAGCACGTCCACCAGATCATGACGCGCCAGCCGCAGACGTGCGCCCCGGACACGGAGGCCTCCGAGGCGTGCCGCCTGATGCTGGACAAGCGGATCTCCTGCCTGCCGGTGGTGAACGCGCGGGGCCGGTGCGTCGGGATCGTGACGATCCGGGACGTGGCCCACTGGGCGTTGCGGGAGATCGAGGCGGTCGAGGGGCAACCCCCCGTGGATGGGGACGGGATCGACCGTCAGGCCGCCTGAACCGACTCGGCTCTGAAACATCGCGCCTGGGCGTGGGTATGCTCCCTCCCCGGGCGTCGCGTGCGCCCGCACGAGGAGAATTGCATGTTTTCGTCCATCAGCGTGAGCGCCCGCGCCAGCGTCCAGGCGCTCGTCGTCGGGCAGTTCAAGGGGCAGAAACTCGATCCCGCGACCCTGAAGCTTGATCCCGACGGGAGCGTGAAGCGGGCCGCCCAGCGGAGCGAGGCGACGGGGGAGGCGGGCTCGATCGTCATGGCGTACCCGGCCAAGGGGTACGAGCGGGTGCTCATCCTGGGCCTGGGCGACAAGGAGAGCTTCGAGACCGGGTCGCTCCGACGCTCCGGGGGCTTGATCGGTCGGGCGCTCGCGGCGGCCAAGGTCACGGGCGTGGAGATCGCCCTCGACGGGGCGCTTGGGACGATCAAGAAGGCGGTTGACGAGGAAGCCGCGGGCCAGGCGATGGGGGAGGGGCTCGGGCTCATCGGCTGGGTCTGCGACGACTTCCGGGGCTCGGCGACGGGCAACGGGAAGAACCCGGGCAAGCTGAGCGTGAAGGCCTCGGACCGCGACTTCGCGGCGGGGCTCAAGCGCGGGCTGGGACTCGCCGAGGGGTCGAACCTGGCCCGGACGCTCAGCCAGACCCCCCCCAACATCGCGACCACCACGTTCATGGCCAAGGAGTGCCAGAAGCTGGCGCGCCGGTTCGACACGCTCAGCTGCCGGGTGATCAAGGGGGAGCAGCTCGTCAAGGAGAAGCTCCAGGGGCTGATCAATGTCGGCAAGGCGAGCGTCCACCCGCCCTGCCTGATCCGGTTGGAGTACACCCCCAAGACCGTCGCCCGGGGCGCCAAGCCCGTGGTCTTCGTCGGCAAGACGATGACGTACGACTCGGGCGGGCTCTCGATCAAGGTCGGCGGGGGGATGCGGGGCATGAAGCGCGACAAGGACGGCGGGTGTGCCGTCATCGGCGCCATGCACGCGATCGCCAGCGTCGTCAAGCCGAAGCAGAAGGTCGTGGCGTTGCTCATGTGCGCCGAGAACTCGATCTCTGACGAGGCCTACCGCCCCGACGACGTCATCACCTTCCGCAACGGGGTGACCGTGGAGGTCACCAACACCGACGCGGAGGGACGCCTCGTGCTCGCCGACGGGCTCTGCTGGGCGTGCGACAAGGAGAAGCCGGGGTGCATCGTCGATGTCGCGACGCTGACCGGGGGCATCGTCGTCGCCCTGGGCTCGACCTACGCGGGCATGTGGTGCGATGACGACGACCTTCGGGCGAAGGTGCAGGCCGCGAGCGATCGCTCCGGCGAGCGCGTCTGGCGCATGCCCCACCACCCCGAGTACCGGGACCTGATGAAGTCGCCCGTCGCGGACATCGTCAACTCGGCGCCCGTGCGGGCCGCCCACCCGATCCAGGGCGCGGCCTTCCTGAGCCACTTCGTCAAGGAGGGGACGCCCTGGGCCCACCTGGATATCGCGGGCACGCACGCGGTGGACAAGGACAGCGGGGAGTACATCGCCGGACCGACCGGGTTCGGTGCGCGCCTGCTGGCGGAGCTGGTCGCGGGATAAGGACCGGATCGACAGACGAGTGAATCAACCCATCGAGCCCCGGGCGCACGCCCGGGGTCTTTCTTTGGTGGGGCGCGGGGGAGAAGGGCGTGTTCAGCTCGGGCTTGCACGCCGGGCGTCAGTGCTGGTGTGCGCACCCGGCGGAGCATGCGCAGGCGTCGGGGGCGCCCGGGGCGGAGGGCCAGAACCGGAGCGCGAGCGCGACGCCGAGCATCGCGAGCAGGGCGAGGGCGCCCGTGGTCTGCAGAGCGCCGACGGCGCTGTGCTCGTGGGCCATCGCGTGGTCGGCCAGCGTGACGGTCCGGGCGAGCAGGGTGTCAAAGAGCAGCCCCGAGCCCACGGCGAAGAGGGCGATCACGACGAGGTAGATCGCCAGGGCTCGCCCGCCGAGGTCCTTGATGACCCAGGCCATGGTCGCCGCGTTCGAGGCCGGGCCCGCGAGCAGGAGGACGAGCGCCGCCCCCGGGGAGAGGCCCGCAACGACCAGCGTGAAGGCGACGGGGGTCGAGGAGGTGGCGCAGATGTAGAGCGGCAGCCCGACGACGAGCATCAGGAGCATCGGGGCCAGCCCCGTCCCGATGTTGGACTCGATCCAGCCCTCGGGGATCGCGGCGGCGATGAGGGCGGAGAGGGCCAGCCCGATGAGAAGCCAGACCGCCAGGTCCTTGGGCATCGTGATGAAACCGAAGCGCAGGCCCTCGGTCAGTCGTGCGCCAAGCGAGGGCGTGTCGGGGGCGCCCGCCCCGGGCGCACAGCAGGCGTCGGTCTCCGGCTGGTCATGACAACACGCCTTGGACGGCGCGGGCGTGGAGGAGCAGCACGACGCCTCGGGCTTTGGCTCGGTGGACTCGGGCTCGCCCGGTTCGGTCTCGGGGGCCAGGAACTGGATCAGCGACCCGGCCGTGAAGGCGGTGAGGACGGCGATCACGGGGCGGATGAGGGCGAAGACGGGGCCGAAGAGCGCCCAGGTCAGGGGGATGGACTCCTCGCCGGTCTGCGGCGTGGAGATGGTGAAGGCGGCCGACGCGCCCCGGGAAGCGCCCGAGCGGCGCAGCCCCGCGGCGACGGGGATCACCGAGCAGGAGCAGAGCGGGAGGGGGATGCCCAGCAGGCTCGCCTTGGCGATGGGCCAGAAGCCGCGCCCCGAGAGGTGGCGGGCGAGCCACGCCTGCGGGATAAGCGTGTGGACAAAGCCGGCGAGGAGGAACCCGGCGATCAGCCAGAGGCCCGACTCGAGGCAGATGGACCAGAACTCCGCGGCCCAGCGTTCGATGAATCCGAACATGCCCCATCATAGGAGGGCGGGGTTGGCGACTCGGCGGCGTGCCGTATGCTGCGCGACGTGAATAGGGAGAACACCATGCGCGCCCGAACGATGCTCCTGGCCGGAACACTCACGCTCTCACCCGGGTTGGCGCTGGGGGGCGAGGAGGCGTCCCCCGACGCGTGGTGGCACGAGGCCGTGTTCTACCACGCGTTCGTGCGATCGTTCGCCGACTCGACGACCGGCCCGCTCGCGGGGGACGGGATCGGCGATCTGCGCGGCATGATCGAACGCCTCGACTACCTCAACGACGGCGACCCCGAGACCGACACGGACCTGGGCGTCACCGCGATCTGGCTCATGCCCATCTTCGAGTCGCCCAGCTACCACGGATACGACGTCACCGACTACAAGAAGATCGAGCCCGACTACGGGACGAACGAGGACTTCCGGGAGCTGGTCGAGGCGTGCCACGCGCGCGGCATCCGCGTGATCCTGGACATGGTGATCAACCACTGCTCCTGGGAGCACCCCTGGTTCCGCGAGTCGGTCGATCCGGACTCGCCCAAGCACGACTGGTTCGTCTGGGAGCAGGTCCCGCCCACGGGCGAGGGGGCGCCCGAGCACAGCGTCTGGCACGACCAGTTCCGGGAGGAGAACGGGCTGCTCTATTACGGGTGGTTCTGGCACGGGATGCCGGACTTCAACGCACGCAGCCAGGGCGCGACCGAGGCGATCTACGACCTGTCGCGCTACTGGCTCGAGGAAATGAACGCCGACGGGTACCGCCTGGACGCGATCAAGCACCTGATCGAGGACGGCGTCGTCTGGGCGAACACCGACGAGACGTTTGAGTGGCTCGAGCAGTACAACGCGTACCTCAAGTCGGTCAACCCCGAGTGCTTCACCGTCGGCGAGATCTGGGACGACACCGACGTCGTGATGCGCTACATCCCGAACAGCGTGGATTCGGCGTTCGAGTTCACGACCTGCTTCGCGACGGCCGAGGCGTTGAACACCGAGAGGGCCGCCCCCATCGCGACGGCGCTGCAGAACGCGTGGGATGCGTACGACCGGGGCCTGTACGCGTCGTTCATCGGGAACCACGACATGGACCGGGTGCGATCGCGGTTGGGCGGGAGCGAGGCCCAGAGTGAAGCGAAATGCCGGGCCGCGGCGACGATCCACCTGACCTCCCCCGGCGTGCCCTTCATCTACTACGGGCAGGAGATCGGGATGGTGGGCGTCAAGCCGGATCCGGACCTGCGCACGCCCATGCAGTGGACGGGCGACCCGGAGCGCACGGGCTTCACGACGGGCACGCCCTGGCGGGCGGTCAACCCGGACGCGCCGGAGGTAAACATCGAGCGCCAGGCGAAGGAGCCCGGCTCGCTGCTGCGCCTCTATAAGCGGCTGATTCGGCTGCGTCAGGACAGCCCGGCCCTGAGCCGCGGGAGCTTCGAGTTGGTTGAGACGGGGGACGAGCGGGTGCTGGCGTACGTGCGCGAGGCGGAGGGGCAGCGGGTGCTCGTGATCGTGAACGTCTCGGGGGAAGAGATCCGCGAGGGGTGGGGGGTGAACGCGGGGGGGCTGGTGGTCGAGGGGGGCGACGGGCTCCGAGAGCTGGCGAACGCCGCGCCGACGTACGCTCCGGGCTCGGAGCGCGCGTGGCGTCCGCTCGGGGGGCTCCGCCCGTACACGGGGTACGTCATCGAGTTGGCGCGCTGATCAGCGTCGACGGCGGGTTGAGAGCAGCAACAGACCCAGGCCGCACATCGCGCTGCCGGGGGCGGGCACGATGCGTGTCTGGAGGAAGTCGATGCTGTAGTCCGTGGCCGGTCCGCCGAACGGAAGCCATATAAATTCGATTAACTCGAAGTCCATCAGATCGAGCGAGGTCGGGAGGGCGTGGTCGTCGAACGCGGTCGCGTCGAAGTCACGCAGGGTGAGGAAGATGGTGTGGTTGGTGTCGGATTCACTGAGGATGGCTCCGAAGAGATCGGAGACCGGGGCAGCGGCGAGGGCGGCGTCGTTCGCGATCGAGATATATGGGAAGAGGCCCAGTTCGCCGGGATCAGCGACGTCGAACTGCAGGTTGCCGTCGATCCAGACCTTTGCGGAGAGGACCGCGGGGTATTGGTAGAGACCGTCCGCGTCGGGGTCGACCGGC
>JBITAG010000094.1:0-6086 GCA_044439985.1 Phycisphaerales bacterium JB059 | reverse complement strand
CATGGCACAAACGTACAAACGCCCCCCACGCTCCCCCGCCTCCGCCGCCCGCCGACGCGCCCCCCTCGACCGGCGCCTCGACCCCGACCTCTTCAAGGCCCTGGGCGACCCCACACGCCTCCTCCTCCTCGCCTGCCTCTGCAAGTGCGCCCGCGAGTGCACCGTCTCCGAGGTCGGCGAGTGCTGCGACGTGGACCTCTCCGTCGTCTCCCGCCACCTCGCCACCCTCGAACGCGCCGGCGCCCTCACCGCCCGGCGCGAGGGGCGCACCGTCTTCTACGCCGTCCGCTTCGACCACCTCACCCACACCCTCCGCGCCCTCGCCGACGCCCTCGACGACTGCGCCGGCTGCCGCGCCGACGACTGCGACTGCTGAACCTCACCCGCGCCCAACGCGCGAACCGAAAGGAAACGCCATGACCGACAACGCCCCCACCCCCTGCTGCGACGACAACTGCTGCACGCCCGAGAGCACGCCCGCGACCCAAAGCGCAACCCAATCCGCCGACGTCCGCGACACCGTCCGCGCCGGCTACGCCGAGATCGCCCGCTCCGGGCAATGGTCCTCCGTCAAGGCCGACGACGCGTCCTGCTGCTCCGGCGGCGGGTGCTGCGGCCCCACCACCCTCTCCCCGGACCAGGTCGCCGAGGCGGTCGGGTACGCCCAGGAAGACCTCAAGGCCATCCCGGAGGGCGCCAACCTCGGCCTCTCCTGCGGCAACCCCACCGCCCTCGCCTCACTCAAGGAAGGCGAAACCCTCCTCGACCTCGGGTCCGGCGCCGGCTTCGACTGCTTCATCGCCGGTCCCCGCGTCGGCGCCACCGGACACGTCATCGGCGTCGACATGACCCCCGACATGCTCACCAAGGCCCGCCAAGGCCTCGCGCCCTACCGCAAACACGCCGGCCTCGACAACGTCGAGTTCCGCCTCGGCGAGATCGAGCACCTCCCCGTCCCCGACGCGAGCGTGGACGTGGTCATCTCCAACTGCGTCCTGAACCTCTCCCCCGACAAGCCCCAGGTCTGGCGCGAGATCGCCCGCGTCCTCAAACCCGGAGGACGCGTCGCGATCTCCGACCTCGCCCTCCTCAAGCCCCTCCCCGAGGGCGTCATGAACGACATCGAGGCCCTGATCGGATGCGTCGCGGGCGCCTGCCTCGTCGACCAACTCCGCGCCGACGCCGCCGCCGCGGGCCTCACCGACATCCACCTCGACTCCAAGCCCGAGTACATCCGCGCCATGACCGACTGGCAGGACCCCCTCTACAAGAACATCATCGAGCGCCTCCCCGAAGGGTCCGACCCGTCGGACTACATCACCAGCCTCGACATCCGCGCCAGACGCCCCGAGTAGACACCCGGAAAGCAAAGGCGAAATCGGCGGGATCCTCTACTACCCTCCGCCCCGGAGGATCCCGCCATGCGCCTGTTCACACTCACACTCGCCGCCCTCACCCTCTCGACCGCCCCCGGCTGCATCGTCTGGAAGATCGAGGAGGAACTCGTCAAGGCCAACGACACCCTCGTTCGGGTGGAAACGGCCCTCGAAGAGGTCACCCGCACCAACGAACGCCTCGTCCTGCTCCAGCAGCAGCTCGGGACCCTCGACTCCATCGACGGCTCCCTCTCCCGTGTGGACACCTCCCTGGCGGACGTGGACACGGAACTCGACCGGATCGAGGAGTCACTTTCCGCGATGGACAAGCACATGAGTTCGCTTCGCGGAACAATTTCAAGTATTGACCGGGCAATTCCTTTCCTCTCTGTTGGCGCCGACGACCCCGAGGACGCCGCGGAAACGGGGAATTCGGAGGATCCGCAAGGGGAAGCGGATTCCGCGGAGACGGAGAAACCCGCGACGGGTGAAACCTCGGGGGGGTCGGATGACGAATCCTTCCCGACGGGGGCGCCCACGGGGGGCTGACCCAGACATTTATTACAAACCCCGATGCAACACGGTGTCGAACGGGTTGTGACCAATGTTCACTCCGGGCACGGGGCGGGTTAAGGTAGATCAACTTGATCTCAGAACGAACACTCGCGCACGCGGCCTCCGCGTCCCGCCTGATGGACTGGGCGGTTTCGATCAACGACGAGCCGGAGGCCCGGGCCCGCGCGGTCTGCGATGTGGTCCAGCGCGTCCTGGCGCCCACGGGCGGGGTGAGCCTGATCACGTGGGACCGCGAGCGGGGTCGGTTCGGACGCAGCGTCTCCACGATCCCCGGTCAGCCCAGCGGCATCGGCGCCCGCCGGGCCCGGCGCGGCTCCGGGGCGACGGCGAGCATCGTGAAAGAGGGGCGGGTGATGCTCTGCCCGCGCGTCTCGGCGAACGAGGCACGCGAGAACCCGATGCTCGGCGAGTACCGGATCGAGTCTTATGTCGGCGCGCCGGTGCTGCACCGGGGTGACTGCGTCGGGGCGCTCTACCTGCTCAACCGGCACCCGGAGCGTCCGCCCGCGCACGAGATCGAGCTGCTCACGCGCCTGGCGCAGGACGCCGGCGCGGCCATCGCCGATGACCCGGCTCCGCCGAGCGAGCAGGACAACGGGGAGGGCGTGGACGCGCCGACGGGGAGGAAGTCCTCGGTGTGGGACGGGATCTTCGGTGATCCGACCACGGGCTCGGCGATCGTGGATGACACACTCGTGGTGCGTTCCTGGTCGGACGCGATGGCGCGGGTGTGGGGCGTGACGGGCACGCCGCCGGCGAGCCTGGACCGGGTGTTCCCTTCCTCGCACGTGGAGCAGATCCGCGAGGTGATCGAGCGGACCAGAAGCAGCGCCGGGGTGGAGGGCGTGACGAGTCTGATCAATGGACGTCGTCAGGTGACGCTCTGCCGGTTGGTGCGCGAGCGTCCGGACGGGGCTGATCGGTACTGGCTGTCAACGTACCGGGTGGACGAGCTGCTCTCGCCCGCGGAGGGGGTGGTGTGTGAGCCCGCGGCTCGCGGGTCGCTCGGGGAGTTCGCGGACCTGACGGCGCGTGAGCTGGAGGTGCTGGCACTGCTCGGGGAGGGGTACGGGCTCCCGGAGATCGCGGACCGGCTCTGCCGGGCGCGGAAGACGATCGACAACCACCGGACGTCGCTGGGGGCGAAGCTGGGGCGTCTGAGCCTGACGGAGCTGGTGGCCCTCGCGTCGAAGAGCGGGCTGCGCGTCGAGGACGTGAACGCGGGTGGCGGGCGGCACGCGCCCCCGACGCACACGCTCCGGGGGGTGATGCAGAACGGGCGCGCCGCCGGTGAGAGCGGCGCGGCCTGAGGGTCGGGCGAGATCAGCTGATGCTCACCTTGCGGGGGCGGTCCTTCGGGCTCTTGGGGAGCCTGAGGGTCAGTTCGCCGTCGGTGAGTTCGGCGGAAGCCTCGTCCTCAACCACCGCGACGGGAAGGGTGACGCGTCGGCTGAGGGCGCCTTCACGGCGTTCGCGTCGGTAGTAGCGTTCGGCGCGTTCCTCACGCTGCTCGGACTTGCGTGCGTTGATGGTGACGGCGCCGTCATGGACTTCGATGTCCACGTCGTCCTTGTTCACGCCGGGGAGGGAGGCTCTGAGGATGACGTTCTCGTCGTCCTCGGAGATGTCGACGGCGAGGGCGCCCTCGTCGAAGAGGGTGTCGTTGCGGGCGGAGAAAACGGGCATGAAGAAGGGCTCGCGGAAGAAGTTCTCGAAGATCCGATCCACGGGGAGCAGGGCCCGTGGCGCTTCGCGACGGGTGATGATCTGATCGGTCATGATTCGTCTCCTTTCGTGCGATGGGCGGCGTGGTCGGCCGCCGGGGGAGGGGGTGCAAGCGGGGCGCCAGCTGGGGGCGCTGCGTCGTGGTGGAGCGGGGCGCCGGAGCGGCGGCGAGGGGGCGTGGACGCTGCCAAAGTGGCCGTCGGCGCGGTATCGGGGGCGGGGGTGGCCAATGATCGGCCATGACTGAGCGACCGAGGATCGGGCTGGCGACGTGCAAGGGACACCCCGGGATGATGGCCGGGGATGACGAGGCGCTCATCGAGACGCTGGAGGGGATGGGGTTCGCGTGCGAGCGGCCGCGCTGGGATGACGCGGGGGTCGCGTGGGAGGGGTACGACGCGGTGTTGATCCGGACGACGTGGGACTACCAGGAGCGGCTGGAGTCGTTCCTGGCCTGGACGGAGCGTGTCGCGGGGCGCACCCGGCTGTGGAACCCGGTGGAGGTGGTCCGGGCCAACGTGGACAAGCGGTACCTGCGCCTGCTGGAGGCGGCGGGGGCGTCGATCGTGCCGACGGCGTGGCTGGAGGGATCGGTGAGCGGGGCGGGGATCCGGGAGGCGCTCTCCGGGCTGGGCGCGACGCGGGGCGCGATCAAGCCGGTGGTGGGCGCCGGCGCGTCGGGGTTGATGATGTTCGAGGCCTCGGAAGCGGAGGCGGCGGCGGCGCACGCGCAGGCGTTGATCGACGCGACGGGGGGCGCGATGGCCCAGGCCCAGATCGAGAGCATCCGGACGCGCGGTGAGCTGAGCGTGGTGCTGATCGAGGGGGAGATCACGCACGCGGTGCGCAAGACCCCGAGCGCCGGGGAGTGGCGGGTGCAGATCGAGTTCGGGGGGCGGTACGAGCTGGAGGCGCCGGGGGCGCGGGAGCGGGAGATCGCGATGCGCGCGGTCGAGGCGTTGACGGTGGATGAGACGCCGCTGTACGCGCGGGTGGATCTGGTGGAGGTTGCGGGGGTGGGTCCGGCGGTGATCGAGGCGGAACTGATCGAGCCGGAGCTTTTCTTTCCGATGTCGGCGGAAGCCGCGGAAGCGATGGGGCGGGCGTTGGCGCGTCGTCTTGGGGTTCAGCTAGGATCGAGGGCATGAGCGAGCGCGTGCGCATCACGGACGTCGCCCCGCGGGACGGGCTTCAGAACGAGTCCGGCGTGATCCCGTCGGGGGAGAAGGCGGAGCTGGTTCGTCTGCTGGCCCGGTCGGGGGTGGACGAGGTGGAGGTTTCGAGCTTCGTGAGCCCGAAGTGGGTGCCGCAGCTGGGGGACGCCTCGGAGGTGTTCGCGCTGGTGGCGGGTGAGAAGCCGGCGGGGATGGTGTTCTCGGCGCTTGTGCCCAACGAGCGGGGCATGGCGGCGGCGCTGGAGGCGAACGAGCGGGCGGGGGCCCGGGTGATCGACAAGGTGGGCGTGTTCACGGCGGCGAGCGAGACGTTCAGCGAGCGGAACACGAACGCGACGATCGCGCAGACGCTGGAGCGGTTCCGTCCGGTGGTGGCGATGGCGCGGGGGGAGGGGATCCAGGTCCGGGGGTACGTCTCGTGCGTGATCGCGTGCCCGTTCGAGTGGGCGATCTCCCCGGCGGCGGTGGCGGACGTGAGCGCGCGGCTGCTGGAGCTGGGGGTGGACGAGCTGGATCTGGGGGACACGATCGGTCGGGGCACGCCGGAGACGGTGGAGGCGATGCTGATCGATGTGCTGGAGCGGACGCAGCTGGAGGCGGTGAACGATCTGGGGGAGCCGAGCCTGACGCTGCACCTGCACGACACGTTCGGGGGGGCGGGGGCGTGCGTGGAGCGGGCGCTCGAGCTGGGCGTGCGTTCGTTTGACGGCTCGGCGGGGGGGCTCGGGGGGTGCCCGTACGCGTCGGTGGGCGATCGGCGGGCGCCGGGGAACGTGGCGACCGAGTCGGTGGTCGAGGTGGTGACGCGGCTGGAGTACGCGACGGGGGTGGACGTGGCGGCGTTGCGTGAGGCGGGGGCGTTTGCGCGGGCGATCGTGGAGCGCGCGGGGGCGGGGTCGTGATCCGGGGCGAGATGGACGGGGATGTGCGGGTGCTGACGCTGGATCGGCCCGATCGGCGCAACGCGTTGACGCCGGAGATGCTCGGGGAGCTGGTCGGGGCGATCGAGGCGAGCGCCGGGGCGCGGGCGGTGTGCGTTCTTGGCGCGGGGGAGGTGTTCTGCGCGGGGTTTGATCTGCGGCGGTGCGCCGAGGACGGGAGCGGGGAGTCGCTGCGGTCGTTGCTGACGGGCCTGAGCGGCGCGATCCGGGGGTTGCGGGCGTTGGAGGCGGGCGTGGTGATCGGGGCGCAGGGGGGCGCGATCGCGGGGGGCGCGGCGCTCTTGGGCGGGGGG
>JBITAG010000093.1:0-4286 GCA_044439985.1 Phycisphaerales bacterium JB059 | reverse complement strand
CGAACGGGCACATCCAGGCGGTCCTCCGGGGGGGCGCGACGCGGGCTCAGGTGATCCGCAGCGCCGACGCGGAGGACCCGCGTCGGGTTGAGGTCCGGTATGCGTTTCCCACGCAGGAGGCGTTCGAGACGTACGTGGCCGACCACGCCCCGGCCCTCCGGGCCGAGGGACTCGAGCGGTTCGGTCCGGGGTCCGGGGTCGAGTTTGCCCGGTCGCTGGGGCGGATCGAGGCGGATCTGACGTCCGGTGGCGCGAACCTCTGACGTGCCCGGAGCGTCCGGTGTGTCGGGAGCGGGGCCCGCGTCCGTCGGTCAGGCGTTGCTCCCGGATAAACTCTTGACGGGGACCTCGCGGTTCCGCTTCGTCAGACCCGCAGGATGCCCGCGTGGATCAGTTGACCGACGAGCAACTCTTCGAGCAGTATCGGCAGGGAGAGCCCGAGGCGCTCCGAACGCTGATCGAGCGCCATCACGATGATCTGATCCGCTTTCTGACCCGCCTTCTGGGCGATCGCGTCGCCGCGGAGGACGTGTTTCAGGACGCCTTTCTCCAGGTTCACATCTCGCAGGACTCGTTCGACGTGAGCCGACGGTTCCGCCCCTGGCTGTTCACCATCGCGGCGAACAAGGGACGCGACTATCTGCGCCGGAAGGGGCGACGGCGGACGGTGGATCTCTCGGCCCCCGTCGGCGGGGGGGAGGGGCGGGAGGCGACCTTCCTCGATCTGATGGAGATCGACATCCCCGCGCCGGGGGACGCGATGGACGACCGGGAACAGAGCGACGAGGTGCAGCGGGCGCTCGAAGGGTTATCGCCCCCGCTGCGGGAGATCCTGCTGCTGGCGTACTTCCAGCGTCTGAGCTACGCCCAGATCGCCGAGGACCTGGGGATCCCGCTCGGGACGGTGAAGAGCCGGCTGCACGCCGCGGTCGCATCTTTCGCTCGTCAGTGGAAACTGCGAACCCGGGCCCGGGAGGGGTCGTAGGACCAGTCCCTCAGGTTCCGATCGAGTCTCCCATGCGTCCACTCGGAGCGCTCCATGCCCACGGATGAGAACCACAGCCGGTCCGATGCATCGTTCCCGGATGGCGCCCCCCGGCTCGCGCCACGGGACGCGAAGGCCCTCGACGCGTTGATCGACGCCCGGGCGTCCGGTGAGGACCCGGACGAATCGGGAGTCGCACGCCTGCTCGCCCTGCTCGACACGCCCGTGGGCGGGTCGTCGGGCGCCCTGGTGGACCTGACCTACCTCAAGGTCCGACGGGCCGGGGCGGGGAGCGAGGAAGACCGGCTCGCGCCGGCAAGCGCCGACGCCCTCGACGCTTGGGTGCAGAGCGGGTACGACGCGGGGCATGTCCCCTCGGCGTACCGGGATGAGGCGAGCCAGCACGAACGCCTGCGCGAGCTGTGCACCGCGCCCCTGCCCGATGAGGCGCTCGACCGGGAGGCCCGGGTGCAGCGGGTGCTCGACCGCATTCAGGACGCGATCGATGAGCAGGGGGATCGGCTGCGATTCGAGCCCCGTCGGACCGGGGTCGGTTCGCTGCGTCTGGCGGACATCGTCTCGATCGCGGCGATGCTCCTGCTGGCGACCGCCGTCGTCCTGCCGGTGCTCGGCGCGATGCGTGAGGGGCAGCGGGTGGCGATGTGCCGCTCCAACTTCGCGGGGGTGGGCAGCGCGATGGGGATGTACGCCAACTCGCACGGATCGGCGTTGCCGATGGCCAGCGCGGGGCTGGGAGGCTCGTGGATCGACGTGGGGACGACGCCGGAGCGGTCCAACTCGGCGAACCTGTATCTGCTGGCGCGGACCAACCACGTCCCGTTGGAACAGCTGGCCTGCCCGGGCAACCCGGAGGCGCCGACGGTGCGGCTTTCCCCGGCGCAGCAGGACTGGTCGCGTCTGGAGGAGGTTTCGTACAGCTACCAGGTGACGCCGGTGGGGGTCCGCCCGCGTTGGGGGACGAACCAGAAGCGGATCGTGCTGGCGGACCGTTCTCCGGTGATCCTGCGGGTGGTGCGGGGGGATCCGTTCAACCCGCGGGCGAACAGCACGAATCACGCCGGTGAGGGGCAGCACGCGCTGCACAGCGACGGCTCGGCCCAGTGGCTCGAGTCCCCGGTCGTGGAGGGGGACAACATCTGGCTCCCCCGACAGGCCGAGGACGCGATCCGGGACCACCAGGCGAAGCTCGGGATCCGGGGGGACGAGCGTCCGACATCCCCCTCAGACGTCTTTCTGGCGCCCTGACCGGGGCCGGCGCCCTGACACACCCCGCCCAGACATCTCCTCTCCTTCCGCCGCCCCGCTTGCTGTCGCCAGCGGGGCGGCCTACGCTTCCGGGCTCTGCGGGGGACGCGGCGCGTCGCTGCGGGGCCTTTGATTGACGACTGACCTTGGGCCCGAGCGCCCAGGAGCGTGACCGATGGGCAAGATGAAGCCGCACAAGGGGTTGGCCAAACGCATCCGGATCTCGAAGTCCGGGAAGGTGCGTCACCGCTCCGCGTTCCACAAGCACCTTTCCAGCCACAAGAGCGGCAAGCGCCTGCGCCACCTGCGCCAGGACCCGCAGGTCGCCAGCTGCGAAACCAAGCGGTTCGAGAAGATGCTTTTCCGTCGCCTGCGCGGTCGCAACCAGGCGGTCGCGACGCGTCGGCGCAGCCCCTCCCCGGAGGAGCGTCGCGCCGCCCGCGAGGGCGCGAAGAGCGAGTGATCCTTTCGGGGATCTGATCGGAAGCACCGTCCGTCGGGAACGCAAGTCCGGGCACGTGGCCCGCCCCGCCGAGACACAGCGACAGAGGTGAATCATGCCACGCGTACGCAAGGGCGCCGCCCGCAACCAGGCTCGCAAGCGTCTTCTTAAGCAGGCCCGGGGCTACTTCGGCGCCAACCACAAGAGCCCGTACCGCGCCAAGGACGCCGTCATCCGCGCCGGCGTGTACGCCTACCGCGACCGTCGCGCCCGCAAGCGTGACATCCGCGCCCTGTGGATCACGCGCATCACCGCCGCGTGCAAGATGCGCGGCACCCGCTACAGCCTGTTCATCAACGGGCTCAAGCTCTCGGGGATCAACCTCAACCGCAAGATGCTCTCGCAGATCGCGATCGAGGACCCGAAGCTGTTCGACCAGCTGGTCGAGACGGCGACGAAGGCCGCCACGGCCACGCCCGCCAACAAGGGCTGAGACCGGCCGGAACGCGTCGGGGTTGAATCCTAACGAGTCCCGCGAGGGCACGCATGAACTGGTGGGTCCACAATCTGTGGAGCAGTGAGCCCGCCCTGCTTGTCTCGTGGGTGGTCTGGGTGATCGGCTCGATCGTGCTCCACGAGCTGGCCCACGGCTGGGCCGCGATCCGCGTCGGTGACCGGACTCCAGTTGAGACCGGGCACATGACCTGGAACCCGCTCGTGCACATGGGCGGGTTCAGTCTGATCGTCTTTGCGGTCGTGGGGATCGCCTGGGGGATGATGCCGGTGAACCCCTCGCGCATGCGCGGGCGCCACGCCGAAGCGCTCGTCGCCTTGGCGGGGCCGGCGATGAACCTCGTGCTCGCCGTGGTCGCGATGGCCCTTGGCCTCGTCTGGATGGGCGTGGGCGGGGGGCACTGGATCCCGGGGGTGCAGGCGGACCAACCGCTGTACGCCAACATGCAGATCTTTTTCCGGGCGGGTGTCTTTCTCAACGTCCTGCTGATGGTCTTCAACCTGATGCCGATCCCGCCGCTCGACGGGAGCCGCGTCATCGCCCATTACTCACCCGGGTACCGCGCGTTCTTCGAGAGTGAGAACGGGCGTTGGGTGGGGATGGGCCTGTTTGTGCTGCTCTTCTTCTTCGGGTTCGACCTGATCATCGGGCGGGTCATCGGGTGGACGACGGACGTCTGGCAGATGCTCGCCGGGATGCTGGGCCTCACCTGACCCCGGACCCGCCGCGCCGAGCGCGAAGGAGCAACCTGTGACCGAGCCCGACCCGATCCGGTCCGAGCCCACGCCGCCCGATCGGCCCGAACCGATCGAGCCGGAGCCGATCGATCTTGAACCGGAGGCGCCCGCGCCGATTCCCCCGGCGCCGGAGCCGGATCTTGAGGACGAGCTTCCCGAGCCGGTGGAGGTTCGGAGCGCCTCGCCCCGGGGTGAGGCCGCGCCGGCGTCGGACGCGCTGGTCAAGCCGGGGATGGGGGGCGCCCGCCTGCCGCTCGGCCTCGGGCTGGTGGTTCTGGTTGGGGCGTTGATCGCCTCGGGCCTGCGAGCGGGAGGAACGGAGGGGGCCGGGGCGCGGTTCGT
>JBITAG010000092.1:0-6712 GCA_044439985.1 Phycisphaerales bacterium JB059 | reverse complement strand
ACATCGGCCTCGACCACGACGGCATCTCCTACAACGTCTCCTGCGCCGACGTCGATGGCGACGGCGACCTCGACCTGCTCGTCCAGGACGTCTTCGGGCCCCTCAAGCTCTTCATCAACAACGAGGGCAGCCGACGCCACTGGGTCCGCTTCCGCGTCGTCGGGGAAAACCCGAACCCCAACGCCATCGGCGCCATCGTCCGATGCTTCGTCGAGGGCGACCTCCAGGTCAGCGAGGTTCTCGCGGGTGGCAACAACTACCGCACCCAGAACGAACTCGTCGCCCACTTCTGGCTCGACGACGCCTGCACGGTTGACAGCGTCGGCGTGCAGTGGATGGACGGGCAGCAGCGCACCCTCAGCGGGTACAACGCCGATGAAACCTGGAGCCTCTACCCGCCCTCCATGCTCGGCGACAGCAACTTCGACGGAGAGTTCACCCAGTCCGATCTCACCGACCTGCTCGCCAGCGTCGGACCCGTCCACCCGGGGACCGAGATCCATGACATGAACGGCGACGGACACATCGGCGCCCCCGACTGGAACCTGCTCCTCGCCCGCGTGGGCATCGAACGCTGAGCAGCGTCCGGCTCGGAAGGAGGGCGTCGCCCGAAAGGAGCTGACGCGTGAACGCTTCTCGTGCACTGGCCCTCTGCGCGATCGCGCCCCTGACACCCGCGACCCGCGCCGACGTGGTCTTTGAACTCGATACGGTCGGCGTGGGCCAGGCCCCGGTGGTGATGGACGCGTCGGGCGACCCGCTGTTCGGGCTCGGATTCGCCGTCGAGTGGGACCTCACCTACGACGCCCTGGCGCCATCGCTCGGGTCCGAACTCCACCTGCTCCTCGAGCACGTGCCCAGCGGGTTCATGTTCTCGCTCGACGGTCTGGACACGAACCCCGGCGACACGGGGCCGGACGACGTCCTCCTCGGCTGGGGGAACGAGAGCGGGATCTTCACCTCGCAGGGCGTGGTGGACTTCGGCCTCTTCGTCCCGGGCCCGCAGGACTGGCGCCTGACCATCACCGATGAGCTGGATACCCCCGGCGTCGACGGCGTGCTCTTCGGCCATGTCACCGTTCGCGTCACCCCGGCGCCGCACGCGATCACGCCCCTCGCCCTCGCGTTCTTCTTCACCCGCCGGCGCGGGTGAGACGGCGCGGAACGAAAGGAGCCCACGCCGGGTGGCGTGGGCTCCAGGGTTGATGACGGTTGCGGCGGGGCGTTACGGCGCCGCGCTCTCCACGGCCTCCTTGCCCGAGTCGTCCGACGGGGCGGGGGCCTTGTCCTGCGGGTCGAAGGAGAGGTTCTCCTCCTCGCCGATCCGCGTGACCTTGATGACCTCCTTGTTGTGGAGATCACCGGAGAGGAGCATCTCGGAGAGCGGGTCCTCGATGTACGTCCCGATGGCGCGACGCAGCGGGCGGGCGCCGAAGTCGGGGTTGTACCCCTTCTCGATCAGGAAGTCCTTGCCCGGCTGATCGATCTCGAGGACGAAGCCCTGCTCGGCCAGCCGTTCGGCGACCTTCGCGACCTCGTACTCGACGATCTGGATCAGGTCCTCCTTGGTCAGCGGCTTGAAGACGATGACCTCGTCGAGTCGGTTGATGAACTCGGGGCGGAAGAACCGCTCGATCTCCTTCATCAGGATCGACTTGACGTTGCCGAAGTCACGCTCCGTGTCACGCTGCTGGAAGCCGAAGCCCCCGCCGCCCTTGATCAGGTCGGCGCCGATGTTCGACGTCATGATCAGGACGGTGTTGCGGAAGTCCACGTGACGCCCGAACGAGTCGGTCAGGCGCCCCTCCTCCATGATCTGGAGGAGCATGTTGAAGACGTCCGGGTGGGCCTTCTCGACCTCGTCGAGCAGGACGACGGAGTACGGACGACGCCGGATCTGCTCGGTGAGCTGGCCGCCCTCCTCGTACCCGACGTACCCGGGAGGCGCGCCGACGAGACGGGAGACGGTGTGCTTCTCAATTTACTCTTACATGTCCAGGTGGACCATCGCGTCCGAGTCCCCGAACATGAACTCCGCCAGGGCCTTGGAGAGCAGCGTCTTGCCGACGCCCGAGGGGCCGACGAAGATGAAGCTGCCCATGGGGCGCTTGGGGTCCTTGAGCCCGGCGCGGGCGCGACGGATGGCCTTCGAGACCGCCTTGATCGCGTCGTCCTGGCTGATGACCTTCTTGTGAAGCTCGTCCTCGAGCTTGAGCAGACGCTGGGCCTCCTCCTTCTCGAGCTTCTGGAGGGGGACGCCCGTCATCTTGGAGACGACCTCCGCGATGACCTCCTCGTCCACCACGCCATCGACCTCCTGGGCCTTGGCGCGCCACTCCTTCTGGATCTCTTCCTTCTGCTTGCGCAGCTTCTCGGCCTGGTCGCGCAGCTCCGCGGCCTTCTCGTAGTCGGCCGCCTTCACCGCCTCGTCCTTCTCGATCGAGAGGCGCTCGATGTCGCCCTCGAGATCCGCGAGGTTCGGCGGCTTGCTCATGCTCTTGATCCGCACGCGGGCGCCCGCCTCGTCGATCACGTCGATCGACTTGTCCGGCTGCACCCGCCCGGTGATGTAACGACCGGACAGCTCGACCGCCGCGGCGACCGCCTCGTCCGTGATCCGGACGCGGTGGTGCTCCTCGTACTTGTCGCGCAGACCCTTGAGGATCTCGATCGCCTGCTCGTTGCTGGGCGGATCGACCGGGATCGACTGGAAGCGACGGGCGAGCGCCGCGTCCTTCTCGATGTACTTGCGGTACTCGTCGAACGTCGTCGCGCCGATGCACTGGATCTCGCCACGGGCCAGCGCGGGCTTGAGGACGTTGGAGGCGTCGATCGCGCCCTCCGCCCCGCCGGCGCCCACCAGCGTGTGCAGCTCGTCGATGAACAGGATCACGTTCTTGGCCCGACGAACCTCGTTCATCACGGCCTTGATCCGCTCCTCGAACTGCCCTCGGTACTTCGTGCCCGCGACCATCATCGCCAGGTCGAGCACGACCAGACGCTTCTCGTGCAGGATCTCGGGCACGTCGCCCGCGACGATCCGCTGCGCCAGGCCCTCGACGATCGCGGTCTTGCCCACGCCCGCCTCGCCCAGCAGCACCGGGTTGTTCTTCGTCCGACGGCAGAGCACCTGCGTCACCCGCTCGATCTCGTTGGCACGCCCGATGACCGGGTCCAGGCTGCTCTCCTTCGCCAGCTCGGTCAGGTCACGCCCGAAGCTGTCGAGCGCGGGGGTCTTGCTCTTGCCCTTGGACGCACGCGTCTCGCCCGAGCTGCTCCCCCCGCCGGCGGGCGCGGCCTCGCCCTCGGTCTCCGTCCCGGCGCCGAGCAGGTTCAGGACCTCCTCGCGCACCTCCTCGAGCTTGAGCCCGAGGTTCATCAGCACCTGGGCGGCGACGCCGTCGTGCTCACGCAGAAGCCCGAGCAGCAGGTGCTCCGTGCCCACGTAGTTGTGGTTGAGGTTCCGCGCCTCTTCGATCGCGTACTCGATGACCTTCTTGGCCCGGGGCGTCTGGGGCAGCTTGCCCATCGTCACCATCTCGGGGCCGGCCTTGACGAGCTTCTCCACCTCGAGGCGAACCTTGCGCAGATCCACGTCCAGGTTCTTGAGCACGTTCGCCCCGACCCCGGAGCCTTCCTTCACCAGGCCGAGCAGGATGTGCTCCGTCCCGATGTACTCGTGGTTGAACCGCTGCGCCTCCTGATTGGCCAGCGCCATCACCTTGCGGGCACGGTCTGTGAATCGCTCGAACATCTGGCATCTCCCGGGCCCCTTCGGACCCTGCATGGACGGCTCCGCCCGTCCCGACTCGGTTACGCCCATCCTTACTGGACGTCCGCAACCCGGAGTTCGATCCTGACCGGCAATCCGATGACCAGCCGACCAGAAGGCTAACCACGCCGACCCACGGAGTATTCCCCGGGTGGACCGACGCCCAAGTATCGGCTGCACCGGGCGTGCCAGTTGGTCAAACCCGGCGCAAGCCGCCTCAAGGCGTCTCAGCGGGGCCCCCCGCCGCCGCACACCCGGGCGCGGCCCGCACAACCCGACCGATCCGGGTCCACGGGCGCCGGACTCTGCCAGATCGGCAGAAGACGCCCTACGGACGCGCCGAGGCCCGCGAGACGTTCGGGTACGCCAGCGCCGGGTCGGAGACGATCTCGATCGGGATCGTCACCTCGTCCACGCTCCCCCGCTCGTCGTTCAGGTCCCGCATCACCACCTTCAGGGCGTACCGCCCCACGCTCAGCGTCGAGGGCAGCACCACCTGGTTGATCAGGTAGTAGTCGTTGACCTTCTTGCGGCTCACCGTCCGGTCCACCTCCGCCGCCCGGTTCCAGGTGTTGAGCCCGTCGGCCAGGTGGTACAGCTCCAGGCGCTGGGAGAGCTGGATCTCGTACCGCGTCTCCCCGTCCTCGCCCGTGATCGGCTTGTGCGTGAACCGATCCATCTCCGTGTAGATGATCACCGGCTGGCGACGCCCCGCGAGGAACGTGTTCGTCGGGAACTCCTCGTACTGCCCGAATCCGACCACGCGCGTGCAGAGCAGCGCCGTCCCAATGCGCACGCCACGCGCCGAGGAGAGCCGCTCGCTCAGCTCGTCCAGCGTGTCCGCGGCCTGCCCGGGATCGCTCAGCTGCCCCTCGCGTCCGATCGCCCGTGTCAGCTCCGCCGCCGCCTTGACCACCTCCATCTCCTCGGGGGAGAGCACGCCCTCCTCCTCGAGCCGGTCGATCGAGCCGGGGTGGATCGCCTCGAGGCCCGCGAGGGCCGCCGCCGCCCGGAAGGCTTCCCCCGGGTCATCCGCGTCGCGCACCAGCTCGCGAA
Source organism: Phycisphaerales bacterium JB059 (assembly GCA_044439985.1). GTDB lineage: Bacteria > Planctomycetota > Phycisphaerae > Phycisphaerales > UBA1924 > JAJRXR01. Next base: position 1,884 of record JBITAG010000092.1, on the reverse strand, counting down.
GCGACCGGCTCAGCTCCGCCGCAAGCTCCTCGTGCGAACGCCCCGACGCGCTGACGCGCTCGACCACGGGCTCCGGGTCGGCGCCCAGATAGGCCAGAAACTCCACCCCCGCGTCCGGCGCGGGCGTCTCGGGCGCTCCCCCGATCATCTCGATGAAGCTCGGGTCCGTGGCCGTGGGTGGGGCGGGCGCCGCCGGCTGACCCGCCCCCAGGCTGGCGAGCGTGGAGGAGGCGCCCGACGCCGAGACCTCCTCGATGGGGGTGACGTCCGTGATGAACGCGGAGGGATCGGGCGCCGCCTCCCCCGGCTCGGAGACGCTGATCCGGGGGGAGGAGGGCGACGGGGCGGCCTCGGGTTCGGCCTCCGGTTCGTCGTAGATCGAACTGAGGAGCTTGGCGGACTCCTCGATCATGCGCGCCATTTCGTCGTCGTCGAGGTCGGCGAACGCGCCGTCCTCAACCCCCGAGGACTGCGGCTCTTCGTCGCCGAGGCGAGCGAGGCCCGTGTTCACCTCCCCCGCCGACGAGCTGCTCGGCCCCCCGGACTCCGACGCACACCCGGCAAGCAGGGCCAGAGCGAGGGCCGAGCCCGCGAGGGGGGCGATCAGGCAGGCGGACACGTCTCGATCGGTGCGCATTGGGCGGTTATCGTGCGCCTTGCCCTGATTTCTTCGGTTTTGGGCCCAGCCCTCAGCCCCGCCCGGAGGCGACACGCGCGAACTGCAGCGCCAGACGCTCGAGCGTCCGTTCCGGTCGCCCCAGCCCCGTCTTCCCCGCCCGGTCCGCCGCGACGCTCGCCTCGAGCAGGGAGCGAGCGGCGCCGGGGGAAACGCGCTTGGCCAACCCCAGGATCGCGTCGCGCGACGGCCCCCAGAGCTTCAGGTCCTTGCCGACCTGGAAGGGGTTGGCGCCCGCGCCGATCGCCCGGCTCGCCGCGTGCAGCTTGCGCGCCAGGTCCGTGCAGGCAAAGGTGACCGGCACGTGCGCATCACGCGGGGCGTTGTCCAGGATGGCCCGCAGGTGGCGCACCGTCCGCGCCGGGTCTCCCGAGAGCAGTTCCGCCTGGATCGACCAGACCTCCTCCTCGCGCGTCCGCCCCACCAGCTCGTCGATCAGCTCGGGGGTGATCGACCCGCCCTTTCCCGCGGCGAGCGAGAGCTTTCCCAGCTCCGTGTCCAGGCGCCCCAGGTCCGCCCCGGTGCGCTCCACGAGCATCGCCGCCGCCTCGGGAGAGATGCTGCCTCCGTGCTCCTTCTCGCACCGGCGCACCGCCCATCGCTGCGCCACCGCCTCGCTCGCCTGATCGCAGGGCGTGATGACGCCGACCTGCTCGATCGCCTTGTCCAGGTTCCCCTTGCGCCACGTCGTGGCCCGGAGCACGAGCGTCGCCCCCTCGCTCGGCGCCTGGGCGTACCGCTCGAGCAGCGGACGCATGGACTCGCTCACCAGCTTCTCCGCGTTCTCCACGATCACGAGCTTGTGCGCCGCCATCAGCCCGAAGCTGCGGCACTCATCGAGCACCTCCGCCGCCTGCGCGTTCTCCCCGTCGAACCGGATGACGTCCACCTGCCCGTGCGCCTCTTCCAGCTTCTCTCGCAGCTGCCCGGTGAACTCCGAGCGGAGAAAGACTTCCTTGCCGCAGAGGACCACCACCCGGTGCGAGGCGTCCGGGGGGGTGATTGCCTTCTTGGAGGAGCGTTTGGCCATGGAAGGAGCGTAGCGGGGGGGCGCCCGGTTCACTAGAGTCGGGCATGCCCCCGCCCGAGCCCACCCCCGAGACCCACACCATGCAGTGCATGGAGGTCTGGGGGGGCAACCGGGACGTCGAGACGGCGGTCAGCACCCAGGGGCTCGACGCGTGGGTCGTCAGCCACCCCTTCACGGG
>JBITAG010000091.1:0-3955 GCA_044439985.1 Phycisphaerales bacterium JB059 | reverse complement strand
GACGGAGGTCGGGTTGAAGGCTCTGAGCAGATCGGCCGTGTCGTCGGGCGCGTCGGGGTCGAGCGAGGCGGCGCTCGCCGGGTCGGGCCACCCCATCGTCGAGTGCGGCCAGAGTGCCGAGGAGAACCAGGTGTCGAGGACATCAGGATCTTGGGTGAAGCCAAAGTCTTCTAGCAGCTTAATTGCTTCAACGTCGCCACTGTCGCGTACGCATACTGCTCCCCACTGAGTTACAAGTGGACGTCCTTCCTTCCCCATCTCCCTTGATTCTGCGTGCGGATCAATTGTGAATCCGAACGCAACTCGCCCTTCGTCACGGAGTTTTTGGATGTTTGACTCGAACTGCTCAAGTGAGTCATCCCATCCGGCTAGCTGTCCACTCCATACCGGAATCCGATGCCCCCACCAGAGCTGGCGGCTGATGCACCAGTCGCGCAGGTTGTCGTGCCAGGTCTCGTATGTCTTGGCGTAGCGGTCCGGATAGAAGGTCAGATCCCCATCGCCCTTGGCGTCTCTGGGCTTGGACTCGGGCCAGGCTTCGAGGGAAGGGATGGTCCGCTGGGCGCCGGTGATCGCCCGCTGGGCGCTGCCGCGCAGGCGGTCGTCCGTCACCTTGCAGTACCACTGATCGCTCAGGTAGGGCTCGATCGGGACGTGGCTGCGGTACGAGTGCCCGACGCTGTGCCGGTGGGGGACGATCTTCTCCAGGAGCGATCCTTCCACGCCCTCCGCGACCGATCGCGCCTTGAACTCCTCGATGACCAGCTTCCGCGCGTCCTCGCGCGACTTGCCGATGAACATGTGCGCGTCGCCCACGTCCTCCCAGCCGTGCTGGTCGGAGATGCTCGCGTCGGGCGCCATGACGTTGATCACGTCCAGATCATGCCGCTTGCCGATCTGCTCGTCGTTGGGGTCGTGCGCGTGGGTGACCTTCAGGAAACCCGTGGACATCTCCGCCTTCGCGTCCCCCTCCTGCCCGCCGTACTTCACGGGGAGGACCACGTAGTCGTCCTCGACGATCGGGATGACCCGCCCGACGATGGGCAGCTCGCACTTGAGCCCACGCACGGCCTTGGCGCGCGGGTCCTTTGGGTTCACCGCGACGCCCGTGTCGCCCAGATACGTCTCCGGTCGCGTCGTGGCGACCGTGATCCAGGCCTGCTCATCCCCCGGGTGGCTCTCCGCCCCCGGGTAGCCGCGGGTCGCCAGCTCACCCCACGTCACGGGGGAGTGGTTGCCCGGTTCCGTCTGATGCACGAGGGGGTACCGCAGGTAGTAGAACGCCCCGTCGATCTCGACGTTCTCGACCTCGTCATCGGCCAGGGCGGTCTGCGTCACCGGATCCCAGTTCACCAGGCGCTTGCCCCGGTAGATCAGCCCGTCCCGGAAAAGGCGGAAGAAGGCCTCACGCACGGCGCGCGCACAGATCTCATCCATCGTGAACCGGTACCGACGCCAGTCGGCGCCCGCGCCCATCGCCTCTGACTGACGCTTGATCGTCTCGGCGTACTCGTCCTTCCAGGCCTGGACGAGGGCGATGAACGCCTCTCGCCCGTTCTCGCCGGCGAGTTCCTTCTTCTTGTACTCCGCCAGCGCGGGCTTGCCTTCCGCCTGGAGCCGCTTGTCCACGACGGTCTGCGTCGCAATGCCCGCATGGTCGGCGCCCGGGATCCAGAGGGCCTCGAAACCCATCATCCGGTGCGCACGGATGAGGATGTCCTGCAGGGTGTTGTTGAGCGCGTGCCCGAGGTGGAGGGCCGCCGTGACGTTCGGGGGGGGCATCAGGATGCAGTCGGGGCGGGCCTCACCCTCCAGAACCCGCTTCGGATCGGCCTCGAACGCGCGGGCCTCGACCCATCGCTGCCAGATCCGTGGCTCGTGTTCGTCGGGACGGTACTGTTTGGGGAGGGTAGATTCGGGCATCGTTTGGGCTCCGCCGTGTGGGCGTGCGAGTGTAGTCGGGCCGATAGAGGCGGTGATATGAGAACCAAGACACGCAGACAAGCCGGGCGGGGCGGGGCCGCCGGAATCGTGCTCGGGGTGATCGTCGCGCTCGTCGCGGCCGCCCTGGTCGCCCTGGCGATCAGCCGAGCGTTGGAGGGTGAGCCCGCGACGCCCGAGCCGGCCCCCGAGGGCGGGCCGCTGGTCGCCGGCGAGGAGGAGATCGCCCGACTGCTCGAGTCCGTGCAGGTCTACGTGAGCACCGGGGAGCGATCGCGGGCCCACGCGATCCTGGACGCCGCGGTCGGGCAGTACCCCGATGACCAGGACCTCCGCCTGGCGTACGGGCAGCTGCTCATGCAGGACGAACGCTGGGAGGAGGCCTTCGCCCAGTACGACGCGGCCTCCCTCGCCGGGCCCATCTCACCACGGGAACACTTCACCGCGGGCACCCTCGCGAGCACCGTCGAGCGCTACGAGGACGCGATCCGTCACTACGACATGGCCCAGCGGGCGGACCCGACCGACGCGACGTACCCCCTCTACCTCGCGCAGGTCCAGCTTAAGCTCGGGCTCAAGAGCGAGGCGATCGCCAGTCTCGTGCGCGCGAGCGTGCTCGATGAGACCAACCCGCTCATCTGGGGGTCGATGGCGAGCGTCGAACTCAGCGAGAACAGAGTCAACCTTGCGCTCCAGCACGTGGCGCGCGCGCGCGAGCTGGAGCCCGAGTCACGCGACTGGCGTCTGCTCCAGGCCCGGGCGATGAAGCGGGCCGGACGGGCGGAGGAGGCGATCGGCGTGCTGCTCGGCCTGGGCGACGACCTGGTGACCGATGACGAGGCCCGGCGGGCGATGAGTGAGTGCTACGGCTTGGTGGGCGAGCCGGGCGAGGCCCTGGCCCTCTACGAGCAGGCGATGGCCCGGCGTCCCGGGTTGTCGGGTCTGGTCTACGAGGCGGCGGTCTGGGCCGAGCGGGCGCAGCGCCCCGAGCGGGCCCTTGAGCTGGCGCGCCGGGCGGTCGAGATGGGGCACGAGCACGCCGAGCGGCTGGTCACTCGCCTCGAGGCGGTGGTGGACGCGGGCGGCTGACGCCTTCGCCGGCCCTACCCATGCGGGGGGTCGGTGGGGGGGCCACGATCGACGGGGCCTTCCGGATCGGGATCATGCGGCACGGTGGCGCGTCGCCCCGCCTCGCTCCAAGGGTCTGGGGTGGGGGGCGCGCTGCGGCCCTTGAGCGCGGCCCGGGCGATGCGGTTGCGCCGCAGCACCAGCATCAGTGTGATGGCGGTGATGAGCACCACCCCCAGCAGCGCCGTCACGAACAGGAGGCGCACGCTCCCCCCGAGCGCGTCTGGCTCCGGCGCGGGCGCCTGGGTGAGCAGGAACGCAAAGTGCATGCGCCGAGTGTAGAGCCTCAGGCCCCGGGGCCGGGGGGATCGCTCGACGGAGCGGGGGCGCGGCGCTGGGCGAGGGAGTCCCCGGTCAGGACGACCCGCCCCGGGAGGCGGGCGAGGCCCGCGTCGGTGTGCCCGGCCTGGTGGAGGAGGTCGAGCAGTTCCGCGTCCGAGATGGGGGAAGCCCCGCGATCCGGGTGGGTCTGCACCAGGGTGAAATCGACGCGGGTGAGGGTCGGCGTGGGGGTCGGCCCGGGCGGGGTCGTCTGGGTAAGCGTCGGCGAGCCGGGGTCGGTGGGAGGCAGCGCGCGCGGTGGGTGTCGGGCGGGCCAGGCGATCACCAGAACGAGGGCGAGCAGGGGGAGGGTGGTCAGGGCTGCGCGCGTGGCCCGGCGGCGGCGCCCCCGCGACCGGACGCGCCGGCGGAGTTCCGGGAGCATCTCGTCTCGTCGAGCGCGTCCCGCCGGGGAGAGCGTGAGGTCGTCGTGCTGTTCGTTCTTGTAGCGATTCGACTCGCTGCGGCGGTTCATTCCCGCACGATCCATCAACGAACGCCGCAGAACGTCGGACAATTGATCCTCGTCCGGCGGTGGTGGGCCAAACGCCCCCAGGTCCTGTGG
>JBITAG010000090.1:0-4584 GCA_044439985.1 Phycisphaerales bacterium JB059 | reverse complement strand
AAGAGATCTCCGACGACCAGGTGCGGGTCGCGCTGCGGTTCTTCACCCATGTTGGCGCCGTGAAGCACTCGCGCGCCCACTTCACCCACGACGGAAAGAAGAGCTTCCGGCGAACAGCCAAGGAGGCGTGGGACGACCTGCAGCGACGGACCGACGCGGGGCAGGTTCCGGCATGAACCCGCCCATAGGCGCCTCTGACCGGCGCCCGGATTCGCCGAGTTTGCGGCGTCGTCGCGCCACCGATCCAGGCCAGTTCAAGGCCGAGAGGGATGGACGCCTCGGAGTGCTTCGTCGTAAACCCCTAAAAAACAAGACCCTGCAAACGCAGGGCCTTATCGAAGCGGAGAGGGGGGGATTCGAACCCCCGATGAACCGAAGTCCATACTGGATTTCGAATCCAGCGCATTCAACCGCTCTGCCACCTCTCCAGTGGGGCGCCGGGCGCCTCGCGGGGTCCAGTCTATGCGCCTTTCGGGCCGCTGTCCCGTGCGTGCCGCACCGCCTTCTCCAGGGCGCCGAGGATCTCCTCCGGCTCGCTCATGCGGCCCGCCCCGACCTCGCGGCAGGCCTGCCAGCCCTCTCCGGGGCCGACCATCTCGAACCCGTCGCCGACGAGTGTCTCCACGTTCCGACGGGTCGAGGGTTGCGACCACATCACCCGGTTCATGGAGGGCGCCAGAAGCACGGGCGTCCTTGTTCGGTCCACCGCGCTGAGGATCAGCGTGACAACGTCGTCCGTCCGCCCCGTGGCAAGCCGGGCGAGGCAGTCCATCGTGCAGGGGGCCACAACCGCAGCGCTGAGCCCGGAGGCCAGCGAGATGTGCTGTGGATCGTGCGACTCGATGTGCGTCCAGGGGCTCGTGTAGACCGGGCGTCCGGAGAGCGCCTGGAAGGTCAGGGCGCCGACAAACCGCGTCGCCCCTTCCGTCATCGCCACGGTGACGTCAGCCCCGCGCTGCGCGAGCCGTGAAACGAGCGTCGCGGTCTTGTACGCCGCGATCCCTCCGGTTACGCCGACAAGGACACGGGCCCCGGCAAAGGGATCGTGCTCGGGCGTCGGTGACGCGGGCTGATTCATCGGATCACCGCGGTTCAGAGCAGCGGCTCGTCGCTCCCGGCGCCGCCGGACTCCTCCGCATCGGCGTACTCGAGCGTGATCTTGTCCTGGCGGATCTCCTCGATCACCAGTTCCAGATCAGACCGCCCGTCACGCTCGACGAGGGGGCGAGAGCCGTCCATGAGCTGCCCGAGGCGGCGTTGGACCAGGGCGCACAGCTTGAACCGTCCGCCAACCTTGCTCACGATCTCGTCGCTTTTCAGAGCCTCGATCATCTGCTACCCTCATGCCGTTCGGATGCCCCCGCAGGCCTTCAAGGGCCGCCGGTCGGGACGTATCCGTCGCGGAGCAACTGTAGACCCGACGATCCCTCGGAGCGCGTTCCGGGGCGGATTGTCGCTCAGAGAGCCACCCGACCAGTTCCCTTCCCAGCCAGACGTGTACCCCTGCCCCGCTGCACGGCGTCGGGACCGTGACCACGAGGAATCCGCTCCATGCCCGCTGCCCCGACCACCTTCGAGATCGGCGACCGCGTCCTCCACGCGACCAAGCCCGAATGGGGGGTGGGTCACATCGCCCGGGCCAGCGCCGAGACCCATGAGGGACGCCCCGTCCAGCGACTGACCGTCCGGTTCGAGCGGGCCGGGGTCAAGACCCTTTCCACCGCCCACGCGGACCTCCGCCCCGCCCCGACCGAGCCCGCCTCCGACCCCGCCGCCCCCGAGGGGGAGCAGGCGAGCGAGCCGGTCACCCCCGAGCGGATGATCTCGATCCCCGAGCCGGCCCGGGATCCCTTCGCTTCCCCGATCGATCGGCTCTCCCAGACGCTCGCCCTCTACCGGTTCTCCAACCAAGGGGGCTCGCTGCTGGACTGGGCCGCGATGCAGTCCGGGCTCGCCGATCCGCTGACCCGGTTCAGCCGTCACGATCTGGAGGATCTCTACGACCGGTTCAATCGGACGCTGGATCAGCACCTGGGCGATCTGGTCGTCGAGGTGAAGAAGGCCGTGGGCACGAGCGTCCGGGCGGAGGAACTCCAGCGCGTGATCGCCGCCGCGCCCCCCGCGGCGCGCCAGGCGCTGCAGCGCGTCCGGCGCACGCGTTGATCCGCGGCATCACGCCCGCGCAGACCGAACACCGTCGTCATTCCCCGCGATTGTGGTCACGTGGGGCTCTCTCCCCAATCCGTCGCGTCGCGCCGCCGGAAACGCGTGATTCTCGGACACCCGCACATTCCGCCAAAAACACGTGTCAACGCTCCGGACGGGGGGTACCTCTTCCCTCGGTGCACGCCGCATGGCGTCGAGAGACAACGGCGGGAAACCGCCATCAGAGAAGAGGGAACGACCATGAGAGAGCAGGAGTTTCAGACCAAGCTCGGAGAGCTTATCCGTCAGATCGGCGAGCTCCCCGAAGGTCAGCGTCCGCAGTTCGAGAAGCTCGCCCAGGAGACCCGTCTCCGCCATGAGCGGATGAAGAAGACGATCTCCGAACTCCAGGAATCGCTCGACTACCTCCGCCTGAGCGTCAAGTACCTTGTCTTTGATCTCGAGGCGACCCGTCGTGAGAACAAGTACCTCCGCTCCCTGATCGAGTCCCAGCACGGCGCCGAGGCGGAGGAGGAAGACGACGCGTGAGGGCGTCGGGCCCCTCCGGGCCCGCCCGAAGACCCACCCCCTTCCGAAAGAGCCAAATCACCGCGAGGGTGCTACCCTCCCCCTGCCCCCGGGCCCTCCCGGGAGCGGCCGGAACGGTGCCCGAGTGGCTGAAGGGGCCGGATTGCTAATCCGGTGTACGGGGTAAACCCGTACCGAGGGTTCGAATCCCTCCCGTTCCGCTTCACGCACGCCCTCGCCCATGCGGCGAGGGTTTTTCATGGGATGAACGGTGCTACGGGCACCCCGCGCCAAAGGCGCCCAGGAAGGCGGTGACATCGGAGAAATCGCACACGCCAACTGGCGGCGCGATATCCGCGGGGGGGGTCGCAGGTCGCGAACGCGACGAGAAAGGCGGTCACATCCGAGAAATCGAGCACGCCGAACGGCTCGCTCAGATCGGCGACGCACGGATCACAACTGATCATGAGCGTCCATACGCCCTCGGTGGAGCTCAGGCCGCACAGGTCGGGGGCGCCGTCGGCGTTGAGGTCGGCGGCCCGCGCCGTGTCCACCCGCACGCCCGGCGCATAGGGCGAGGCCGGCAAGAACCCGCCTGCGCCATCGCTCAGGAGCAACGCAAGCCCGCTCGGTCCGTCATACACAAGCACGAGATCCGGGGAGCCGTCTCGGTTAACGTCCGCCGCCTGAACATCGGTTGGATCGCCGTCGATCGCACGAATGACCGGAGCGTCAAAGTCGCCGTCTCCGAGCCCGTGGAGAATCGCGATGCTCATGTCATCCCGGTTTGCCGTGATCAGGTCGATCACGTCGTCGCCGTTCATGTCCGCGGCGGTGATCCCAATCGGGACCACGCCCAACGGGACCTGGAACACGTCCTGGAACGTCCCATCTCCGTTGCAGAACATGACACCGATGCTGCTGGTGTTGTGCGAGGTGGCGGCGATGTCGGGCACGCCGTCCCCGCTCAGGTCTTCGATGACAAACCGGGTCACGTTGCCCGGCATGTCGGTCGCGAAACCGATCGTGAAGGAGCCGTCACCGATGCCCTCGCGAACGATCACGCTGTCACTGCCGATGGTGTACACCACGTCGTCCAGTCCGTCGCCGTTGAAGTCCCCGGCGCCGACCAGGCTCACGGGTGCGTTGGCGAAGGTGTCAACGGGCATCGAGACGGCGCCAGCGCCATCGCCCAGCAGCACGTTGACAGACTCGCTGCTCCCGCCCGAGGCGAGGAGGTCCGGGACGCCATCTGCGTTGAAGTCACCGACGGCGACCGAGCTTACCCGTCCACCGGCGGGGTAGTGAACCGCGTCGGACAGCGTGCCGTCGCCCGTGTTGAGCAAGATCGAGACATCGCTCGATCCATAGTTCCCCACGGCGACGTCCGCTAGCCCGTCCAAATTGACATCGGCGATCGCAAGCGAGCGTGGAAGGTCGCCGGCCGGGTAGGAACCAAGATCCTCAGGCGCAGCATCTCCGAACGCGAGCTGCACCAGTGCTTGCCCCGACTGCCGCTCGGTCGTGACCACGTCCGCTTCGCCGTCGTTGTCGAGATCGCCCGCGACCACCAGGTCCGTGGAGGGGTTGAGCTGGAACGCGTCAGTCACATTGAACGAACCCGTCGAGTTCGCCAGCATGAGCACGGCCTTGCTCGTGACCAGATCCGGCCGACCGTCGTTGTTAAAGTCCGCCACGGCCAGGTCGCCGGCGATGCCCGCTTCCACGTACCTCGGACCGGCGGTGAATGACCCCGAGCCGTCGTTGTGGTAGATGGTCACCCCGGGTTCAGAGAAGTCCGACTTCCCGACCGCGATGTCCAACGCATCATCGCTGTTGAACCGCCCCAGGGCGAGCCCAAAGGAGGACGCCGGGGCACTGAGAACGCTCATGGGCTGGAACGTTCGGTCT
>JBITAG010000089.1:0-4646 GCA_044439985.1 Phycisphaerales bacterium JB059 | reverse complement strand
GACGATCATCGTGCGGGTGCTGGGCGGGGAGGACTCCTTCCAGCGGCTGGGGTACCTGTACGACCGGTTCGTGGCCCTCGCGGCGGTGGCGCTGGTGGTGATCTTCCAGCCGGAGCTGCGCCGGGCGTTGATCCGGCTGGGGGAGACGCCTCTGCTGCGCGGCAGTTCGAGCGAGCAGGCGGAGGTGATCGGGGCGATCGCGGGGTCGTGCGAGTACCTGGCCAAGCAGCGCTTCGGGGCGATCATCGTGATCGAGCGTCAGTTCGGGCTGCGGGGTCTGCTCGAGGGTGGAACGGTGCTCAACGCGGAGATTTCGGAGCGCCTGCTGAGCACGATCTTCTACCCGGGGTCGGCGCTGCATGACCTGGCGGTGATCGTGCGGGGGAAGAAGGTTTACGCGGCGGGGGTGCAGCTGCCCCTGGCCGATCCGGGGGACATGCCCGATCCCTCGCTGGGGGCGAGGCACCGGGCGGCGGTGGGGCTGACGAAGGACTCGGACGCGTTGGTGGTGGTGGTGAGCGAGGAGTCGGGACGGGTGCGGCTGGCCGAGCGGGGTCGGTTGAGCGCGTCGTTCGACGCCGTGCTGCTGGGGGATGAGCTTTCGCGACGGCTGGGCCAGCCCTCGGGGCGGGAGGAAGCGGCGAAGGTGAAGGCGAAGGCGCCCAAGGCGGAGGAAGAGGACACGGGGCTGAGCACCGCGGGGTTGGATGACGACGAGGTGGTCACGCCGGCGCAGATGGAGCGGGAGAAGCCTGAGAAGGAAGGGGCGTCGTGATCCGGAACCGGCTCAAGACGATGGGCGCGGTGGTGGTGCTGAGCGTGCTGGTGTGGGTGCTGGCCGAGAGCCAGACGCTGCGCAACGAGTCGCTGGTGCTCAACGTGGTGCTCTCGCCGGCGCCGGACGAGGTGAGCCTGGTGCGCGTGGCGGACGGGAGCTGGAACGGGCAGGTGCACGTGACGCTGGCGGGATCGGCGGCGTTGGTGTCCGAGGCGCGAGACCGGCTTGGGGGACGGGTGGAGCTGGTGGTGGGGCGCGAGCTGCCCGGGGAGCCGGGGGACCACGCGGTCCCGCTCCGGGAGGCGCTGCGTCAGACCGAGGCGCTCAAGGATCTGGGTGTGAACATCGTGGAGACGCGCCCGGAGGTCGTGCCGCTGACGGTGGTGCGATCGGCGAGGCGACGGGCGAGCGTGGTGGTGCGGGCGCCGACCGGGGCGTTGGAGGGCCCGGCGCGGGCGGAGCCGATGGAGGTGACGATCCGTGGGCCGGAGCCGGTGATGCGCGCGTTCGAGGAGGGGTCGCTGGAGGTGGTGGCCTCGATCGAGGAATCGGCGTTGGAGGGGCTGCGGCCGGGGGTGGTGGAGACGATTCCGGACGTTCGGGTCCAGCTTCCGGAGGAGTTGTCGAGGACGTGGGGGGTGGCCGCGAGGCCGCAGGTGGTGGACGTTTCGGTGCAGGTGCGGACGCGGACGCGTTCGCACACGATCCCGCGGCTGCCGGTGCAGGTGGTGCTGCCCCCGCCGGAGCTGGGACGGTGGCGGATCACGCTGTCGCCGGAGGACACGGATCTGTTCGACGTGGTGGTGAGCGGGCCGAGCGAGGGGGTGGCGGAGATCGAGTCGGGGGCGACGAGGCCGATGGCGGTGGTTTCGCTGTCGTTCCAGGAGTTGGAGGCGGGGATCACGTCGAAGGCGGCGCAGATCGTGCTTTTGCCGGCGGGCGTGACGGCCCGGGTGGAGGATCCGGAGATTCGGCTGACGATCGAGCGGGTGGAGGGGGCGGGGGAAGATCCGGCCAGCCCGTTGCGGGGCCTGTTTGGCAGGAGAGATCGGGGCTGGGGGGGCAGGACAGGCGAAGGGGACGGCCCTACTGTTTGGACCCTCTCCCGGCGTGGGAGAGGGCGGGCCGGGAGGCCCGGCATCGTCACCACCCTCGATCGAGCCGCACGGTCCGGAGCAACGGATCGGAGCGGGGGAAGCGCCGCCGTGAAGATCAAGACCGACGAGATCGCCAGCGTCATCAAGCAGGAAATCGAGCAGTTCGCCTCGGAGCTCGAGGTGTCCGAGGTCGGGCGCGTCGTGGAGGTGGGCGACGGGATCGCCCGGATCTACGGGCTGAGCAAGGCGATGGCCGGCGAGCTTCTGGAGTTCCAGACGAGCGAGGGCGGCGTGATGGGCCAGGTGATGAACCTGGAGACCGACACGGTCGGCGCCGTCATCTACGGGAACTACCTGACGGTGAAGGAGGGTGACCTGGTCAAGGCGACGGGTCGCCTGCTCGAGGTCCCGGTGGGTGAGCAGCTGCTGGGCCGGGTGGTGGACCCGCTTGGTCGTCCGCTGGACGACGGGCCCTCGATCAACGCGAGCGAGTCGGCGAAGGTGGACATCATCGCGCCCGGGATCGCGGAGCGTCAGCCGGTGCACGAGCCGCTGCAGACGGGCATCAAGGCGATCGACGCGATGATCCCGATCGGGCGCGGTCAGCGTGAGCTGATCATCGGCGACCGGAAGACGGGGAAGACCGCGGTCGCGATCGACGCGATCATCAACCAGAAGCAGTACTGGGGGACGAAGGACGCGGTGGTCTGCATCTACGTCGCGGTGGGCCAGAAGGAGTCCACGGTGGCGGGCGTCGTGGAGACGCTGAAGAAGAACGGGGCGATGGACTACACGATCGTCGTGAACGCGGCGAGTTCGGACCCCGCGCCGATGCAGTACGTGGCGCCCTACTCCGGCTGCGCGATGGGCGAGTACTTCATGTGGTCGGGCAAGGACGGCGGCAAGACGATGAGCGACGGCAAGCCGATGCCGAAGCACGCGTTGCTGGTCTACGACGATCTCTCGAAGCAGGCCGTGGCGTACCGCCAGCTCTCGCTGCTGCTGCGTCGTCCTCCGGGGCGTGAGGCGTACCCGGGCGACGTGTTCTACCTTCACAGCCGCCTGCTGGAGCGTGCGACGAAGCTCAACGACGAGAACGGCGCCGGCTCGCTGACGGCGCTGCCGATCATCGAGACGCAGGAGGGCGACGTCTCGGCGTACATCCCGACGAACGTGATCTCGATCACGGACGGTCAGATCTACCTCGAGCCCGAGCTGTTCTTCTCGGGTGTGCGTCCGGCGATCAACGTGGGCATTTCGGTGTCGCGCGTGGGCGGCGCCGCGCAGGTAAAGGCGATCAAGAAGATCGCCGGCTCGCTGCGTCTGGACTTGGCCGCGTTCCGCGAGCTGGAGGCGTTCGCGCAGCTGGGCACGGAGCTGGACAAGGCGACGCAGGCGCAGCTGGACCGGGGCGCCCGGATGGTCGAGCTGCTCAAGCAGCCGCAGTACGTGCCGCAGCCGGTGACGGACCAGATCATCTCGATCTACGCGGGGACGAAGGGGTTCCTGGACGACGTGGACCTGAACAAGGTCGCGGAGTTCGAGCGTGAGATGCTCGAGTACTTCAAGACGAACCTGAAGAGCGTGTACGACGAGCTGGGCGACAAGCTGGCGCTGGACAGCTCGCTGGAAGAGAAGATCGCCGACGGCATCACGCACTTCAAGGCGGACTGGCAGGGTCGTCAGGGGTAAGGCGACTCCGATCCGCAGAGACCACCGCGAGGGGTCCGCTTGTTTGAGCGGGCCCCTCGTTCGTTTTTGTGCTTGTCGTGGGTGGCCGCGCAAGGTAGCTTCTGCGTCGAGTTTTTTCCGAGCAGGACAAGGGGAGCCGCATGAAACTGTTGGGTCTTGTGTTGACGGTCGGGCTGGTGGGCGTTGTCGGCGGCGCAAAGGCGGAGACGTACCAGGTCGGGGGCCCCGGGGCGGACTTCCAGACCATCGGGGGCGCGATGGGGGTCGCGGGCCCGGGTGACCTTGTGATTGTGTTTCAGGGGACTTACCGGGAATCGGTCACGGTGCCGAGCGGCGTGACGCTGCAAGGGTTTGCGCCCCTCGATCCGTCGAGCCGGGACGCGACGGTGGTGTCCGGGGACTTTGACAACGACGGGCAAGCCGACGCGGGGACCGTGATCACGGTTTCGAGCGGCGCCAGGTTGTTTGGCGTCACCGTTGAGTTCGGCGGCACGGGCGTGAGCGCCGTGGAGAACACGATCCTGGAGAACATCCGGGCGCGGCATTGTGGGACGGGCATCTCGACCGATGCGAGTCTGATGAGCAGTGTGGCGAGCGATTGCTCATATGTCGGGATCTATGGGTCTGACGACGCGGTGATCACGGGGTGCACATCGAGCGGGAATCAGGGGAGCGGGATCACTGGCAACGCCGATGTGAGCGGGTGCACCGCCCGAAACAATGATGCGAACGGGATTGAGGGTTCGACCATCGCGTCGAGCGTCTCCGAGGACAACGACGGTACGGGGTACTTTGTGCGTGAGTCCGCGAGCGGTCTCTCGTCCGTCCGGAACGGGATTGGGTTCGGGGCCGCGGCGGGGGCGGTGCTCACCGACTGCGACTCGATCGACGCGGCCGGGGATGGGTTTTCTGCCACCTCCGGGAGTGGGCTGCTCCGGCTGGTGCGGTGCGTCGCGCAGGGAAGCGGAGAATCCGGCTGCGTGATCTCGGTCGAGAGCGAGTAGACGCAGTGTGTCGCCCGTCAGAGCGCAGAGCAGGGGTTCCGCCTCGAAGGGACCGCGACAGAGGACGCGTGGTAG
>JBITAG010000088.1:0-6579 GCA_044439985.1 Phycisphaerales bacterium JB059 | reverse complement strand
GGCGAGGGCGTCTCCCCGGGCGTCATCCCGATGTACGGCGCGTTCGCCGCCAACGCCCCGATGTACGCGCTCAGCCCCGGCGCGTCCCCGGGCGCCACGCGCCGGACCCGCACGCCCCGCCCGTCCCGGAGCGTGACGCTCCGGCTCACAGCCGCTCGTACCGTGGCAGCTCACCCACCAGCGGGCGGCAGTAATCCAGGAAGGTCTGGCTCACGTTGTTCGTCCCATCCAGGAACTCCGCCGGCATGTGGCGCGTCTTCGCCGCCACGTCCGACAGCTCGATCCGCTCGAACCGGCTCGCGTACGGCTGGTCGGCGCCGATCGGGCTCGTGCGCACGATCGCGACCGAGCCGTCGATGTCCCCGCTCATCGCCAGGTTCGCCGCGTACCGACCCACGCCCCGCGACTCGGCCAGGTCCACCGGGGACTGATCCGGGAAGCAGCGCTGCACGTACCCGAACGTGTCGGCCCGAACGCGCGGCGGCTTGCCCCCCTCCGGGGTCAGCCTCGCCTTGAGCACGTTCGCCAGCTGATCCCCCAGCGCGCCCGAGCCCGAGAGCTGCGCGTTCCCGTGCGCGTCCGTCTCCCCCTGGATCAGCAACGCCCCGATCGACTGACCGTCCTTGTCCTGGATCCCCTCGCTCACCGCGATGTGGCACCGCCCCTGACGGTCGTACACCTCCGCCACGTCCTGCACGAACCGGTCCAGGTCGAAGGCGACCTCCGGGACGTAGATCAGCTGGGGACCGTCCCCGATCGGCTCACACCCGTACCGCGCCTCGCGCCGGGCCATCGCGCTCGCCGCCGTCAGGAACCCCGCGTGACGCCCCATCACCACGTTGATCTTGATCCCCGGCAGGGAGATGTTGTCCATGAAGTCCGCCATGCACGCCTTAGCCACGAAACGCGCGGCGCTGGGGAACCCCGGCGTGTGGTCCGAGCCCATCAGGTCGTTGTCCACCGTCTTGGGCACGTGGAAGCAGCGCAGCTCGTACCCCCGCGCGTTCGACAGCTCGTTCACGATGCGGCACGTGTCCGAGCTGTCGTTCCCCCCGATGTAGAAGAAGTACCGGATGTTGTGCTTCTCGCACGCCTCGAAGATCCGCTCGCAGTACGCCTGATCAGGCTTGTCCCGCGTCGATCCCAGCCCCGCCGAGGGCGTCGTCGCCAGCCGATCCAGCCGGTCCGCCGAGAGGTCCGTCAGGTCGTGGAACTCACCCTTGGTCAGCCCCGAGACCCCGTGACGCATCCCCAGGATCTTCAGAATCGGGTGCCCCGGACGCCCCGCCCCCGCCCGACGAAGCCCCTCCACCACCCCGACCAGCGAGGCGTTGATCACGGCCGTCGGTCCCCCCGACTGCCCGATGACGGCGTTTCCTTCGATCAGCTCTGGCACGACGTTTCTCCCTTCGCGTCCGGTTCAGCCCGGAGCGTAGCCGTCCAATCCGCGACCGACAGGCGCCTCCCCCACGCCCCCGGGCGGTACAGCCATCCGGCAACCGCGTATTGGCTCCGGTCTCTCCGGTCGGTACGCTCGGGTCTCCCCTCGACGAGGAAACATCCATGCTCACCCAACGATCCGTCACGGTCGGCGCCCTCCTGGCGCTGGCGACCGCTCTCCCCGCCCTCGCTCAGCCCACCAGCGACTCCCCCCTCGCGCCCCCCACCAACGGGCCCAAGCACGCCGACCCCACCTTCCACGCGATCGTCGGCGCCACCATCCACCCCCGCCCCGCCCAGACCCTCGAGAACGCCACCATCGTCTTCCGCGACGGCGAGATCCTCTCCGTCGGCGCCGGGCAGCCCCCCGAGGGCGCCCGCGTCTGGGACGCCACCGGCAAGCACGTCTACCCCGGCTTCATCGACGCCTTCGTCGAGGTCGACGCCCCCAAACCCACCCACGCCTCCCCCGGACGCCACTGGAGCCCCCGCGTCACGCCCCAGCGCGCCGCGATCGACGGCGCCGGCCTGAGCGAGAGCGACAAGAAGAACCTGCGCGCCCTCGGCTTCACCGCCGCCGCCATCGCCCCCAAGGGGGGCGTCTTCCGCGGACAGTCCGCCCTCATCTCCCTCGGCGCCGACCCGAGCGACCCCTCCCTCGGCGAAGCCCCCGTCTCCGCCCCCCACGCCGACCCCACCCTCGGCTTCGAGACCTCCAGTGGGTCGAGCGGCGACTCACCCCCCCGCCACCGGGGCGTCATGGCCCTCTTCCGACAGACCCTCTCGGACGCCGCCTGGCAGAAGGCCAACGACCCCGACGCCGCCAACGCCCTCACCCCCCTCTACCACGTGGACGCCCCCCTCTGCTTCGACACCTCGCACGAACTCGAGACCCTCCTCGCACGACGGATTCAGCGCGAACTCAAGACCGGCCCCGTCATCCTCGTCGGCTCCGGCTCCGAGTTCCGTCGCCTCGAGCCGATCTCCGCCATGGACGCCTCCTTCATCCTCCCCCTCCGCTTCCCCACCAAGCCCGACGTCTCCAGCATCGGCGCCGCCGACGCCACCAGCCTCGACCGCCTCATGGCCTGGGAGCAGGCGCCCACAAACGCCAGGCGCCTGCACGAGGACGGACTCACCGTCGCCCTCACCACCAGCAAGCTCCCCAAGGGCCAGAAGTTCATGGCCAACCTGCGCAAGGCGATCGAGACCGGCCTCTCCGAGGACGCCGCCCTCGCCATGCTCACCACCAACCCCGCCGAGATCCTCGGCGTCGCCGACACCCTCGGCGCCCTCGCCCCCGGCTACGCCGCCAACCTCGTCCTCACCGACGCCCCCCTCTTCGAGAAGGACACCAAAATCCTCGACGTCTGGACCGACGGGCGACGCCACATGGTCAACGCCCCCGAGCGCGACTCCCTCGAAGGCGCCTGGGACCTGACCATCGACAACGCCCTCTCCGCCCGCATGGAGATCGGGAAGAAGAACAAAGTCACCATCCACCTCTCCAGCCCCGGCGCCGACGAAACCTCCCACAAGGCCTCCAACGTCTCCATCACCGATCAGGGCCTGAGCTTCAGCGTCCTCCTCCCCGCCATCGCCGCCGACTCCGCCGTCCTCTTCTCCGCCGTCGAGTCCGAAGGTCAGCTCGTCGGCGCGATGATGCGCCCCTCCGGCGTCCCGGCGCCCTGGCGCGCCGTCCGCGCCCGCCCCGGCGCCGATCACGCCGCCGAGGACGACCGCCCCTTCGACGGCCAGTGGAAGGTCACCGTCGGCGACTTCGAGATATTCCTCACCATCGAGGGCGACGAGATCACCGCCCGCGAGGGCGACGCCGTCAACAAGGCCCGCGACGTCAGCATCGATGGGGATCGCCTCACCCTCACCGTCGTCGACGAGGACGACGGGACCGGCGCCTACCCCATGTCGGGCGTCCTCATGGACGACGAGATCGTCGGCAAGGGAACCAACCCCCAGGGCGAGTCCTTCGCCTGGACCGCCACCCGCGTCGACGATGAACCCGAGCACGCCGACATCCCCGACCCCCTCGGCGCCCCCTTCGGCGCGTACAACATGCCCCGGCTCCCCGAACGGCCCGACGCCGTCGTCATCTCCGGCGCCACCGTCTGGACCTGCGGGCCCGACGGCGTCCTCTCCCCCGAGGACGAGGACACCCTCGTCGTCCTCAAGGACGGCAAGATCGACTACGTCGGTCCCGAGAAGTCCCTCCGCTTCCCCTCCGGCGCCACCAACGTCCTCCGCATCGACGCCGAGGGCAAGCACGTCACCCCCGGCCTCATCGACGCCCACTCCCACACCGGCCTCTTCCGCTTCGGCGTCAACGAGTCCAGCCAGGCCGTCACCAGCGAGTGCTGGATCGCCGACTCCCTCGACCCCGGCTACATCAACTGGTACCGCCAGCTCGCCGGGGGCACCACCACCGCCAACCTCCTCCACGGCTCGGCCAACCCCATCGGAGGCAAGAGCCAGATCGTCAAGGTCCGCTGGGGCGCCCCCGACGCCGAGACCATGTTCATGAAGGGCGCCAAGCCCGGCATCAAGTTCGCCCTCGGCGAGAACGTCAAACAGTCCAACTGGGGCGACTCCAAAACCACCCGCTACCCCCAGACCCGCATGGGCGTTGAAACCCTCATGCGCGACCGCTTCCAGGCCGCCCGTGAGTACGCCAGCCGCGGCATGAAAACCCGGACCGGACGCAAGAACCTCGAACTCGAGGCCCTCGCCGAGATCCTCGCCGGCGACCGACTCGTCCACTGCCACTCCTACCGCCAGGACGAGATCCTCATGCTCTGCCGCATCGCCGAAGACTTCGGCTTCACCATCGGCACCTTCCAGCACGGCCTCGAAACCTACAAGGTCGCCGAGACCGTCCGCGAGCACGCCCTCGGCGCCTCCATCTTCTCCGACTGGTGGGCCTACAAGGTCGAGGTCCAGGACGCGATCCCCTTCGCCGGGCCCATCAACCACGAGGCCGGGCTCCTCACCAGCTTCAACTCCGACGACGACGGCCTCGCCCGACGCATGAACCTCGAGGCCGCCAAGGCCGTCAAGTACTCCTCCGGGCGCGTCTCCCCCGAGGAGGCGCTCAAGTTCGTCACCATCAACCCCGCGATCCTGCTCGGCATCGATGATCGCGTCGGCTCGATCGAGCCCGGCAAGGACGCCGACGTCGTCGTCTGGTCCGGCGACCCCCTCAGCTCCTTCTCCAGGCCCGAGCACGTCTTCATCGACGGTCGCGAGTACTTCTCCCTCGAACTCGACCGCACCCTCCGCGCCCGCAACGCCGCGGAACGCGAACGCATCATCCAGAAGATCCTCGGCGACCACGACTCCGGGGACGACGACAAGCACGCCGACGAAGAGCAGGACAACGGCGACATCGACATCCACATGGTCGACTCGCCCCCCTTCGCCTTCGCCGATCTGGACCCCGCGACCATCTCCCGACCGGGTGAGTGCGGCTGCTCCGACGCCCATCACCAGCGCCAGTTCAACGACCGCTAAGCCAGGACACGCACCATGAACACCATCAAGCACATCACCTCCATGCTCGCCGCCCTGGCCTGCTCCGCCCCCCTCGCCCGAGCGCAGGACCTCACCCACAAAGCGCCACCACAGGACCACCCCGTCTTCATCGTCGGCGCCACCGTCCACACCGTCTCCGGCGAGACCATCGACAACGGCGTCGTCGCCTTCACCGACGGACGCCTGACCATGGTCACCGACGCCTCGATCATGCGGACCATCCGCCTCACCCCCGAGACCGAGGTCATCGACGCCGCGGGCATGCACGTCTACCCCGGACTCATCGCCAGCCACACCCGCCTCGGCCTGACCGAGATCAACGCCGTCCGCGCCAGCCTCGACCACAACGAGGTCGGCGACGTCACCCCCGAGGTCCGCGCCGCCGTCAGCGTCAACCCCGACTCCACCCTCATCCCCGTCGCCCGATCGGGTGGCGTGCTCACCTTCGGCTCCTTCCCCACCGGCGGACGCGTCCCCGGACGCGCCTCGGTCATGACCGCCGATGGCTGGACCTGGGAGGACATGGCCCTCGACGACGCCGCCGGCCTCGTCCTCTCCTGGCCCTCCGCCCGCCCCTCCGACGGCCCCTACGAGTCCCGCTCCAGGTCCGACCGGACCGAACGCATCCAACGCAACCTGCGCCAGATCGACGACCTTTTCGACGACGCCCAGGCCTACGCCGACCACCGCGCCGCCCACCCCGACGCCCCGATGGACCTGCGCTACGAGGCGATGCGCGAGGTCCTCCCCGACGCCGGCGACGATCAGGAGCCCGTCTTCATCCTCGCCAACGACGTGGACCAGATCACCACCGCGGTCACCTGGGCCACCGGACGCGCCCTCCGCCCCGTCATCATCGGCGGACGCGACGCCCCCCTCTGCGCCGCCCTCCTCAAAGCCCACGACGTCCCCGTCATCGTTCAGGGCACCCACGCCTTCCCCAAGCGCGCCGACTCCCCCTTCGACGACGCCTTCACCCTCCCACGCCGACTCCAGGAGGCCGGCCTCCGCTGGTGCCTCAACACCGCAGACCGCGACGGCAACGTCCGCAACCTCCCCCACGAGGCCGGACGCGCCGTCGCCTTTGGACTCGACCACGACGACGCCGTCGCCTCGATCACCCTCTGGCCCGCCCAGATCCTCGGCGTCGACGACCAGATCGGCTCCATCGAGGAGGGCAAGCTCGCCACCCTCATCCTCACCGACGACGACGTCCTCGAGGTCACCTCGAACGTCCAACGCGCCTGGATCGAGGGTCGCGAGATCGACCTCTCCAACAAGCAGACCGAACTGCGCGACAAGTACCGCGACAAGTACCGGCAGCTCGGCATCATCAGCGACGACTGACGCCCTCAGTTCCGGATCACGTACTCGTCCCGCAGATACCGCTCGCTCCCGTCCGGCGCCGGCGTGTTGAGCACCGCCAGCACGCGGACCGTCCCCCCCTCCCGCTCGCTCTGCGCCACCGCCCACTCCGGAAGGTCGCGCAGCTCCACGAGGAGTTAGGATCGGAACGGCACCGGTCAGAACTCCATTCACCCCGCATTGGCGAGGTACCCCTCCACACCCCGCAACGCGCGGCCCCCCCCGGCG
>JBITAG010000087.1:0-21031 GCA_044439985.1 Phycisphaerales bacterium JB059 | reverse complement strand
GGTACGCCGCCATGTCCGCCGAGCCGTCGCAGGGCGCGTCGCACCGCCCCATCTCCTTGTACGCGCACGCACGCCCGCGGGGGGCGATCTCCAGTTCGCGGGGGGTTCGGCAGAGGTCGAAGAGATCGTCGAGGTGTTCGGCGAAGCGGGTGGCGGCGTGCTTGTCGCGGAACGGGCCGATGATCGTTTCGGGGGAGATCGGTTCGCCCGGGGCGCCGAGCAGGTCGAGGCGACGCCAGACGGGCGGGTCGGCCTCGGGGTCCAGGTGGACGCACCAGGCCCGACGGGTATCGAGCATGCTCCGGTAGGCGCCGGGCAGGCGGGCCCGGGCCTCTTCGAGGTAGAGCGCGTCGCCCTCGAAGGCGGAGCCGACCACACGGGCGCGGAGGCGCGCGGTGATGGGCGCGAGGTTCTCGCGCGAGGCGGGGGTCTGGTCGTCCGGGCGCCCGAGGCGGGTCAGGGCGAAGCGGCGCAGGTCGCCGGTGGCGGCGAGGAGGATGGTTTGCCCGTCGTCGCCCTCGAAGACGATCACGCCGGGGCGCGCGGGGAGATCGTCGGCGGCGTGCGCGAGCGGGCGCACGTCGTCGGGCCGGATGAGGATGTCGAGTGTGCTCGTCACGCCCGGGAGCGAGGCCGTGTGGACGGGTTCAGGCGCCGGGGTCCATCGGGCCCATGTTCATGCCCGTGATCTGCGCCTCGAAGCAGAGTTGGCCGTTGACGACGCCCTGGATGTCGGAGACGAAGCGGCGGGGCTGGAACTTGACCTCGCGGCAGAGGAGATAGAGGTCGTCGCCGGGCTCGACCGCGCGTCGGAAGACGGCCTTGTCGATGCGCAGGAAGGCCGCGAGGGTCGGCGTGTCCTGGCGCACGTTGAACAGGAAGGAGCCGAGCTGGGCGCCGGATTCGACCATGAGCACGCCGGGGAACATCGGGCGGGAGGGGAAGTGCCCGGCGACCCAGAACTCGTCGTCGCGGATGTGCTTGATGGCGACGCCCTGGGTGTTGTCCTGGCTCTTCCAGACGACGGCGTCGAGCAGGGCCATCTGGTCGCGGTGCGGGTTCCAGCGGGCGATGCCGTCGCGGTCGAGGTAGCGTTGGGAGAGATCGAGGCGATCGAGGTCGAGCAGGAGCTTGTCGCCCGGATCGAGCGCAGGGATGCCCTGAACGATCGCGTTCTTGGCGTCGTCGGGGGCGTCGGTCGAGCTGTGCTGACTTGGCGCCATGCTCATCGGGGATCGGACCTCGAAAGGGTCAGCGCAGCGCGAGCGCCCGATTGGGCGCCCGCGCGCTGATCGGTTCGTGCTCGGGTCAGTCGTCGCGGGACTCGAGCATCTCCTTGCGGATCTCCTGGGCGAGGTTCTTCACGTCCTGCATGATCTTGCGGACGCGGGTGCCCGCCGCCCGGTTGCCGCCCTTGGCCTTGTTGTAGTCCTCACGGGCGGATTCGACGAGTTGCTGCAGTTGTTCGAGCTGGTCCAAAGGTCACCTCGCAGGCAAGGGTTCCGCGATCCCGCCGACGGGCGGGGGCGGTTGAGCCACTGATTCCGCCGGGGGAGACTCTCCCTCCCGGTCCGGTCATTCTACCTCGTCACGACGGGCAAGAGCCGTTCCAGGAGATCAAGGGCGGCGGCAAGATGGGCCGGATGGCCCTCCGTGGAGAGGAATGCGGGCGCCGTCGCCGCCATCAACACACGCCGAACATTTGCCAAATCTGACGCGTTCTCCACCGTCTCGAGCCCCAGCTCACGACGAAACCGGCCCAGCGTCTGGACCAGCCGGACCCCGTGCAGGTGGTCGCGTCGGGCCCAGAAGAGCCGCTCGAGGTAGAGCGCGTCCTCGATCCAGCATCCCGGATGGACCAGAGCCAGGTCGATCAGGACGCACCGCCCCGCCCCCCCGTCCCGCAGACGCCGATTCATGGCGTTGTGCCCGTGCAGGTCGCCGTGGCACCAGGTATCGATGGGGCGAGCCCGCCACCGGGCGATGAGCGGGTCCAGACGACGCTCCAGGCGGCGGAGCACCTCGTTCCAACGCTGGGCGTCCTCGATCCGGTCGCCCCGACAGACCTGGCGGGCCTGCTGGATCTCCGCTGCCCAGTCCTCCTTGGCGGGTCGGGGCGCCTTTCGGATGTCGCGGATCTTCGCGGTCCGAGCGTGGAACTCCGCGGCGGTGCGCAGCAGATCGAGCAGGGTGGGCTTGGTGAGGTTGCTCGCCAGGGGAGGGCTGCCGAGGCGTTCCATCACGATCCAGGCCAGGTCGTACTCGGCCAGCTGCTCCCCACCGGCGAATACGCGCGGGGTGGGGAGGGCGAGGGCGGACTCGGACTCGGTCTCGTCGGCCTCGACGGCGCCGAGGCGCGC
Organism: Phycisphaerales bacterium JB059; assembly: GCA_044439985.1. Taxonomy (GTDB): domain Bacteria; phylum Planctomycetota; class Phycisphaerae; order Phycisphaerales; family UBA1924; genus JAJRXR01. The sequence continues at coordinate 18,671 of JBITAG010000087.1, read as the reverse complement.
GGTCCAGAACCACTCCTGGAAGTTCACCGGGAGCTTGACGACCACCTCGGTGGTTTGTCCGTCGGGGTGCGTCCAGGTCGAGAAGCCGGTGGCGGCGCCCCCGTGCTGCCAGGTGGTCCGGAACCAGTTGATCTCGCCCAGCTTCCCGTCACAGACGCCTCGCAGGGTCGGCCCGAGCGAGACGCCCAGCCCCTGGGCATCGGCGTCCTCGGAGATGCTCCTCCCGTTGTTCGCCGTCGTCATCGACCCTCCGCACCCCACCTTACCGCGCCCGGGCGTGCGATCACAAGGACTCAGGCGCCCCCTGCATCACCCGTGGAAAGTGTGAGCGCGTCGATCAACGCCACCACTCGTTCGGGCGGGAGCGCCTCGACCCGGTCGGTCGGACGCACCCCCTCGGGCCACACCAGCTCCTGCGCGCCCAGGCGACGCGTCACGGCGCCGAGCTGCTTGCGCCTTGAGGCGAAGAGCGTCTGGCACCGGTCGGCCAGGCGGGCGCCCCGTTCGACGCCCGGGGCGTCGGGGCGCCGGCGCAGCGCCATCATCACGCTGGTCACTTCGGGGCGGGGCCAGAAGCACTCGCGCGGGAGTGTCGCCAGGCGTGAGACCTCCGCGAAGGTCTGCGCGATCACGCTGATCGAGCCGTACGCCTTCGTTCCCGGGCCCGCCTCCAGACGCTCGCCGACCTCTTTCTGGATGGTGACGAACTGCCCGGCGCACTCGGGGTGGCGGGTGAGCAGGGCGAGCATCAAGGGTGTGGCGGCGTGGTAGGGCAGGTTCGCGACGAGCGTGAAGGGGCGCTGCGCCAGCTCGGCGACCACCTCGTGGGCGAGTTCGCGCTTGTTGGCCAGACAGTCGCCTTCGACGAGCGTGAATCGCTCCGGCTCGGACGCCCCCAGCGTCTCGCGCAGCAGGCGGCTCAGGGCCGCGTCCAGCTCGCAGGCGACGACCCGGCAGCCGCGCTCGAGCAGCTCGGTGGTCAGGGCGCCGGTTCCCGGCCCGACCTCGAGCACGAGGTCCCCCTCGCCGACGCCCGAGGCGTCCACGAGGCGACGGATGAGATTGTGGTCGATGAGGAAGTTCTGCCCGAGCGACTTCTTGGGCGAGAGCCCCCGCGCTTCGAGGAGTGACCGGATGTGCGTGAGCGATTGCATGTGGGCGGTCTGCTCCTTGATGTCCGGCCGGACCTGCGCATCGTGCGGGTCGCGGACGGGGCCGCGTCCCCTACCACTCGCCGGAGAGCACCCTTCGGATCGCGTTCGCGACGCCCTCCTCCGCGTTCGACTCGGTCCGCCGGTCGGCGACCTCGGCGACGCTGGGCACGGCGTTTCCCATGGCGACGCCGAGGCCGGCGCCCCGGATCATGGAGACGTCGTTGACCTCGTCCCCGATCGCCGCGACGCGCGAGGGATCGATCCCGCGCTCACTCGCGAGGCGTTCGATCGCGTTCCACTTGCTGGCGCGCCCGTCGAAGACTTCAACGATGTTGACGCGTCGGGGCGCGTCCTGTCCCTGCTTGGATCCGACGACCGCCGGGAAGTCGTGCAGCAGGGCCGAGTCGGGAAGCTCGGCGAGCAACGCCCGGGAGATCGGGGCGGCGGCGTGCTCGTCGGTGCAGAGCCCCACGCGGACGGTCTGCTCCGGGTGCTCGTCGTCCTCGAGGGTGCGCGCGAAGCGGGCTGTCACCCCCAGCTCCTCGAACCACCAGCTCGTGACCGGGTCCACCGGGTGCTCCTCGACACCGCCGAGCACGAGGTAGTCGTACCCGGCGGCGGAGGGGTCCTTGAGGACCATCGCCGCCTGCGCGTGCGCGTGCAGGATCTCCACCACGCGGGAGACCAGGCTCGGGTGCATCGGGACGCGGTCGAGCGTTCGACCGGTGCGCCCGCAGGCGGTGATGGAGCCGCCCGCGACGATGACCGCGTCGGTCTGGTCGATCCACCCGAGCACGTGCCGACACTCCACGTACCCGCGGCCGGTGCAGACGATCACATCCAGGCCCGCGTCGCGGGCGGCGTGGATGGCCTCGATCGAGCGGGGGGAGACGGTCCCGTCGGGTCGCAGCAGCGTCCCGTCCAGGTCGAGGGCGATCAGGTCACAGGAGAGCGACGTTCGTGGGGCGGGGGCGGGCACGCGTCGAGCATAGTCCCACCGCGTCTGGGCGCGGGGGGCGGCGCGGGCTCAGTCCCGGGGCGGACGGGCGCAGACGCGCTCGGCGCCGGGGCCGAGCGTGATGACGTTCTTGCCCTGTCGCTTGGACTCACGCGCCAGTTCGGCGGCGCGTTGACCGAGCGAAACCGCGTCCACGCCGTCCCAGGGGTAGGTCGCCAGCCCGCCGGAGATCGTCAGCGTCCCCTGGGCGTCGGCGCCGAGCTTGGGGAATCGGTGCTCACAGATCTGACGCTGGAACCGCGTGGCGATGTCGAAGATCGATTCGGGGGGCTGCGAGTCGGCGTGTCGCGGGCCCTGCGGCTCGTGGAAGACCACCGCGAACTCGTCCCCCCCGATGCGGCAGACCCGGTCCGAGGGGCGGATGACCGACTGCATCATCCGGACGGTCTCGACGAGGATCTCGTCCCCCGCCTCGTACCCGTACCGGTCGTTGTACGTCTTGAACTCGTCGATATCGAAGAAGAGCACCGTCAGCGTCTGACGGGCGTTTCGGGCCTGCTCGATGGCGGCGTCGGTGAATCGTTCGTAGTAGCGCCGGTTCCAGGCGCCGGTGAGCGTGTCGGTGAAGGCCGCCAGACGCAGCGCCCGCTGCTGCTCGCTCAGGCGGATCCAGGCGCCGAGCCACGCGGCGTGCGCCTCGAGCGCGTGGCGTTCCGCCTCCGTGGGCGCCGGACCCTCGAGCACGAGGAGCCCGGCGATCGACTCGCCCAGCCGAACCGGAGCACACCCGGCGCGCGGATCCCCGGTGAGCGCGTCGCTCTCCTCGCTGGGCACGAACCGCACGTCCGGTCGACCCATCCTCGTCCGGATCAACTCCACGCAGACCCCGACCGGGTCGCGACCTCGGGTGATGGTCTCGAGCGCGGGCAGGTCGGTCGGCCCCATCTCCGCACCGGCCTTCGGCGCCGGCCGGGTCGGGGCGACCGCGTCGTCGTCGTCATCCGTCGGCGCGTCGGGCGCCGGTGTCGCCCCGAGGGCGGCGTCAAACAGCAGACGCAGATCGTTCGCGTCGGCGCCCTCGTGCACCCCCGCGTCGTAGGGTGGCGTCCCACGGTCGCCGACTCGCGCCACGCGCACCTGCGGGTCGACGATGCGCAGGCCCTCGACGAACCCCGCCAGCTCGCTCGCCTCCGGCTCCGCGTCGGAGGCGACGACCACCACGGTCCGCGTGGGGGAGGCCGAGTCGATCGGGTCGGAGAGTTCGCCGATGGCGTCCATGGGGGTGCGGGCGCGGATGATCTCCACGCCCCGGTCACGGCGGAGGGCCTGATCGAGCCCGGTGCGTCCCACGAGGATGACGCGCAGGTCCCCCTCGGCGGGCGAGCGTCGTCCGTCGTCCGGGGGGCCGGTCAGGTCGTTGCGTGCCGAGGCGCCGCTCATCGTCTCTCCGCTTCCTCCGCTCGGTTCGATCTCAGGTGTCCGCCGGGCCGTGGTGGCGACCGGGGTCTGAGCCCATGTCCGGGGCCATGAGCATGTCCAGCTCGTCGTCGGTCAGAATGGACCGGGGCGGGGTGGACCCGTGTCCAACGACGCCCGGGGCGACCGGGTTCGCGCCCTCTGTGCTTGCGGGGTCCACAAGGCCCAGATTGGGCTCATCGGGCTCGACGAGGCGCAGGCGGGGCGCCGGGCGGGAGGCCGCGGGGGTCGGGGATCGACGCGCCAGGCGGGCCTTCCCGGTCGCCTCGTGGCGGGCGGCGATCGGAGCGCCCGGGCGGACCGGCGGGGCGGCCCGGAGCCGGGGGCGGCTGGATTCGTCGTAGACCCAGCAGGTCGCCGACGGGGTGTACCGCTCGCAGGCGATGCGCAGCGCCTCACCCTGCGGCAGGCGTTGGGGATGGACCAAGAGCAACGCGACCGGGGTCGTCCCGGAAAGCTCGCAGAGCCGGGCGAAGGCGACGAAGGGGCTCTCACATCGGATCGGTTCGATCGAGTGCCGGCGCAACGCCTCAACGAGGGCCGCGGGCGGACCGACCCCCCGCTCGGTGAGCATGACGCATCGCGTGGGAATCCCTTCCTTTCGGGTCGCCTCCATACTTTGGATTCTACACCCCGGCGCGGCGTTCGCACGAAAGCCCCCAGTTCCGGGGCAGGGTGGTCCACCCAGGGCGTGAAACGGGGGGGACTGTGCGGGCGCCTCGTCCGGTAAGCCCCGGTGGGGTCAGGCGTTGGCTCGATCCAGGAGCATGCGGGCCAGGCGTTCGGCGCCATCGGCGGGGCCGAGGGTCGCGAAGCCGGCTCGCATCGCGTCACGACGTTGCGCGGAGGCGAGCAGATCGGCGATCTCACCCGACGATCCCTCGAGCGTCCGGGCCGGGTCAAGCCGGTCCTCGATCAGCACGCAGGCGCCCGCCTCGACAAGGGGGAGGGCGTTGCGTCGCTGGTGCTGGTCCCGGTGGTACGGGTAGGGGAGGAAGATGCACGGGGTGGCGCTGGACCAGGCCTCGGCGACGCTCCCGGCGCCGGATCGGGCGATCGCCAGATCCGCCGCCCCCCAGGCGCTGGCCATGTCCTCGATGAAGGCGCCGACCCAGGCGCGCACGCCCGCCCGTTCGTAGGCGCCGGGGATGTTCGGATCGGCGTCGCGCCCGGTCTGGTGGATGACCTGCCAGGCGCGCAGGGCCGTCGGCGTCGCGGAAGCGATCGCGGTCGCGAGTTCGTTGAGCGTGCGCGCCCCCTGACTGCCCCCGGTGACGAGCAGGGTTGGGGCGTCGGGGTCGAGACCGAACCGCTCGCGGCAGACGCCGGGCGGGTCGTTCGGGACCGCCGCCCGACGCACCACCGGAGGGATGCGCGTCCAGTCGCGTCCCTCGACGGGGGCGGCGGTGACGATCGTGTGCGCGCGCCGGGCGATCCAGCGGTTGGCCATCCCGGGCACGGCGTCGAGGTTGGTCATGAGGACGTCGAGCTTCTCGGCGCGGGCGCCCATGACGCAGGGCGCCGCGACGAACCCGCCCATGGCGACCGGGACCACCGTCCGTTCCTCGCGTTTGAGTTGCTGGATGACGCCCCGGGCGGCGCGCACGCTCGGCCCCCAGGAGCGCATGAACCGGATCAGGGCGCCGGGGGATCGGCCAGGGGGTCGAGCGGGGACCTGGACAAACTCGGCGCCCTGCGCGTCGAGGATCCGGGCGTCGATGTCACGCTGGGAGCAGAGAAAGAGGAACCGCGCATCGGGCGCCTCGTCGCGCACACGTTCCGCGATCGCCAGGGCGGGGTAGAGGTGCCCTCCCGATCCGCCGCCCATGAAGACCACGCCGAGCGCCACGACGCCTCAGGCCTCACCCACAGACAGGCGCACCCGCGGCTTGACGACGACCTCGACGGGCTCGGGCTCGGTTTGGGGCGACGCCTCCTCCTCCTCCTCGGCCTGTGGCGCCGGCTCCGATGGCTCGGGCGCCGACTCGGGGGAGTCGGGGCGCGGCATGCGCGCCCGAACGCTGATCTCGGGCGCCTCGGCGTCCAGCGGCTCGTCAACGGTTGAGGCGCGGTCGATCGAGACGAGGAGGCCGAGCATCGCGCCCGTGAGGATCCAGCCGGTGCCGCCGGAGCTGAGCAGGGGGAGGGCGATGCCCTTGGTGGGACCGAGTCCGGTGACAACGACCATGTTGATGACGGCCTGGAGGGCGACGGTGCCCGTGACGCCGAGGCCGACGAGCTTAAGGCTCAGGAGGGAGGCGCCTCGCACGATGGCCAGGGCGTTCCAGATCATGATCGCGTAGAGGGAGATGACGAGCAGAGCGCCGGCGAGGCCGAGCTCCTCGCAGATGATGGCGAAGAGGAAGTCGGTGGTGTCCTCGGGGAGGTATCCGAACTTTTGCAGGCCGTGCCCGAGCCCGCGTCCGAAGAGGCCGCCCCCGGCGACCGTGGACATGGACTGGATCATGTGGTAGCCGCTGCCCTGGGGGTCGGCGTAGGGGTCGATGAAGGTGATGATGCGCTGGAGGCGGTACGGGCTCTGCCAGATGGCGAGCGCGACACCCCCGAGCGCGGGGGGCACGAACATGGCGAAGTGCCAGAAGCGGGCGCCGGAGGCGAGCAGGAGGATGGCGCCGGCCATGGCGATCAACGCCCCGGTGCCGAGGTCCTCGAGCACGACGAACCCGGCGACAAGCCCGAGGGCGACGATCGCGGGGGCCAGGCCCCGGAGGAACCGGTGCATGCCCGGATCGCGAGCGCGCCGGGCGGCGTAGATCGCCAGAAGCGGGATGATCGCCCACTTGGCGATCTCCGAGGGCTGGACCGAGTCGAGCCCGGGGATGGGGAGGCTGATCCAGCGCGCCGAGCCGTTGACGACCCGGCTCATCCCCGGGATGTAGACCAACGCGAGGACGCCGAGGATCAGGAGCGTGCCGAGGGCGAGCCAGCCGACCTCCCCCAGCCGCCCGATCCGGGGCGACGCCTCCAGCCGGTGGGCCAGGGCGCGGACGGGGAGGAAGGAGGCGAGCCCCATCGCGGCCAGCGCGATCACCATGAAGACGGTGGACCGGGAGAGCAGGATCGACTCGAAGGTCACCCCCGAACGGGTCATGACGCTCTGGGCGGTCTCGGCGTGGAGGGAGCCGGCCTCGACGTCGATCGGATCAACCGCCATCGAGGCGGAGTTGACCATGACCACGCCCAGCGTCAGCAGGGCGAGGGCGCACAGGATGACCGATTGCCCGGGACGGAGCATGACCTCTGAATCGGCCCGCGGGGCGGGCGATCTGCAAAGTCTGGCCTGATCGCGATCTGTCAGGCGATCGGGAGGCTGACGCGCTTCTCCAGCTCGCTGCTGGGGCGGGCGATCAGGTCGTAGGCGTCGCTCCCCACGATCGTGCACCGGACCAGCTCGCCCGGGCTGAGCGGCTCCTTCGACTGGACGAAGGTCGTCGCGTCGATCTGCGGCGCCTGGAAGTACGCCCGACCCGCGTGCAGGCCCGGCTCGATCTCGCGGTCGATCAGCACGTCGAAGCGCACGCCGGAGTTCTCCGGGTCGTTGTCGTCGTACTGCTCGGCGAGGTACTCGGCCTGCTCGAAGGCGATCCGCTGCTGGAGCGCCATGATCTCGTCGTGCCGGCGTTGCTTGGTCTCGGGATCGACCGCCAGGTTCGGGTCGTCCTCCATCCGCCCGGCGACGGTGCCCGCCTCCTTGGAGTACTGGAAGCACCCGACGGCGTCGAACCCGACCTCCTCGATGAACTCGAGCAGCTGCTCGTGGTCCGCCTCCGTCTCGCCCGGGAAGCCGGTGACGGAGGTCGTCCGGATCGCCATGCCCGGGATGCGCTCGCGGAGCTTGTGCATGAGTTCCAGCTGCTGGCCCGCGTCCACGTTGCGGCGCATCGCGGTGAGGACGTTGTTCGAGGCGTGCTGGAGGGGGATGTCGATGTAGGGGAGCAGGTTCCCGGTGTCGGCGAGCTGGGCGAAGGCGTCGATGATCTCGTCGGAGAAGTTGGAGGGGTAGGCGTACATGAGGCGGAGCCAGCCGCGCCCGATCTCCTCGCTCACCGCGTCGGAGAGGGACTTGAGGAGCTTGGGGAGACCGGCGGTGAACGCCTGAGCGCCCGGGGACATGCCGATGCCGATGTCGTCGCCGAAGCTGGTGGTGTCCTGCCCGATGAGCAGGAGTTCGTAGGCGCCGTCGCGGAGCAGCTCGCGGGCCTCGCTGACGATGGTGTCGATGGGCTTGGAGCGCATCTTGCCGCGGATGGAGGGGATGGTGCAGAAGGCGCAGTTCTGGTTGCAGCCTTCGCTGATGCGCAGGTAGGCGTAGTGGCGTGGGGTGAGGCGGAGGCGTGCCGCGTCGGACTCGAAGTAGCCGACGCCCTTGCCGTCCTTGCCGTTGACGGTCAGGCCGGTGACGTTTCGTCCGTCCTCCTTCGCCTTGGCCAGGGCGTTGGCGCTGACCCAATACCGGGGTCCGGCTTCGGTCGCCTGCGCGAGGCTCGTCCGCTCGGCGCGCTCGCCCCGGACGGCCTCGAGGATGTGGTCGCGATCGAAGACCCCCACCATCGCGTCGATCCCGGGCGCCCAGTCGAGCATCTTGGCGCGGTGGCGTTGCACGAGGCAGCCGGCGACGACGACGCGCTTGATCTCGCCCCGGTTCTTCGCCTCGACCGCTTCGCGGATGACGCCCAGAGACTCCTGCTTGGAGGCCTCGAGGAACCCGCAGGTGTTGATGACGACCGCGTCGGCGGGGGTGACGCGTCCCGAGGCGGCGGAGGCGTCCTGCTCGGAGCCGGAGATCGAGAGGTCGTCGTGCTCGGCGTCCTCCCCGGCGGTCGCGGAGACGGGGGCGATGCCGTCCTCGGCGAGGAGCCCGAGCATCTTCTCGGAGTCCACGAGGTTCTTGGGGCACCCCAGGGAGACGAACGAGACGGTCTGGATCTCTTCGGCGGGGGCGGGGTTGGGCTGGGTGGTGGCGTCTGGCACTGGTCGGGAGTGTAGGGGCGCCAACGAAAGCACCGGCCCGAGGCGGGCCGGCGCATGGGGTCAGCGGGGGAGCCGGGGGACGGGGCGACGCGGGGGGTCGCCCGGGGCTCAGGCGGAGCGGGCGGAGAGGTCCCCGATGGTGTCGATGAGGCTCTCGAGCGTGACGCCCCGCAGGGGGTAGAGACGTTCGAGGCCGCGGGCCATCTGGTCATCGTCGCAGATCCCGAAGCGGACCTGGCGATCGACGCGCCAGCAGACGAAGCGCATGGCGCGGGCGAGTGCGTCGGGGGTGGTGACGCAGACGAGTTCGGGACCGTCGAACCGGATGGGGATGACGGAGAACTGCCAGGCCTGGCGCCGGTCGATGATGCTTCGGGTGATGGGGTGCACGTTGGCGAGCGTGGGGCTGATGCGTTCGGCGTGCTCGGCGTACTGCTCGCCCCAGGCCTGCTCGATGGCGTCGGGGGTGACGCCGAAGAGCTGCTCGACGATGGCGCCGAAGGGCCGGGCGCGACCGTCCTGAACGCGCAGCGCTTCGTCGCGTTGCTCCTCGGTCAGAATGCCTCGCGCGACGAGGATGTCCCCCAAACGGATGCTCATGGTGTGTTCTCCCGTCCCGGACTTCCGGGGCGGGAGTCATCGACGGCGCCCGGTCGGGGCTTCACCCGGTGATGGGGAGATCCACCCGCGTGCGTCCGCTCAGCGTGTATGCGCGCGGTGCGCGAATCGGGCGAGGTGCGCCGAGATCAAAGTGCGTGAAGTTGGCGCGGGAATGACCAGATCCCTTGACAGGGGAGGGAGCCGGTTCCGGGCGCCCACAGACCGGGTTCGGCCTGGGCGGGGTGGGGCGGCTGGGCGCTTAGGTGTTGGGTTCGATCGTGACGGTCAGGCGCTTGGCGCGGAACTGCTCCTGGTAGAGTTCGGCCCGCTCGCGGTGGGTGAGCAGGAGCAGGGACATGCCGCGCTGATGGGCGGTCATCATGATCTCGAAGGCGCGGGTCCGATTCAGCGGGGTCAGCTCGAGGATCGCGCCGACGACATCGAGCATGTCGTTGACGTCGTCGTTGTGCAGGAGGACCCGGTAGGGGGGGAGGCGGTCGAGCTTGGGGGGGGCGGACTTGGGGGCTTCCCGGGTGGCGGTGGCCGTCGCGCCGGCGGATTGGTCGGGCGTCTGCTGGGTCATGGCTCCCTCCTTGGGCCGATCGGACAGCACAGAGCTTACCGGACGGGGCCCGCGGGGGGAAGAGAAACGGGTACCCTGTGGATGAGAACCCCGTGAAGAAGGAGCGGCATGGACGCCGACGCAGACAGCCCAGGGGGCGCCGAGGTGGGCGCCGAGCCGACCATCGATACCGATCGCGTGATCCCCATCGTGGTGGGCGCGACGCTGGAGAGCGAGCGGTTCGACCGCCCGATCGCGGTCCGTCTGGCCCGGACGCTCAACCGAGCGCTGGGGGAGGAGGAGGCGCCGGCGCTCGTCTGCACGGACCTGTGGTACCTCAACGATGACCGCCTGCGCGTCCGTCCGACGATCAGCGTCGGGCGCCCGGACCGCAACGCGCTCTCGGCGTACCTCGGGGACAAGACCCCGAGCGCGTTCGTGATCGACGACGTGCTGATGGTGCAGGCCGACCCGGAGATGAGCGAGGCGGTGGTCTGCTGCTGGGGCGTGGACGCCCGGGCGACGGCGTGGGCGGTGGACGCGTTCGTGGAGAAGTACCTCGACGCCTTCGTCGGCGCCGCGCTGCGCTGACTCACTTGCCGACGCAGAACGTCGCGAAGACGCGCCCGATGACCTCGTCGGGGCTGATCTCCCCGGTGAGTTCCCCGAGAGCGTCCAGGGCGGTGCGCATCGGCGCGGCGGTCAGTTCCAACTCGCCCAGCGGGGCCACCCCGATCGCCTCGTCGAGGGCGTCGAGGGCGCGGGCCAGTTCCGCGCCGTGGCGCGGCAGGACGGAGGGGCTCACGCCCAGCGGGGCGTCCGCGAGCGCCCGGCGCAGCGCGTCGAGGTGATACCCGTCGAGGGCGCAGACGCTGATGGCCCCGCTCGGCCGGTCGCCCGGGCGATCCGCCTGGGTGCGCACCCGGATGACGGGCGCGCCGGGGGGGGCGTGCTCGATCGGGGGGAACCGACCGGTGGGATCGCACTGGACGAGGAGGTCAGCGCGGGCGATGGCCTCATGGGCCTGTCGCTGCGCGTCGAGGTCGCGTCCGGCCGTGGCGGTCGCGTCGAGTCCGGGGAGGTCGGCGAGGCGCACGGGGGGAGCGCCGGGGAGGGCCGGGTCGAGGGGTTCGATGAGCACGTCGCGGGTGACGCCCGGCGCGTCGTGGGTGACGGCGCGCTCGCGCCCGAGCAGGGCGTTGAAGAGCGTGGCCTTGCCGGCGTTGGGCTCCCCGACGAGGACGGCGAGGGGGGCGTGGTCGAGGCTCTCGCGCGGTCGATCGGGACCGAGGTACGCGTCGATCTCTGCCCGGATTCGTTCGAGGCGGGCGACGAGGTCACCGGGCGGGATCGGGGTGACATCCTCCTGATCGGTGAAGTCGATGCCCCCCTCGACCAGGGCGAGGAGGGTGGCGAGCCGTTCGGACCAATCCCGGTAGGTCGCCCCGGTCTGCCCCGAGAGCAGGTTGTTGGCGGCCCGCAGGTGGGCCTCGGTGCGGGCGCTGATCAGGGCGGCGACCCCCTCGGCCTGCGCTAGCGTGAGACGCCCGGCGAGGTAGGCGCGGGCGCTGAACTCGCCCGGCTCGGCCAGACGCACCCCCTCGACACGCAGCAGCTGCGCCAGCAGTCGCTCCCCCAGGCGGGGGTTTCCGGTGATGAGGAGTTCGGCGGCGTCCTCCCCGGTGAAGGTGTCCGGGGCGACGAACCGGAGGAGGAGGGCCGGGAGCGTGCGCCGATCGTCCAGGCGCAGACGCACGGGGCGGGCGCTCCGGCGACGGGGATCGGCCAGCCCGAGGGCGCCAAGGGCGCGTGAGGTCTCGGGGCCGGCGAGGCGGATGAGGGCGCGGGGAGCCGGGCCGGGCGCGGAGGCGATGGCGGCGATCGTGCCGGGGACGGGCATGGGGAAGGGTAGAGGCGGGCTCGGGTCGGGCGGGAGCCGTTCGGCGGGTCCGGTCTACTTGCGCTTCTTGTACTGGCGGACGGGGGTGCTCGAGCCGCCCTGCTCCTGCGCGGCGCGCTGGGCCTCGGCGAGGTCCTGGAGACGCTGCATGAACCCGCCGCCCTTCTTCTTGCGAGCCTCACGGATCTTGTCGGGGTCGAGCATGTCGTGCTTCTTCATGTGTGCCCGGATCCAGCGGTTCTCGAAGATGGCGATGGTGGAGTTGGTGACAAAGTAGAGCGCGAGCCCGGAGGGGGCGGCGTACATGAACAGGGGGAACATGAAGATCATCATGATCTTCATCATCTTCTGCTGCTGTTGCTGCTCGGGGGTGAGCGTGGCGGCGGTCGGGGGCGTGAGATACTTCTGGTGCGCGAAGAAGACGAAGGCCATGATGATGGGCAGCACGTTGATGGCGGTGACGCTGCCCCAGATCCAGAAGCTGAAGTGCATGAAGCTGGGGAGGGGGATGGCCTGGTCGGGGCTGGCCAGGTCGGCGAGGAAGCCCCACTGCCCGCCGGAGATCTTCTGGAAGACGCCGTAGAAGGCCGGCTCGTGGCGCAGGTCGTAGACGAAGTAGAGGGTGGCGTAGAGGGCGATCCAGACGGGGCTCTGGAGGAACATGGGGAGGCATCCGAGCATCCCGGCGGGGCTGATGCCCTCCTCACGCCAGAGCTTGGCCGTCTCCTGCTGGAGACGCTTGGGGTCGTCGGCGTACTTCTCCTTGAGGAGCTTCTGCTTCGGCGCCATGGCCTGCATCTGGACGCCGAAACGCTGCATGCGGATCTGGCTCCAGCGGGTGATCGGGTGCAGGATGGAACGCACAACGATCACGAGCAGGATGATGGAGATCGCCCAGTCGAAGGTGATCGCGTGCAGGGCGCGGAGCACGATGAGCAGGGCGTGCGTGAGCCAGCTGAAGGTGCAGAACGCGCAGAGCGAGCCGAAGTTGTAGACCACGATGTCGTCGAGGCCGAGGGCGACCGCGACGGGGTCGGCGCTCAGTTCCGGCTCGTTGAGCGGGCCGGCGTAGACCCCGATCGAGGCGTCCACGCTCCCCCCGGGCGGGGCGACGCGCGGCGTCGAGGTCATCGAGAGGACCATCGTCGGCGGGGTGTCCTCGTCGTTGGTCTGGGCGAAGCGGTTGAGCACCACGCGCTTGATCGAGTCCCCTTCGGTCAGCAGCTTCTCCTCGACCCCCGCGTTCTCCGGGTCGCGCAGCACGGGGTGAGCGGCGACGGCGAAGTAGCGGTCGGTCATCGCGATCCAGGAGAGGCGATGGCCCGCCTCGCTGGTCCACTGGGCGGGCCAGACCTGGTCGGTGAGGAGGTAGCCCCCGGTCGCCTTGTCGCGCTTGCCCAGCAGCTTGGTGCGGGGGGTGAGGCGGGCGTCCGCGGTGACCGTGCTGGATGAGCCCTGGCGTTCCGGGGAGAGGAGGTAGCCGTAGCGGACGCGCCGCTTGTCCCCGCCGTAGAGCGAACGGGGCGTCTTCATGTCCACCGGGCCGGTCTGGGTCCAGACGGTGGTCATCGGCTCGTCGGTGAGGTTCTCGAGCGATTGCTCGATGACGAACTCGTAGGCGCCGGGCTCGACGACGAAGCGCCTCGTGACGCGGGCGACGAGGCGCCCGTCGCGATCGACGATCTCGGCGGTGAACCGCCCGGGGTCGTCGGGGTCCTGGCGCCAGAGGTCGTCGCGTGCCGCGAGGTAGACGGGGACGTCGTTGATGACGATCTTGTCGAGCGCGAAGGGGAGGATCATGACGCCGTTGGGGTCGGCGTGGGCCTCCTGCAGCGTGACGTGCTTCTCGCGTTTGATGGTCTCGTAGATGCCGTTGAGCGAGAGGGAGGCGATGCCGACGCCGAGCCGTGAGAACTCGAGGGTGAGGCGGTCGGTGTCGGCGTCGGTGGCGAGGGGGACGAAGGGCCGGTCGGCGTCCGCCTGCGGCCGGGCGACCAGGGCGGGCTCGGGCGCCGGCTCCGGGCGGACGTCCGGTTGGTCCTCGGGGGTCTGCGTGTCGGGGGTCGGCTCGCGCTCGGGCGTGTCGGCCGGGCTCGGGGCGGGTTGGGAGGCGTCGTCGGGCTGGGCCGAGGCGAGGGGGTGCGCGAAGAGCGCGGCGAGGATGAGCAGGATCAGGTGCGTGGTGCGGGGCATGGCGGGTGTTCGACGCGTCCTTGTGGAGGGCGGGGCCGATCAGCGGCCTTCGTACAGGCGATCGCCGAGCCAGTCGTGCAGCTCGGGGATCGCCTTGATCTTGTCCGCGGTGACTTTGACGTCGTACTCGACGCGGTGGAACTCGACCCGGTCGGGGTGGAGGACGGCGTAGCTGGCGCGGGGGTCGTTGTCGCGGGGCTGCCCGACGGAGCCGACGTTGATGATGACCTTCTCGCCTTCCATGAACTTGTAGCTCCCCGAATCGCCGATCTCCGCGGGGGGGTAGAAGTCCGGCTCGTCGGTGAAGACGCCGGGGACGTGGGTGTGCCCGACCATGGCGATGCGTTCGACGCGGTCGAAGATCGCCTCGAGCTTGTCCGGCGCGTCGGAGGCGTCGTCGGGGAAGATGTACTCGTTGATGGGTCGGCGGGGGGAGGCGTGAACGGCGAGGACGGTGGTCTCGCTCTCCGGGAGGGGCTCGACGACCCGCACGCGCAGGCGCCCGAGGAAGTCGTAGCGTTTGGCCCGCAGGGCCTCGTCCTCCTCGGCGTCGAACTGGGCCCGGGTCCAGTAGGCGCTCGACTCGGCGGCGGGGTTGAAGTTGGTCGGCTCGTAGAGCACCCCGAAGTCGTGGTTCCCCATGAGCGTCCAGGCGCAGCGCTGGGCGACCAGGTCCACCACTTCGAGCGGGTCGGGCCCGTACCCGACCACGTCGCCGAGGTTGATGATCCGGTCGATGCCGCGGGACTCGATGTCCGCGAGGACCGCCCGGAGCGCTTCGGCGTTGGCGTGGATGTCGCTGATAACCGCGGTGGGCACGTGCGTGGAATCTCCGGGCGGGTGAGCGGCAACTCTAGAGACCCGCCACGCCCCCGGCAACGGGGGCCGGGGGCGTCCGTGGGGCGGGTTCACCCGGATTCTCTCCGAATCCGGGGCGGAATCTTGCGCGGTTCTGGGGCGGCCCTATCATGCCGAGCGGGGCAGCGACCGATGGATCGGTCACGGGCCGGTCGTTCGAGAGCGTCCGGCCCAACCCCAACAGCCCCGCCGGAGCGCGTGAGCCTCTGGCCCGACAATGACTTAGGCAGGACGGACCATGCCAGCAGCCAGTGTCAGCTACCAGCGAACCCGTGAGATGACGATCGACGAGCTGCTGCTCGAGAATCGGATTGTCTTCCTCGTGGGGGAGATCAACCACCAGTCGGCCTCCCGGGTGATGATGCAGATGCTCTATCTGGAGAATCAGCGTCGGGCCCAGGACATCAACTTCTACATCAACTCGCCCGGCGGGAGCGTGGACGACACGCTGGCGCTGTACGACACGATGAAGTTCCTCTCCAGCCCGATCGCGACGTACTGCATCGGGCGGGCGTACTCGGGGGCGGCGGTGCTGCTCGCCGCGGGGAGCAAGGGGCGTCGCTTCGCCCTTCCCCACGCGAAGGTGATGATCCACCAGCCGTACGGCGGGGTGACGGGCCAGACGGAGGACATCCGCATCCAGGCCGAACAGATCATCAAGGCCAAGCGCCAGCTCAACGAGATCCTCGCCGAGTGCACCGGCCAGACGGTCGAGCGCGTCGAGGAGGACGGCGAGCGTGACAAGTACTTCTCGGCCACGGAGGCCGCGGCGTACGGCCTCGTGGACGAGGTGCTCAGCCACCCGCCCAAGGAAGATCAGAACAAGTCCGCGCTCTGAACCCGCACGCACCCACCCCGGGGCGGCGCACGCGCCGCCCCGTGAAAGAGACACGACCCATGTCCTACCTCGTTCCCATCGTCATCGAGCAGACCGGGCGCGGCGAGCGCTCGTACGACATCTACTCCCGCCTGCTCAAGGACCGGATCATCTTCATCTCGGGCCCGGTGGGTGACGAGATGGCGAACCTGGCCGTGGCCCAGCTCCTCTTCCTCGCCAACGAGGACGCGAAGAGCGACATCCACGTCTATGTCAACAGCCCGGGCGGGAGCGTGACCGCGGGGCTGGGGATCGTGGACACGATGCGGTACATCCAGCCGGACGTCTGCACGTACATCATCGGGCAGGCCGCCTCGATGGGCTCGGTCATCGCCGCCAGCGGGACCAAGGGCAAGCGCTACGCGCTGCACAACGCGCGGAACCTCCTCCACCAGCCCCTTCTCTCGGGCGTGATGGAGGGCCAGGCCACGGACATCGAGATCGAGGCCAAGGAGATGATGCGCCTGCGGGATCGCCTCTACGCGATCTACGCCGACGCCACCGGGCAGCCCGCCGACA
Source organism: Phycisphaerales bacterium JB059 (assembly GCA_044439985.1). GTDB lineage: Bacteria > Planctomycetota > Phycisphaerae > Phycisphaerales > UBA1924 > JAJRXR01. The sequence goes on along the minus strand of JBITAG010000087.1, from coordinate 2,582 downwards.
AGATCATGAAGGACTGCGACCGGAACCTCTGGCTGGATGACAAGGAAATGCTCGAGTACGGCCTGATCGACCGGGTCCTCGAGGACATGCCCAAGATCCAGCACGAGAAGACCGACTGACCCGGCCCGTCCCGGATCGACGACTCAGAGCAGCCCGAGGGCAAGCACCGAGAAGGCGAGAGCCGCGGCGATCGCTGCGCAGATCACAAAGTCGCGGAGCTGGTGCGCGCTGGACTGCTTCAGGGGTCCGGACCAGCAATAGCAGTCCGGGCGTGCGGGCGGGGGCGGTGGCGGCTGGATCTCAAGTTTGTTCATCTCTCACTCCCTCTTTGTGGATGTCTGCACCCGCAAGGTGCCACGGGAAGGCGCGGTGTCCAGCCTCCGGGCCCCGCGCCCGCGCATTGTCCCAACCCGTTCTCTCCCAACAGGTTCAATCGCTCCAGACGTCGGCGCCGAGCACCCCTCCGGCGCCGATAACCCCCGACCCCCGGGCCTCCACACCCGCGGGCTCGATTGACCTCCGGTGGCGCACGCCCGGAGGATGGGCCGATGGCGGTGTGTGCGGCGGTCGCCCGCCACTGGAAAGGAACCGACATGGACATGCTGCTGGACCTCTGGCTGCCGATCGTGATCACGGCGGTCGTCTGCTTCTTCGCGAGTTCGATCATCTGGATGGCGTTGCCCCACCACAAGGCGGACATGAAGGTCCTGCCGGATGAGGGGGTGATGGACCGGGCGCTCGAGGAGATGAAGCTCGAGCCGGGGGGGTACTACATCCCCAACTGCTCGGACAAGGAGAAGTTCAAGGGTGAGGCGTTCAAGAACCGGTGGAACAACGGGCCGTGGGCGTTCCTGCAGATCCCCGCGGGACGCCCGAGCTTCGCCAAAAACCTCGCGGTCACCTTCATCGAGTTCCTGGTGATCGCGGTCTTCATCGGGTATCTGGCGGGGGCGTCGATCCCGGCGGGCGCCGAGTATCTGCACGTCTTCCAGGTGGTCGGCGCCGCGGGCGTGCTGGCGCACGTCCTGGGCACGATCCACCACGAGTTCTTCCAGATGAAGACGGCGCGGCACGTCGTCTTCTGCATGTTCGATGGCGTGGTGTACGCGTTGCTGACCGCGGGGATCTTCGCGGCGTTCTGGCCGGAGGGGGCGGAGATCATCAACACCGGCGCGGGGACGCTGCCCACGCCGTAACGGCGCGCGTTGAACTGACCGATTGGAGACGCGGCCGCCCCGAACGGGCGGCCGTGTTCGTTCGGGGCTCCGGGCGAGCCGGCGTCAGGCGTGGCACCGGGCGTCGGCGTGCGGGAGGGGGAAGCGGGCGCACAGCTCGCGGACCTCGGCGCGGACCTGGTCGGCCGCCTTCGCCAGATCGCCCTCGCCCTTGAGCCCGGCGCTGAGCACGAGATCGATCCAGGCGCCGATCCGCTTCATCTCCGCCTCCTTGAACCCACGGGTGGTCGTCGCGGGCGTGCCGAGGCGCAGGCCGGAGGTGGTCATGGGGGGGCGTGGATCGTCGGGAACGCCGTTCTTGTTGGTGATGATCCCGGCGCGTTCGAGCCAGGCCTCGGCGTCCTTGCCGGTGAGTTCGCTGTCGCGCCCGGTCAGGTCCACGAGCATGAGGTGGTTGTCGGTGCCCCCGGAGGTGATGCGGTAGCCGTGCTCGGAAAGGGAGGCGGCCAGGGCCTTCGCGTTGGCGACGACCTGCTTCTGGTAGAGCTTGAAATCCGGACGCAGGGCCTCGCCGAAGGCGACGGCCTTGGCGGCGATGACGTGCATCAGGGGGCCGCCCTGGACGCCGGGGAAGAGGGCGCGGTTGATCGCCTTGTTGAGGTCCTCGTCGTTGGTCATGATCAGCCCGCCCCGGGGCCCGCGCAGGGACTTGTGCGTGGTCGTCGTCACGACGTGCGCGTGTGGGAAGGGGCTGGGGTGCTCACCCGCGGCGACAAGCCCGGCGATGTGCGCGATGTCGGCGATGAGCAGCGCCCCCACCTCGTCGGCGATCTCGCGGAACTTCGCGAAGTCGATGGTGCGCGGGTAGGCCGAGTACCCGCAGAGCAGGGCCTTGGGCTTGTGCTCCCGGCAGACGGCGCGGACGGAGTCGTAGTCGATGCGCTCGTGCTCGGGGTGCGTCTTGTCGTAGTGCAGGGCGTAGTGGACCGGGTTGAAGAAGGTCCCGGAGAAGTTGAGCTTCATGCCGTGGGAGAGGTGACCGCCGTCCTTGAGGATGAGCGAGGCGAAGGTGTCGCCGGCCTGCATGGTCGCCATGAAGACGGCCATGTTCGCCTGGGCGCCCGAGTGGGGCTGGACGTTGGCGAACCTGCACCCGAAGAGCTGCTTGGCCCGGTCGCGGGCGAGCTGCTCGATCGCGTCGTGGTGGACGCACCCGCCGTAGTACCGACGCCCGGGGTACCCCTCGGCGTACTTGTTGGTCAGGATCGAGCCGGCGGCGGCCATGACCGCGGGCGAGGCGTGGTTCTCGCTGGCGATCAGCTCGATCGTGCTCTCCTGGCGCTCAGCTTCAAGGGCGATCAGATCGGCCAGCTCGGGGTCGGCGGCGCGAAGGGTGTCCATCTCGGG
>JBITAG010000086.1:0-6226 GCA_044439985.1 Phycisphaerales bacterium JB059 | reverse complement strand
GGGCCCCCCGCGCCGCCGATCCGGCCCCGGACGCGCCGGCAAGCCCCTCCCCGACCACATCCACATCCTCTTCGAGGACTCCGGACTGCTCGCCCTCGACAAGCCCGAGGGGATGCCCGTCCGCCTGAAGGGGCGCGGCGTCTCTCTGGCTGACATCGCCAGCGACTACCTCAGCATGGCCCGCCCCGACGCCAGGGCCATCGTGCTCCACGAGATCGACAAAGAGGCCTCCGGCGTGGTCGTCTTCGCCAAACACCCGCGCGCCGCCTCCCTCATGAAACCCGTCCTCAACGCGCTGCGCGGCGATCGCGCCTACCTCGCCCTGGTCGAGGGCGCCCCCTCCGCCCCCGAGGGCATGATCCAGAGCCACCTGCGCGTCAGCGCCCGCGGCGTCCCGGAGTCCGTCCCCCCCGGCGCGGGCCCGAGCACCTCCAACCAGCGCCCCGCCGTCACGCAGTTCCGTGTCGCCAAGTCCGGCGCCGAGTTCTCCCTGCTGCGCGTCCGCGCCGAGACGGACTTCGCCTGCCAGGTCCGCGCCCACCTCAGCGAGCGCGGCCACCCCATCGTCGGCGATAAGGCCTACCGCTCGACCTTCCGCGACGCGCCCCGCGTCTTCCTGCACCTGGAAGAACTCGCCTTCCGCCACCCCGCCTCCGGCCAGACGCTTCGCGTCCGGGCCCCGGCGCCCGCCGAGTTCTGGACCGCCCTCGGGCAGACGCCCCCGCCGACCGCGCGCCCCGCCGCGCCCAAGACCTCCCCGGTCACCAACGCCGAGGGCGCTCCCGCGGGTGAGGCCGGGTGGGAGCATGTCGCCCCCTGGTACGCCAACTACGTCGCCACGGGGCGCTCCGATCACCACGAACAGACCGTCATGCCCGGCGCCCTCCGCCTGCTCGCCCTGCCCGAACAGGCCCGACTCCTGGACGTCGGGTGCGGCGAGGGCGTCTTCGAGCGCTACCTCGCCAAGCACGCCCCCGGCGTCACGACAACCGGCGTCGACGCCTCCGCCGAACTCATCGAACGCGCCCGCGCCCACCCACTCGAACGCGCCGCGTTCGAGGTCGCCGACGCCCGCGCACTCGACCAACTCAATCTGGAACCCGCCGCATTCGACGCGGGCGTGAGCATCCTCGCCCTCATGAACATCGATCCGGTCGAGGACGTCTTCAACGCACTGGCGCCCCTCCTCCGGCCCGGCGCCCCCTTCGTCGGCGTCATCCTCCACCCCGCCTTCCGCTCCCCCGGCCTCTCGCACTGGGGGTGGACGCGGGCGCCCGGGGAGGACCGACGCCTCCAGTTCCGACGGGTGGACGCCTACCTCTCCGACGCGGCGAAGGAGATCGTGATGAACCCGGGCGCCGCCGCGGCGGGCGCTCCCCCGATCACCACCACCACCTACCACCGCTCCCTTTCCCATTACGTCAGCGCCCTGCGCGGCGCGGGGTTCGTGATCGAGGCGATCGAGGAATGGGCCAGCGCCCGGACGAGCCAGCCCGGCCCGAACGCGGAGGAGGAGAACCGGGCCCGCGAGGAGTTCCCGATGTTCCTCGCCTTCCGCGCCATTCGACGTGCCCCGGAAGAGACAGCGGGCTAAACTCCACCCGACCGCGGGCGTAGCTCAATTGGTAGAGCGTCAGCCTTCCAAGCTGAATGTTGACGGTTCGAGTCCGTTCGCCCGCTTTGAGTCGTCCCTGCCGCACCCAGGTGCGCACGAGACAACGCCCGCCGCCGGGAAGGCCGCGGGCGAGACCGCGAAGACGCGGCCGGCTCGAACCTGCATTGCAACTGTGCGGAGCGCCCTGGGTTCATGCCCCGGCTGGGCGCCCCGATCCGGCGTTCCGGCTCAGCGCCGGTACGTGATCCGCGCCCGCGTCAGGTCGTACGGACTCATCTCCACCGTCACCGTGTCCCCGGGCAGAATCCGGATGTAGTGCTTGCGCATCTTGCCCGAGACATACCCGAGCACTTCCGATTGCTGCTCGTTCGGGAGGCGGAGCTTGAACATGGCGTTCGGCAACGCCTCGATCACCACCGCCTCCATCGTGAACTTGTCTTCCTGCTTGGCCATTCAGCCCCTTTCAAAACAGAGTCTCAAACCACCCGCCGTCGCCTGCCCTGCGGGGGGCCCGGACCGAATGGACACCGAATCATATGCACCCCGACCCCCCGGGGGCGAAACCGGGGCGATCCGCCCCGCTCTACATCCCCGCCTCGCCGATCCCGCACCCTTCACCGAAGATCGCGAGGAACTCGACGACATCGAAGAAATCGAGGACGCCATACGGCGGCGCCACGTCCGCGTTGAGCACCCCATCGGCGAACCGCGACAGGAAAATCAGCAGGTCGTTGAGGTCGATGTCCCCGTCCCCCTCGTAGTCCCCGAAGCACGTCGGCTGGGCGTACGTCCCACCCGGGTCGATCGAGAGCAGGGCCCGGAGGAGGTCCACCCGCCCGTGCCCGTACGTCGAGTCGAACCCCGGAGGCCCGAGGTCCACCGCCGATGATTCCAGGATCTCCCGGACCTGCACATTCGTCAGATCCGGGAACGCGCCCCACAGCAACGCCGCCGCCCCCGCGACGTGCGGCGCCGCGAACGACGTCCCGTTGTCAATCTGGAAGAGCGCCGTGGGCGTGAACGGGTCCCAGCGCAGCAGCAGGATCTCCTCACCCGGCGCGACCACCGAAAGTTCCGGCCCCCGCGTCGAGTTGTCCCAGATCTCGTCCCGGTTGTTGGTCGCCCCCACCGCCATCACCTCGGGGAATGCCGCAGGGTAGCGCACATCAAAGCTCGACGAGTTGCCCGACGACGCGACCAGCAGGCTCCCGCTCTCGTGGGCGTAGCGGACCGCGTCCCCCAAAACCTCGACACCACCGAGCACGTTCTTGTCCCACCCGAAGCTCATGTTCAGGACCGCCGCCCCGTGATCCACCGCCCAGACCACGCCGGGCGCCGCGTCAGAGGGAAACGCGAGGTTGAAGTCATTGAGCACCCGCACGGACATCACCCTGGACATGGGCGCGACGCCGGTGATCCCCTCCCCGTTGTTCTGCAGCGCACACACGACCCCCGCGACGCGCGTGCCGTGGTCGTAGAAGCCATGCTCCCAATCGTCCGGGGGGCCGTCGGAGAAGTTCCGGCCCTCCACGAGCTGACCCGCCAGCTCGGGATGCGACGCGGACACCCCCGCATCGAGCACGGCGACCGTCACGGGCTCCACCTCGTTGAGGAGCATCCACGCCGAAAAAGCCGCGATATCCGCGCCCGGAAGCCCACCGGACTGCCCCGTGTTCCGCAGCGCCCACTGGTCGTCGAACATCGGATCATCGATCAACTCGTTCGACGACGGGGCGATCTCCGTCCAATGCGATCGGCTCCGGATGTCGAAGGCCGCAAACTCCACCAGCTCACGCATCGAATCGGTGAGCGGGTACGAGGCGTCCTCCCGGAGCATCGGCGCCGAGGGCTCGACGATGTAGTAGCGGTCCAGCCCGATCTCCCGCGCAAGCGCCGGGTTCCCGATCGTGGCCATGTCGAAGACCGGACGGACCGCCCCGACCCCGATGCCCTCGACCTGACTCCGGGCGCGCACGCCGTTGCCGCGCACCGGGCCGATCAGCTCCGCCTGCCCCGCGACAACCTTGATCTCCACGCCTTCTCGGACGCGAAGCACCAACCGGGCCTGGCCCACGTGTTCGTTCGGATCGCCCGCGTGCGCGTCGGGCATCCCGGTTGGAGCAAGGTGCGCCGTGGCCCCCCCCACCCAAACGGCAGGGACCAACATCAGCAGCGATCGAACCACCGCCGCCATACGACCTTGCATCACCCGGCCCATTGTGCTCTCTCTCCGTTCATCCAGGGAGAGCCCCGAATGAGAACGGCAGAGCATACCAATCCCGCGTCCCCCCCCACAATCAGGTTGGGTGAAATCCGCCCCCCTCCCCTTTCTCGACCGACCGGGCGGCCCATGTGACCGTGCCCCCAAACCTTGCGTCGCACACCCTAATATATTCCGTACTTTTGTCAGAGGAATTTTCCGTCAATTTGCTGGCCCCCGCAAGAATCGCTTGACAGCCCATGGGGAATCTGAGAACCTCATGGCGAGATTCGTCCAGTGGGGTTCTGGGAACAGAGAGAGAGACTGCCACCGGACACGCGGAAAACAAGGGGTGGAGAGCCCCTCGGAGAACGAGCATCCGTTTGACCAGCACCCACTCTGGTCAGAACGCCCGTTCGAGACGCGTGACCAACGGTTCAGAGACGCTCCGTCGTCAAGGTGAGAGAGAGACATGAACAAGAAGACCCTTTCGAGCACCGCGTTGGTCGCCGCCGCTCTTGCGATGTCGGCCGCTCCCGTTGCCCTCGCCGGCGACAACGACACCCTGTTCCGCATCGAGTCGCTTGACGCGTCCACCAACACGCTCAGCGTGTTCGAGGTCACTTTCGGCGACGGCGTGCAGTCCGGCAACAGCTGGACCTGGGAGTGGGACGGCGGCACGTACATGTTCGGCAACGACGACTCCCTCGGCGGGTTCTCCTCCGCCGCGATCGAAGTCAGCTTCGATTCCCGCGGCTTCGTGAGCACCGTCAACCTCGGCTTCGACGTCTTCGCCGGCGCCGGCCTCACCGCCTTCAGCATCGGCTCGGGCCCCCTCGCCCTCGCCCCCGTCAACGCGGTTCAGGGCATCGCCTCCGCGTCCGTTGGCGTCACCGACGTCCTCGGAGGCGGCGCCGAACTCGCCCCGGATGGCGCCGGCATGTACCGCGCCTTCACCAACGGCTCGGACACCTTCACCAACCTCCTCGGCTCCAGCCTCGTCGCCGGCGACTTCAGCTCCGCCCAGACCGACGACAACTTCGGCCTCGCCGCCATCGCCGGCCCCGTCTCCGAGATCGCCGCGGAGTGGAACTTCACCCTCACGGCGTTCGACACCGCCGCCGGCACCAGCACCTTCTCCATCACGCCCGCCCCGGGCGCGGTGAGCCTGCTCGGCTTCGCGGGCCTGGTGGCCACCCGTCGCCGCCGCTGAATCCGATCTGTTCCCGAATCCCTCTCGACGGCCCCGAAACGGGCCGTCGAGCTTTGGACAACGTAGGCACGCCTCTTCTTCACGCAACCCGCATGACGAAGTCCCCGCGCCTGAATAAACTGCCTTGGGCGTCTGATCCTGAGAGAATCAGCCGCATCGGGAGCATGGTGGAACATGCCTCGACCCATGATGTTCGAGAGAGAGAGAAGCGTCATGAACACGTTCGAGACCAGAGTCTCACGCCTCAAGACCGTGGCTGTGTTCGTCGCCACCATGTCCGTCGCAGCAACCGCCTGGGCGGGCTCCGGCGACCCCATCGTCTCCTTCTGGGCCGGCAACGCCCAGGGCGCCGGCACCTTTGACGTCGACCTGTCCGAGGCCCAGTTCAACAACGGCGAAATCGTCGTCTGGAACCTCATCGGCAGCCCCGTGGAGATCATCGACGGCGGCGCGACCATCGCCACCATCACCTCCGCCCAGCTCACCCTCCAGAACTCCACCTCCTCCCTCGGGCAGAGCCTCATCGCGCTCTCCTTCAATGTGGAGGCCGGAGCCGCGGACACCGAGTTCACCATCTCCAGCGCGCTGCTCGACAGCCTCGCCCTCGACAACGCCATCGGGCGCGTCACCGGGACCTACTCCCTGACGGACGGCAACAACAACGGCGCCACCCTCACCGGCCTGCACGCCGGCGGCGGCCTCTACCAGGCCAACTACAACGGCGCGGGCGTCTTCAACGAACTCTTCGCCAGCGGCCCCTACTCCGTCGGCGCCAACGAGTCCGACGGCGGCGCCATGGACATCCCCCTCGCCGGCTTCACCCCCGTCGGCGCCGATGTGGATGACATGTCCAGCCAGTGGCACTTCATGCTCACCGCGGGCGACCTCGCCGGTGGCACCAGCAACTACATCCTCAAGGTTCCCGCCCCCGCGGGCGCCGCCCTCCTCGGCTTCGCCGGCGTCTTCGCCGCCCGTCGCCGCCGCTGATTCTCTCTCTTCGCAGACACTCCAACGCGGACCCGACGTCCTTCGTCGGGTCCGCTGCGTTTTTACGCCCCCTCTTCCGCACCACGCACGCGCTGCAGCGGGAACGGGGTCCGCTGGGGCCCCCGCCGGGGGCCGACCCGCCGGCGGGCGCGCGGCCGCCGCCCGGGCCGGCCCGGCCCCGCGGCCCGGGCGCGGGGCCCCGCCCCCCCCC
>JBITAG010000085.1:0-7487 GCA_044439985.1 Phycisphaerales bacterium JB059 | reverse complement strand
GAGGATGGACCAGGTCTGGGCGTTGAGGAAGATCTGCCCCTCGAGGTTCTCGCTCGAGCCGAGCCAGCGTCCGTCGCGGTCCGTGGCCCGCCGGTACCAGGCGCCATCCCAGGCGTGGCGCTCGACGGCGTCGATCAGGCCGGCCCGCTTGGACTCGTAGTCGTCGCGGGTCTGGGTGTCGCCGTGGCGCTCGAGGGCGCGCCCGAACTCACGCAGGACCTGGCAGAGGAACATGGCGAGCCAGACGGACTCGCCCTGATCCTCCGTGCCGACGTGGGAGAGCCCGTCGTTCCAGTCGTTCTCGCCGATGAGGGGCAGGCCGCGCTCGCTCATGCGGGCGAAGGCGCGGGCGATGGCGCGCTTGCCGTGCTCCGCGAGCATGGCGCCTTGGTCGTCGTCCACGAACGGGGCGGTCTCGTCGAGGATCGACGTGTCGCCCGTCTCGCGGATATACGTGGCGGTGATGAGCGGCAGCCAGAGGTAGTCGTCCGAGCACGCGGTCCGCAGGCCGGTCTCCGTGATCGGGTTCCACCAGTGGTAGACCGTGCCGTCGGCGAACTGGTGGGCGGCGTGGTGCAGGATCTGGGCCCGGCACCGGTCGGGCTCGAGGGCGAGCCAGAGCTGGCTGTCCTGGAGCTGGTCGCGGTAGCCGAAGGCGCCGGACTGCTGGTAGTAGCCGCTGCGCCCCCACATGCGCGAGCTGATGGCCTGGTAGGCGAGCCAGGTGGTGTTGAGCAGGTCGAAGTCGGGCGCCTCGCTCTTGACCCGCGTCGGGGCGAGGGTCTTCTCCCACAGCTCCGCGGCGCCGGCCAGCGCCCGCTCGGCCCGCGCGGGCGAGGCGAACACCGCGGCGAGGGCGGCGGCGTCCGCGGGCTCGTCCGCGATCGCGATCGAGAAGCAGACGGTCGCCGAGGCGTCGGGGGCGAGTTCGAGGTCGGTCCCGGCGCCGGCGCTGGCGTCGCCGAAGCGCCCGAAGCGGCCCTCGACGCCGGCGCGCATCGCGCGGGGCCTGGCCGGGTCGGCGTAGCGCCCGAAGAAGTCGGTCTTGTCGCTGGTGCGCCAGACGGGGCCGGTCTCGCCGCCGATGGCGAAGGCCGCGGCGTGGGGCCAGGGGCGGTTCCAGTGGTCGTCCGGGGTGCCGAAGGGCGCCTCCCACATGTTCTTGGTCGCGACGATGGCGTTCTGCTCGGGGTGGTCGCGGGTGGTAAAGAAGAGCCGATGGAACTCGCGTTTGACGTCGGGCGCCGTGCCGCAGCACCACTCGAGGAACCCGCCCAGGCGCAGGCGGCGAGGCCGCCCGGAGAGGTTGGTCAGGCGGACGCGCCAGACCTCGGCCTGCTCGTCCGGGGCGACGCCGAGGGTCCACTCGGCGCGGATGCCGCTGAACTCGGTCTCGAAGGTGGTCGAGCCGGGGCGGTGGACGCACCGGTAGGTGTCGTGCCGGGTGTGGCAGGGCTGGGGGGCGATCGACCAGATCGCGCCCGGATCGTCCTCGCCGGCGTCGAGGTCGCTGAGGTAGAGGAACTTGCCCTTGTCGTCGCGGGCCAGGTCCATGTCCCAGCGGGTGATGACGTTGAGCTGGCAGTGGTCGAGCCAGGAGAAGCCGCCCCCGTTCTGGCTGATCACCATGCCGTAGCGCCCGTTGGAGATGACGTTGGTCCAGGGCATGGGCGTGCCCGGGTCGGAGATCTCGTAGGCGCGTCCGTCCTTCGAGAACCGGCCGAACGCGTTGCTGATGTCGTGGGGAGAGTTGAGCATGCCCGTCGGTCCTTGCTGGTCCGCTCGCGGTGGATGGTGGCGGCGTCTCCGCGTCTTCGTGACGCCCCGCCCGTGTGGAATGGCCGGGCGGGGCGTGTGCACCCCGCCGGCCTGACGCTCTTTCCGGGTCAACGCCCGGGAGGACTCAGCGGCGACGGCGCGCCGCGAGAAGACCGCCCATCCCGAGCACACCGAACGTGCCGGGCGAGGGGACCATGATCTGGCTGAACTGGATATCGACCGAGCCGAGGGCGGGGTCGGGGTTGTTGATCTGGGCGCCGGCGCCAAGGAACATGTCGAAGCTGCTCGGGATGCCGCCCTCCAGGTTCGTGAAGGCGACCTCGCCGCTCGAGACCCACCCCGACCCGGTGGTCAGGTTGTTGTACATGTACTCCATGGTGGAGGGCGTGGAGCCGAACTCGGCGTCACCGGGGCGGTGCACCATGCGGAGGACGACCTCGTCACCGACGTTGTAGACGCCCGCGCCGAAGCTGAAGAAAGGAAGCACCGACCCGAAGGCGGCGATCTCGCCGGAGCTGGTCAGGGCGCCGAAGAGCCCGAACCCGAACAGGTCGAACTGGAACCCCGCCTCGACGTTGTCCACGCCCGAGGCGTCGTTGATCTGCATGTTCATCTTGATGTCCCACCCGTCGCCGAAGTCGAAGTCGACCTTGTTGGCGCCCGAGTCGTCGGCGAACCAGGTGGCGTGCCGGTTGGCGAACCCGCCGGCGCCGTAGTTGTTCTCGACGAGGCTGATCGAACCCATGGAGGGGTGGAAGGTGCTCGAGTAGAGCAGGTTCGAGTCCGGGCGGTCGTTGAAGAGGCGCGCGTTGTCGATGAAGCTCCCGATGTCGGTCACCGATGCGGAGGCGCCGCCCGCAGCGGCACACACGAGCATCACGCTCAAAGGCTTGATCCGGTTCATGACTGTTCCTCTCTCATCTCTCTTGGTGATTCCCTCACACGGGTGGACGGACGCGTGGTGAAACGACCGGGCGCCCGGCTCGTGTAAACGTTTACATTCTGGCGACCCCGGCGTCTCCTGTCAAGATCACATTCAGCCCATTCACCGGTATCCAAACAAATCCCAGCTACCGCAGCCCCAGCCGGTCCTCGCCCGCCCGGACCGCCGGGTGGCTCGAATAGAGCGTCCAGACCAGCCCGGACCGCGCGTTCTCGATGCCCAGGAGCATCGGACCGTGGTCGATCGCCACATCGTCATCCGCGACCCAGGGCCCCTCACCGGGCGCCCCGAGATTGAAACTGTCGGCCAGGCCGTACCCCCCCGCCGCCGGATCGCGCCAGACCAGGGGCGTTCCGTCCGCCCGGGTCAGGCCGCGATAGAAGCGGAGGGCCGCGATCGCGTGCTCCGGATCGAACATCACCGAGGCGCCGGCGCCGTACGGGGCGACCGTGCCGCCCCCCCACCGCGGGGTCGGGCGATAGGTCGAGAAGTCCCTCCCCGAGACCAGCCCCGGGGGGTCGAGCCGCTCGGGGTAGACGCCCGGAACAAGGTATCCGTCCGGCCCGTCGCAGGCGGTCAGGCCCCAGGCGTGCTCGCCGAGGGTCGGGAGCCCTTCGGGGTTCTCGCGCGCGCGCGCCCGGTGCAACTGCACGATTCGGCGGCTGTTCTCCCACCAGTCCACCGGGGAGCGCGGCAGATCGGTCAGTTCGCCGGGGTTGTCCACGCCCATGTGCGCATAGTCAATGAAGCAGTGCGCGAAGAAGGCCGTGAAAAGCGCCCCGGAGTACGGAAACCAGACCATCTCGCCCACGCGCTCGTGCACGCCGAGCTGGCGACGGAGCGAAAAATAGGTCTGCGGGGGAAGGCGATGCTCGGGGTTCGGCGCGGCGACGCCCATGAACGTCACGAGGCGGTGCTCGTCCCCGGAGTCGATCCAGGAGTACGGGATCAGGGCGCCCGGCCCGGTGGGGTCGGTGTCGTCGGCGGGGCGCCAGCCGAGGCTGACGAACTCGCCCGGCGGGGCCTCCGCCCCCGGATCCTGAAGGAAGAACGTCCAGTCCGCGTTGGCGAACAGACGATCGGCGATCTGCCGTACCTCGCCCTCGAAGTACATTCCGGCGCAGAGCATGCCGGAGAAGAGCACCGCCGAGTCGATCGTGCTGACGACCAACTCGGCGCCGACGCGCCGGGGAGAGGCGTCGTGCGGCTCGAGGAAGTGGTAGAAGAGCCCCGCCTTCCGGTTCGAGGGCTCATCCTCGAGCGCCCGGAGAATCTGGAGGGCCCGGCGCCTCCCTTCCGTTTGGGTGATCCACCCGCGTTCGACGCCGACCGGGAGGGCGGCGAGCTGGAAGCCGACCCCCGCGACGCTGACCACGTCGCTGCTCGTCCGGTCGTAGACCATCCCCGTCTCGGGGCTGACCGCGTCCCAGAAGAGGCGGAAGGAAGCCCGCTGGATCTCGTCGAGGAGTTCCACGTCGGAAGGGGGGAGATCAAAGGGGGGGCGAGGGTGTTGAGCGTGATCCGTGATCACGACAAGGCTCTCGGGACGCGGGGAGGCGTCCTGCGAGGCGGCGCAGGCGCCCGTGAGGAGTCCGATCACCGTCGCGGCGAGCAGCCGGAAGGCGGGAAGGGAGGGGGGAAGCTGAATTGTCGCTCGTGTAAACGGTTTCATCTGATATGATCCTCTCCGATGAAGGCCGGCGAGACAAGTCAACGTTCAAATGGGGGCGCCCAGCGGGGCAAAGGGGTTTCGATCCGGAACGTCGCGGAGCATTCGGGCGTCTCGATCGCGACGGTCAGCCGGGCCCTCAACTCCCCGGAGATGGTCTCCCCCGCGACGGTCGAGCGGGTCCGGCGCTCGGTGGATGAGCTGGGGTATCGCCCCAATCTGTTCGCCAAGGGGCTGCTGACGAAGCGCAGCCGCGTGATCGGGGTTTCGCTTCCGGACATTCATGGGCTGTTCTTCTCTGAGCTGATGCGCAGCGCCGACGACCGGGCGTGCGAGCTGGGGTACCACCTGCTGGTGAGTTCCAACGCCCACCGGGCGGATGAGAACCCGGCGGGGGGATTCGCGCTCGATCTGGCGGACGGGCTGATCGTGATGCTGACGGAGCGTTCGCGTGTGGATCTGGAGGGGATCGCCGCACTCAACCTGCCGACCGTGGTGGTGGGCGTGGACCGTCCGGGTGTGCCGGTCGACACGATCAGCTTTGACAACGTGACGGGGGCGCTGAGCGCCGTCTCTCACCTGCTCGAGGGCACGCCTGCGGAGCGGTGCTACTTCGTGGGCGGGCACGTGGGGAACATCGATTCGGACGAGCGGTCCGCCGCGTTCAGCGAGGCGCTGCGTCGGGACGGGCACGAGCCGGCGCCCGACCAGATCGCGCACGGGGAGTACACCTTCGACTGGGGCTGGACCTGGGCGACGCGGATGATCGAGGCGGACCGCCTGCGCGGCAGCGCGGTGCTCGCGGGAAACGACGAGATCGCGATCGGGATCGCGAACGCGGCGCGGGACGTGGGGCTCTCGATCCCGGAGGATCTGCGGGTGGTCGGGTTTGACGACTCGTCGCTGTGCAACTGCGTCCGCCCGAAACTCTCGTCCGTGCACATCCCCGTGAACGACCTGGGCGCGGAGGCGGTCAACGCGATCGTCCGCCGGTTCGAGCAGCCCGAGTCATCGCCACGGCATTCGCGACTCGCGACGACGCTGGTCGTCCGTGACTCGAGCCGGGTGAGCTGACCCGGATGCGCCGGGTCCGGACCATGCTGGCGTTCGGCGCGGCGATGTTCTGCGGGATCGCCCGGGGGGCGCCGGAGATGGAGGCGTGGGGTGATCCGGGACGCGTTGACGCGGTCGGGGCGTCGCGCCTCGCCGGGGTGTACGCGACCGCGAGTTGCCAGCTCGACCGGGTGGTGGTGCGTGACATCGACCAGTCGGTGGTCTTTGAGATGGATCGGGCGTCGCTTCAGGCCTTGGTCCCCTGGATGACCCTCGACGGGAGCGCCGACGGGCCGGGGGGCGTGGCGCTCTCTGACTCGGGACGCTTGCTCTTCATCGCGCTGCACGACGACACGACCGCCCCGGACGGGTTGGGGTCGGACGCGGTGATCCGGGTGGACCTGAACACCGGCTCGGCGGGGGTCTTTGCCCGCCTGGAGCGGTCGGACCAGACCACGACCCCTGAACATCTTGCGCTCCTGCATACGCACGGCCGGCTCTACGTCGGGACGTGGGCGGCGGGGCTGCGGGTCTACAGCGCCACGCGGAACCAGACGGCGGGCGTGCTGCTTGGCGCCGCGGGCCCCGGGGGCGCCGCCCCGATCCGGGGGCTGGGGGAGGACCGCGACCTGGGCGTGCTGTACGCGGCAACGGACGAGGGCTTCTACCGCTCGGATCTCGACCAGGTCCCGCCCCTGTTTACGCGTGTGGGTGATCTGAGCGACGCGCGGGGCATCACCCACTCGGACCACTATGGCGACGACTCCACGCGCGGGGTGTACGTCGTGACCGGTTCGGGTCAGTTGCTTCACGTGACCGACCTGCAGGCGCTCGGGATCCAGACCTGGGGGGCGAGCGTGTACAGCTCGCTGGGAAGCGCCGGGGGGGATGTGAGCGCGACGGCGTGCGGGCGGCTGCTGCTCGGCGTCGAGGCCGGGGGCCTGATCGCGCGCGACACGGTCGATCCACGCCCCGCGTTCGACGCGTGGATGCTCGATGAGTTCGAGGAAGTCGTCGCCCTGGCGAAGGGACTGATCGCGCCGGACGGGGAGCCGGCGGGGTGGGTGATCGACGCGGACGTGGACGCGGGGGCGAGCCGCTTCCACCCCGCGACCCCGGACGCGGCGGGCTGGGCGGTGCTTCTTCTGCTGATGAATGACGAGCTGGTGGGTGATCCGGCGGCGGAGGGTCTGGTCCTGACCATCCTGGAGCGGTACGCCGGTCTGGCGTCCGACGGGGTCGGCCCGGTCTCCTCGGCGGACGGGATCTTCAGGCACTACCTCGACCCGGCGACCGGCGGGGTCCAGCCGGGCTGGGACCCGGAGTTCGCGACGCTGAGCACGATGAAGATCGTGATGGGCGCCCACCGGGCACGGGCGTACTACCCGGAGAACGAGGCCATCCGTGAGGCGGCCGACGCGATCATCGGGGGGATCGAGGGGTGGGCGAGCTACCTGCAACCGGGGAGCGACGCGTTGTACTTCCGGGGTCAGGCCGGGGGCGGTCCGGTTCCGGGGACGGCGTCGGCCCCCTTCCACGAGGGGATCATCTTTGTGGAGCAGGCCGCGGCGTTCGGCTCGGGCGAGAGCGCGTTGGCGCGCTGGCTGGACCGTTCCCTTTCGCCGAGCGCGACGTACGTCACGGGTCAGCCGGTGACCACGGGGGCGACGGGCGTGCACCAGGCGGCGTTCGTGTCGCTGTATTCGGCGTTGGTGCAGAGGCCCTTTCGAGAGAGCCCCGCGTGGCGAGCGCACCTGGCGAACCTGCTCGCCTCGAACGGCGCGTGGACGGATGACCACGCTCCGGCGTTCATGACCGTCTTCTCCGCGGGCACGACCGCGTCGGAATGGGGCGGGTACCACGCCGACTCGCTCTCCGACCATCCCGGGGACGTGACCTCCTTCCCGGCGCTCATGGCCTTCGGCGCGATGGGCGTGAAGGCCCCGGCGGTTGGGGCGTACCACGCCTTCCGCCACGGGGCCCGCCAGTCGTTTGCCTCGGGCGCGTCGCTGCTCTTTCGGCGATCGGCGGAGAACCCCGCGG
>JBITAG010000084.1:0-4027 GCA_044439985.1 Phycisphaerales bacterium JB059 | reverse complement strand
AGCAGAACGCGGTCAACATCGTCGGCGGCCTTGGAGACGTCGCAGAGGATGTTGACCGCGTTCTGCTCGACCTCCAGATCCACCCGGTCGACCTCGTCGTCCGAGGCGATCACCTTCCGGGCCAGCTCGAGGTCGCGGGCGAAGATCGAATCGAAGGCGTGCTCAACCATCTCCCGGACGAGAGCGCCTTGCGTCACGAGGCTGTTTCGGAGCACATCGATGCGGTCGGCGAACGGTTTCGGCGTGGAACTCATGCTGGCGGCGCCTGCTTTCGGTCTGGTTTCCGTTGGTTAGCGTACCCGCCCCGCCGGAGGACCGCCGAGCGGGGCTCCCGTCTCCGGGAGCCGGGAGGGGCGAGCGACGCGGCGGCCCTCGCCCACCCGAGACTCGGCGTGGCCATCCGCGGGCCTCACGCGATCGACCCCGGTATCCTCCCCCGGCGTTTGGCCCCTTGATCCCGCCCCGCACCTGAGGACTCCGAAGATGTTCGATATTGAGCTTGTCCACGCCCGCCAGATCCTGGACTCCCGGGGGAACCCGACCGTCGAGGTGGAGATCGCGCTTTCCTGCGGCGCTGTGGGGCGGGCGGCGGTCCCCTCGGGCGCGTCCACCGGCGAGAACGAGGCGGTGGAGCTGCGGGACGGGGGAGAGGGGTGGATGGGCAAGGGCGTCGGCCAGGCGGTCGCGAACGTGATCGAGCGAGCCGCGCCCGCCATCGAGGGGATGGACGCCCGGGAGCAGGAGGGGATCGACGCGACCCTGATCGAACTCGATGGGACGCCGAACAAGTCGGAGCTGGGGGCGAACGCGACGCTGGGCGTTTCCATGGCCGTCGCGCGGGCCGCGGCGGAAGCCTCCGGCCTGCCCCTTTACCGGTATCTGGGCGGCTCGGGCGCCAAGGTCCTGCCCGTTCCGATGCTCAACATCCTCAACGGGGGGAAGCACGCGGACAACACGGTGGACTTTCAGGAGTTCATGATCCAGCCCTGGGGCTTCGAGGACTTCGGTGAGGCGCTGCGTGCCGGCACGGAGATCTACCACACCCTGAAGAAGGTGCTCGCGAGCCGCGGCATGTCCACGGCGGTGGGAGACGAGGGGGGCTTCGCCCCCGACCTCAAGGACAACGAGGACGCGCTCAAGGTGATCGAGGAGGCCGTGGAGAAGGCCGGGTACTCGTGGGGCGAGCAGATCTTCGTCGCCCTCGACCCGGCGACGAGCGAACTCTGGAACGAGGCGGAGAAGGACGGCAAGAAGGGGTACAAGTTCTTCAGCTCATCGCAGGAGGTCTACAGCTCGGACGACCTGATCGCCCTCTGGAGCGACTGGTGCGCCAAGTACCCCATCCGCTCGATCGCGGACGGTCTGGCGGAGAACGACTGGGAGGGGTGGGCGAAGCTCACCGAGCGTCTGGGCGACCGGGTGCAGCTTGTCGGGGACGACCTGTTTGTCACCAACAAGAAGTTCGTCGAGCGCGGCGTCGCGGAGAAATCCGCCAACTCCGTGCTGGTCAAGGTCAACCAGATCGGCACGCTCAGCGAGACCTTCGACACCGTCAACTACGCGATGCGCAACGGGTTCTCGTGCGTGATGAGCCACCGCTCGGGGGAGACGGAGGACTCGACGATCGCGGACCTGGCCGTGGCGACCAACTGCGGACAGATCAAGACGGGCGCCCCGTGCCGGAGCGATCGCAACGCGAAGTACAACCAGCTCATCCGGATCGCGGAGGAGCTGGGGGAGGCCGGGGTGTACGGGTCGGCGACCTGGAATCGCGCCTGAGTCACCGGCGCAAGAATAGAGCCGGCGTGACGGGGTGGGACGTCACGCCGGCGAGTGCGATCGGGACTCGCGTCCTGATCAGATCTGGAGATCGATCGGGGTCCGCTGGCCCGAGCTGACGCTCGGGTTCGCGACGTCATCTCCCTCGGGCGTCACGGGGGAGGTCACGCCCGCGAGGGCGCGGTCGGCCGCTCGAGTCACGTCGGTCGTCTGGTCGGGGGCCTCGGGCGTGGCGTCCTGGACCTGGCCGAGGAACTCGGTCAGGGCCATCGCCGCCTTGGCGGGGGAGTCCTTGGCCTGGGCCTGGTTGTACAGGCTCCAGACCGAGTCGTAGAGGGCCCGCTGCAGATCCGCCAGCGACCCGCCCTCACCCTCGGTGAACTTGTCGTAGGTCTCCTGGAGCGCCTTCTGCACCTCGGTTTCGAGCGAGGGCGTCGGGGGTTCGCTGGAGATCTGCGGCGTGGTGGACTGGTTGACCCGTTCGGTGTCGGCCCGCTTGGCGACCGCGGTTTTGAAGCGGTTGATCTTCGGTCCGGCCTGGGGTTGCTCGCCTTCCACCTTGGTGGAGGCCTTCGCGACGCTCGCCTGCCCGGCGCCGGTCGTCTCGGCGGGCGTCGGAGTCGGCTGTGGTCGGACAAGCAGCGATTGCACGCTGCGTGCGTTGACGGTTCGGATGGCTGTCATGACGAGATCCTCTGGGCCGATGGCCCGCTGGTCGCGCGGGGATAGAGTGGCCACTCCACCCGGGCGACCCACCGCCCGGGAACCCGCACGAACGTGATGGGGTTCACCACCGCGAATCGCGTGCCACGCCTGTCCCGAGCTACAGTCGCCCATGAGCGACCAACGCCCCCTGGAGCGCCAGATCACCGGCGAACGGACCATCCGCGAGGGACGCGCGTTCGACTTTGTGGAACTCGACATCCGAGACGAGTCCGGGCGAAGCCACACTCGGCAAGTTGTGCGCCATCGGGGCGCCGCGACAATTCTGCCCCTCCTCGAGACCTCCGACGGGCTCCGGGTGCTCTTTGTCTGCAACGAACGCCACGCGATCGGGGCCCGGATGGAAGAACTGCCGGCGGGGGGGATCGAGCCGGGCGAGTCGGCCCTCGAGACCGCCTATCGGGAGCTGCGGGAGGAGACGGGGTACCAGGCCGACGAGATGGTTCCGCTGGCCCGATTTCACACCACGCCGGGGATCACCGACGAGCTGATGCACGCCTTCGTCGCCCGCGGCCTGCGATTCGTCGGGCAGGACCTCGATGAGGACGAACGCCTCACCGTGCACGAGTGGACGGTGGAGCGGGCGATGGCGAGCGTTCGGGACGGGTCGCTCACGGACGCCAAGACCATGCTGACCCTCCTCCTGGCCGAGGACCGCGGCGTGTTGTAGGCCGATCCGGTACACCACCGGGAACAGGAACGCTCGCGGAGCAACCAAAGACGATGGGCTGGAGCGATCGGGATCAGGCTGGCGGGTACGACGACGCGCGGGGCGGACGCTTTCGTGCGGCGATGCGTCGCGTCTTCGGCGACGGTGAGAACCCGCTGAACTGGGGCTTCACGCTCTACCGGGCGTGGGGGATCCGGGTTCGCGTTCACCTGCTCTTCGTGATCTTCCTGATCGCGCGGCTGATCTTCACGCTCCCGCAGGACGGGATCGGGCGGACGTACATGCTCTGGCTGCTCGCCGCCCTGTTCGTGCTGGTGCTGCTGCACGAGTACGGGCACTGCGTCGCGTGCCGGCGCGTCGGGGGAGAGGCGGACGACATCATGCTCTGGCCGCTGGGGGGGTTGGCCGACTGCCGCCCCCCGCACGACTGGCGGGCGAGCCTGATCACGACGCTGGGCGGGCCGCTGGTGAACGCGGCCTTGCTCCTCCCGCTCGGGATGGGGGTGTGGATCGCGACGCGAGAGCTCGGGTCGGTGATCTTCAACCCGTTCGACCCGGGCAGCACGCTGCTCGCCCTCCGCACGCCCGCCCCGGCGGGGGGGATCGGGGCCCAGCCGTGGTGGCTGACAGCGCTCTGGTCGGCTCACTACGCCAATCTGATTCTTCTCGGGTTCAACCTCCTGGTCCCGATGTACCCGATGGACGGCGCCCGGATCCTGCACGCCCTGCTCTGGCGGAAGATGGGTCACGATCGGGGGACGATGGTCACGCTGACTGTCAGCACGGACGAGGTGCGTGACGGCGCACAGGGAGGCACACGGCGAAGATCTCAGTCGTCTCGGGATCATGCACATG
>JBITAG010000083.1:0-18662 GCA_044439985.1 Phycisphaerales bacterium JB059 | reverse complement strand
CTGCAGGCCTACTTCGGCGCCCTGTACGTCAACGATTTCTCCAAGTTCGGGCGCGTGTGGCGCGTGCAGGCGCAGGCCGAGCCGAGCTTCCGCGACGATCCCGGAGACATCGGGCGGGTGTTCGTCCGCAACGAGAAGGGAGGCATGGTCCCCCTCTCGGGTGTCGTTGATTCACACTTCCGGACCGGGCCGAACGTGGTGACCCGTTTCAACGGGTTCCCTTCCGTGCAGATCAACGGCTCTCCGGCGCCCGGCGTCAGCAGCGGGGAGGCGATCGAGCGGATCGCGACGCTCGCCGAGGAGTCCCTCCCCGCGGGATACGGCTACGAATGGAGCGGCGAGACGTACCAGGCCCTCAAGGCGGGCAACCAGGCCCCGATCGTGCTCGCCTTCGGCCTCGTGGTGGTCTTCCTGGTGCTCGCGGCGCAGTACGAGCGTTGGTCGCTCCCGATCGTCGTGCTCCTGGCCGTGCCGATCGCGGTGCTCGGCGCGTTTGTGGCGATCATGGTGCGCGGTCTGGCGCAGGACATCTACTTCCAGATCGGCCTGCTGACCCTGGTCGGCCTCTCCGCGAAGAACGCGATTCTCATCGTTGAGTTCTGCGTGGACCAGGTGCGCCAGGGGCGCCGGCCGGTGGATGCCGCGCTGGAGGCCGCCCGACTCCGTTTCCGCCCGATCGTCATGACCTCGATGGCGTTCATCCTCGGTGTGGTCCCTCTCGCGGTCAGCTCCGGCGCCGGCGCCGCCGCTCGCCACAGCATCGGCACGGGCGTGATCGGGGGGATGCTGGCGTCCACCTTCATCGGCGTCTTCTTCGTCCCGGCCTTCTTCGTGCTCATCCGGCGCGGGTCCGAACTGCTCCGTGGAGGCAGGCCGAAAGACCCCGTCCCGGGGGGGTAGGCGAGGCTGGGTCCCGCCGCCGGAGCGCGCCGGGCCGAGTTCCCAGGACGCCGGGCAACGCCCCGACGCGGGGCCGACACGCGCACACCCCCGGCGCGGTTCGGCGCTCTGAAAGGGGGCCCATCGACCACCGATCCGACCCGAGGAGAAGCGGGGGGCCAACGAACAACCCCGCTGCTCGCAAACCACTGCAAACACAGGGCTCCGGGCAACGGGGTCTCGATGAAGCGGAGAGGGGGGGATTCGAACCCCCGAGGGGCGTAAACCCCCACACGAATTCCAATCGTGCGCCTTAAACCACTCAGCCACCTCTCCGGTGGGGGGGGAGTTTAGCCCCCTTCCGGGCTCTCAGGATGCCTCAAGACTTCTTCCCCGGCCAGGCGGGTGTCGCGTTCTTGTCCACCAGCCGGACCCAGAGCCAGTCCAGCAGCCGAACACCCCGCCATGATCGGACGATCGGCGGGGCCACCAGCAGCGCCAGCCCGCCCCCGACAAGCACGTCGGAGGGGTAATGGGCGCCAAAGAGCACCCGGCAGACCCCCACGAGCAGGGCCAGGCCCACGGCGATCCAGCGGAGCTTGGGGTACATCAGGGTGAGGAAGACGCTCAGCACGACCGCGTACGCCGTGTGGCTCGAGGGCATCGACCAGAGATCGCTCGAGATCCCCGAGCCGACCTCCCAGGCGTGGCGGAGCCCCGCGTCCTCGCCGACGGGGTAAACGCCCAGCGGGCCCAGGATGTGCTCCGGATCACCGAACTTCGGGCGCGGACGCCCGACCAGGAGCTTCATCGGCATCACCGCCAGGGCGGTCACGCCGATCGCCAGGGCGTAGTCGAGCAGGCGCCGGCGTCGGGGCGGGTCGAGCGCCCAGATGAGGAGAACCACGAGGAGGATGGAGGCGCCCTGCCCGTACTGCTGGAGCGCCTCCAGCTCGCGACGCAGATCCCCCCCGAGCCGGAGCGACCGGGCGGCGTCGCTGACGGGCCCATCCCAGGGGAACACGACCCCGCCCAGGATCAACAACGCCAGACCCGCCCACGTCGCCATCGAGGGAGCTGGGGTAGAGTCGGCCCGTGATGACGCGTCGAGGTCAGGCATGAGCGGCGGGGAACGGCTGGATCGTTGGTCCGGGCTTGGACCCTTGCGCGGGGCGGGCGGAGAGCGATTCGCCCGCGGCCTTCTCGGCGGGCTGACGCTCACGCTGGTCTGCCTGGCAGTCTATCTGCCCGGACTCTGGAGCATCCCCACGATCGATCGCGACGAGGCGCGTTTCGCCCAGGCGAGCCGCCAGATGTTCGAGTCGGTGGCCTTGGACGCCTCGGCCCGCGACGAACGCCCGCTTCAACGCACCGAGGACGGTCAGCTCCGGGCGGGCCCGCACGCGGGGGGGCTGGTGGCGCCGATGGTGCAGGACCGCCCGCGACTGAACAAACCGCCGCTCATCTACTGGCTCCAGAGTGGTTCGGCGTTCGTGCTCACCGGGGGGGATCCGGCGCGCGACGCGATCTGGATGTACCGGCTGCCCTCGGTGCTCGGGGCGATCGTCGCCTGCCTGGCGACCTGGCGACTCGGCCTCCTTCTGGTGGACGCGAGGGCGGCGTGGCTCGGGGGGGTCCTCCTGGGCGTCTGTCCGCTGGTGGTGTGGGACGCCCATCAGGCGCGCGCCGATCAGGCGCTGCTCGCCTTCACGACACTGGCGATGTGGGCCCTGACCCGGATCTGGACCCGGCGGGAGGTCGCCTCCGATTGGTGGACCACCTTGGCGTTCTGGGGCGCGATCGGCGCCGGGATGCTGACCAAGGGGCCGGTGACGCCCCTGGTGGTCCTCCTCACGGCGTTGGGCGTGAGCGTCATCGCCGGGGAGTGGAGGTGGCTCCGTCGGACCCACCCGCTCATCGGGCTGGTGGTTCTCACGGCGATGCTCGCCCCCTGGCTCATCGGCATCGGGCAGCGGGTGGGGTGGGGCCTGCTCTGGGAGATCGCGTTCGACGAGACGCTGGGGCGTTCGTCCTCACCCAAGGAGGGGCACTGGGGCCCGCCGGGGTATCACCTGGTCCTCCTGGCCGTGCTCTTCTGGCCCGGGTCGATGCTCACGATGGTCGCGTTCGTGCGCACGTGGCGGCTGGCGGTGCGTCTGCCGGAGTCTGACGGGGGCTGGGGCGAGCGCGTCCGGAGCCTGCCGGCGCGTTGGCGGGAGCGGGTGGTGGGGCGGGACGCCGAGGTCCTGCTTCTCGCGTGGGTGGTCCCCAGCTGGGTGGTGTTCGAGTTGGTCTCCACCAAACTGCCGCACTACACCATGCCGCTCTACCCGGCGTTGGCGCTGATGAGCGCGGCGGCGGTGATCGACGCGGCCCGCAAGGCGATGGACTCCGACTCCTTCGCCAGGCTCCGCCTCGGCCTGCGCATCTGGGGCGCGATCGGGATTCTGCTCTGCGTGGTGCTCCCCGTCGTTGTTGCACTGCTCGGGGGCGGGTGGGTCGCGATCACGTGCGCAGCGGTGGGCGCGGGCGCCTGCCTCGTCCTGATGTGGCGCACCGTCGGGACCTTCGACCACCACTACGTGCTCGCGGCACAGGGCGCCGGCGTCCTCGCGTCGGTGATTTTCGCGTGGACGTTCCTCCAGTTCGTGCTGCCGCGCGCCCGAGCCGTCTGGATCACGCCGCGCCTCGTCGCCTCGATCCGGGAGGCCGAGATGGCGGACGCGCCCGTCGCGAACGTGGGGTACCACGAGGACAGCCTGATCTTCGCGACCCGGGGACGGGCGCAGCGTCTCGAGGCCTCGGCGATCCCGTCGTGGACACGCCGCCACCCGGACGGGGTCCTCATCGTGCCGGAGGGGCTGGGCGTGGACCTGGGCGCGTCGCGCTGGGAGGTGTTCGATCGTGTGCAGGGGTTCAACTACGCCGGTGGGCGGGCCGAACGCCTCGAACTGCTGAGGCGGGACTGATGACCGATCCGAACCAGACGCCGAGCCCCACGGGGGTGCTCGTGATCGACAAGGCGTACGGGCGGACCTCCACAAGCGTCTGCACCGTCGTCAAGGCGCGCCTCCGCGCCGGCGGGGCGCCCAAACGCGTCAAGGTCGGGCACGGGGGGACACTCGATCCTCTCGCCTCGGGCGTGCTGGTCATCCTGATCGGGAAAGCGACCAAGCTCTGCGATCAGGTCATGGCCGGCGAGAAGGCGTACCGGGCGGAGGTGGACCTGGGCGTGACCTCGCCGACGGATGATCTCGAGAGCGAGGCGGTCCCCACGCCCGGTGCGGCGCCCGTGGCGCGTGACCGGATCGAGGGAGCGCTCGAGCGGTTCATCGGGACGATTCGGCAGCGCCCGCCGGCGCACTCGGGGGTGATGATCGGCGGTAGGCGCGCCTACCACCGCGCCGGCGCGGGCGACGCCCCGGCCCCGGAGGCCCGCCCCGTGGTCATCCACGAGATCTCCGTCGCCGCGTACGAGTGGCCCCGACTGACCCTCGACGTTCGGTGCGGCAAGGGGGTCTACATCCGCTCGCTGGCTCGGGACCTGGGCGACGCGCTGGGCGTGGGGGGGATGCTCGGGGGGCTGCGCCGCACGCGCGTGGGGCGGTTCACCATTGAGGAGGCGGTCACGCTCGACGCCCTGCCCGACCCGCTGACGCAGGGTGATCTGACGATCACGCCCGAGGTGGAGCGG
Organism: Phycisphaerales bacterium JB059; assembly: GCA_044439985.1. Lineage (GTDB taxonomy): Bacteria > Planctomycetota > Phycisphaerae > Phycisphaerales > UBA1924 > JAJRXR01. The sequence goes on along the minus strand of JBITAG010000083.1, from coordinate 14,089 downwards.
CTCTTGCCGAAGCGGTGAGGCGTCCTTAGCCCCGGTCCGGGGCGGGCATCCACAACTCGGCGACGTCCTGCCCGTCGCAGAGCCGGCGGAGCAGCAGGTAGAGAATGGTCGAGGCGGTGAAGAAGTAGCTGACGAAGAAGGCGCCGAGCAGCAGCTCGAGGGCGCCGGTCCAGAAGTTGACGATCCGTCTCGACCACCCGTGGGTGGCGATCGGGCCGCTCGCTTCCGCGTCGGATTCCTCGGTCGTCGCCTCGTCTGTCTGCTGGGCGAACCCGGCGCGGGTGATGCGGGGCGCGTCCGAAGACCGCTGGGAGACGGGGTCGGTGTCGGGGACGGGGGTGAGGATCTCTCGCGGGGTGTCCCCGATGAACGCGCCGCTGGTGGTCGCGGTGAACCCGGCGGCGCCCGCGATGACGCCGCTGGCGAGCCCGAAGATGATGACACCCTGCACGATCAGCAGGGCGCCGTAGAGAACCAGACGCATCGGGCGGGCGAGCACGTAGGCAAAGGCGCGCTGGACGGCGTCGAATGCGTCGGTCCCCTCGCAGGCGACCCCGGGGACGAGCATCGGGTGCCCGATGACCCAGAGCAGGGTGATCATGACCGCGAGGGCGCCCAGAAGAAGGAAGAGGGGGTAGAGGACCGCCGGGAGCAGGTGCGCAACGGGCACGGCGAAGACCAGCCCGACGACGGCCAGAAGGAGGGCGAGGACCGCGACAACGGCGAGGGGCGCAACGACCGCGGCGAAGAGGGCCACCCACTTGCGCAAGGAGAACCGCATCGCCTCATTCCAGGGCGTCACCCGGTCGAGGCAGAACTCTTCCGCGGCGGACCGGGAGATCGCCCCCCCGAGGCGGACCCAGATGGCGATCATCGGCAGGCCGAGCGCGAACGTGGAGACGGGGTAGGTCTCGACGAGGGCGCGGGGGACGTCACCCAGGGCGATGGCGCCGGCGACGAAGCCCCGCGCGTCGAGCGCGGTCGCCGAGGCGCCCATCCACCCCAGGGGACGCTGGATCATCCCGTGGAGCGCATCGATGAAGGCGGGCTTGTCGGACCAGAGGGTGTTGAGGTTGCCCAGGAGGAGAATGAGGACCCAGGCGCCGAGCCCGAGCGCGATCCGCCCGGTCCGCAGGGAAAGGGGCGTGGCCCGGAGCAGATTGGGCCAGAGCAGCCCGCTGGTCAGGTCGCCCAACATCACGCGAGGCTCGCGAGCGATCGGTTCCGGGCTCTTCGGCGTGTCCTGCTCACCCATGTCGTGGCTCCCCAATGGGTCTGGTGTCCGGTCCGATGCTACCGCGCCCGGCGTCCGGACGGGCCGGTTCACGGGCCGCGCTTGCCCCGGGGGGTCGGCGGACCGATGATCCGGGCATGACCAAAGTCGTGCTGCGATGGGTGATGCCGATTCTCGCGTTGTTCGTGCTGGGCCCCAGCGCGAGCCGGCTGGTCGGCCTCCTGCGTGCCTCGGACGGGAGCCAGGACGTCACCCTGCTGGTGAACACGACGCCCGCCCTGGGCGTTCTCGTGGCGTTCGCCATCGTCACGCTCGCGCTGGTGGGGGCGTTGCCCGCGTCCCGGTTCCTCGGCGCCCGCGTCGGGTTGACCGTGGGGGGGCTCACGCTCGGGTGGGCCGCCTGGTACACCGCGCCGATCGGGCTGCTCGCCCGCTCCCACAGCGGTTCCGGTCTGCTGGTCACCCTGCTGGGCGAGGGCGTGCTGATGCTGGGTCTGGGGCTGATCCTGCTGCTGGGCGTCGTGCATGTCGGCGCGCCCAACGACGATGACCCGCTCTGTGCGCCGGTTCGCGAACAGCTGCACAAGTCCCTCACGACCGGCCCGGGGCTCGCCGCGATGGCGGGGGCCCTCGTCGCGTCGATGGTGATCGCCTGGTTCGTCGCGACCGAGCCGACCCGCGGTCAGGCGCTCTTTGCGGGATTCCTGGGGGGCATCGGCGCCGGCTCGGTCGGCATCTGGTGCGGCTCGTTCGCGGGGAAGGACGTCCCCCCGCTCGCGGCGCTGCTCGGGGTGCTGCTCGCCTGCGTCGCGGCGCCCGCGATGGGGCTCATCATGCCGGGGGGGGAGGGGCTGCGTGACGCGGTCGTGAGCGACAGCCTCCCGGGCCCGGTTCGCCTCCAACCGTTCGACGTGCTCGTCGGGATGACCCTGGGAGCGCCGATCGGGCTGGGATGGGTCGGCTCGATGCTCGACACCTCATCGCACGCCTCGGGGCGACGCCCCGCCCGCGCCTAAACTGCCCCGAGTTCCGGAATAGCCGCATCCGGGGCCTTGTTTGGCCTCGACCGCGTTGGACGCGGGGTGTCGCATCGACGCTCGGCGCCCCGGCGAACGCACAAAGGACACCCAGTGAGCACGAAGACACGCGCGGCCGAGGGCGCCATGGAGAGCAAAATGACGATGCCCGACGTGCAGGCCTCCGCCGACAGCCGCCAGGTCGCCATCGACCGCGTCGGGGTCAAGGACGTGGTTTACCCGATGGTGCTGCGGACCCCCTCGGGCGGGACCCAGCACACCGTCGCGACCATCAACATGTACGTCGCCCTGCCTCACACGCAGAAGGGCACGCACATGAGCCGGTTCCTGGAGGTGCTCAACGAGCACAAGTGCTCGCCCATCACCCCCGAGCAGATCCCGGAGATCGCCCGGGCGATCAAGGAGCGTCTGGAGGCCGAGGAGGCCCACTTCGAGGCGACCTTCACCTACTTCATCGAGAAGAAGGCCCCGGTGACGGGGATGCCCGGCCTGATGAACTACGAGGTCACCTTCGAGTGCACCGCGAACTCCCACGAGGACTTCATCATCGGCGTCTCCGCCCCGGCGACCAGCCTCTGCCCGTGCTCGAAGGAGATCTCCGAGTACGGCGCCCACAACCAGCGGTGCCGCATCGAGGCGAAGGTTCGCACCAAGGGGCCGGTCTGGATCGAGGAGGTGGTCTCCATGCTCGAGAACGCCGCCAGCCACCCGGTCTACGCCGTGCTCAAGCGTCCGGACGAGAAGTTCGTGACCGAGAAGGCGTTCGAGAACCCGAAGTTCGTCGAGGACATCGTGCGCGACCTGGCGATGGCGCTGGACGATGAGGACCGGGTGCTCTGGTACCAGATCAACTCGGAGAACTTCGAGTCGATCCACTCCCACAACGCGTACGCCCAGATCACCCGCGACAAGCGGGAAGGCTGAGCCTCCGGTCCGGATCGCCCCGCCCGATCACGTATGATGGGGGCGGGCGCCCAGGGACGGATCCCGGGGCAATGATCGAGGTGCGCTCCACGCGCCGACCCGGGCGAAGATGGACCTTTCCCGACTGATCCCCAGCATGTTCCACCGGAGACTGGCGCTGCTGATGGCGGCGATGGTCTTTGTCTCCCTCCTGCTCTCGGGCAAGCTCGCCCACCTCACGCTCGTCCAGGGGGCGCAGCGTCGGGCCGACGCCGAGGCGAAGCTGGTCCGGAGGAGCTGGACGCCCACTTACCGGGGGCGCATCCTCGACCGCAAGGGACGCGTGCTCGCGCACGACCGGGCGAGCTACGACGTCGCGGTGGACTACCGCGTGATGACCGGGGAGTGGGCCGAACGCGAGTCCCGCCGACTCGCCCGCGCCGCCCACAGGAAGACGTGGGGGGATCTGGAGGAGGGCGAACGCGACGCGCTCATCGCCCTCTACCGCGAGAAGCTCGACCGGCACGTCGACGAGATGTGGGTCCGGCTGAGCGAGATCAGCGGCGTGGAGCCGGGGCTGCTCGTCGCCCGGGCCCGGACCATCGTCGAGCGGGTCGAGGCGATGCACGATCGCCTCGTGGAGGCGCGGATCGCCTCGCTCTCGAGCGAACGCCAGCGCAAGGGGCTGCGGACCGATGAGGACGACCTGAGGCGGCTGCGCGCCCGCGCGAACCAGCGCATTGCCGAGCAACGCCAGGCCCACGTCCTCATCGAGGGGGTCGATGACGAGGTCGGCTTCGAGCTTGAACGCCTGGTCGGACGGACCACGACCCTGCGCGCCGGAGGCACGGAGGCGGCGCTGCGCCTCGAGCTGATGCCGGGGCTCGAGGTCCGCAACACCACCCGGCGGGCCTATCCATGGGACGAGGTCGCGATCGACGTGGACCTGTCCAAACTCCCCGGGCCCCTGCGGCGCGAGGGGTACACGAGCATCCGGTCCGAGGGCGTCGCGTGGCACCTGCTCGGGCGGATGCGGCGAACCGTCTACGCCGAAGACGTCGAACGCCGGTCGAAGGCGCTGGAGAGCGACGAGGCGCTGCGTGAGCGATCCGTCGACTCGCTCGGGTACGACCTGGGCGAGTACCAGGACGGAGACAACGTCGGCGCCGCCGGGCTCGAGTACTCGTTCGAGGACCGCCTGCGGGGAGTCCGAGGTGTCCGGTCGGAGAACCTGCTCACGGGCGAGATCCGGGAGCGTGATCCGTTGCCGGGTGAAGACGTGGAACTCACGATCGACATCATGCTCCAGGCCCGGATCCGGGCGTTGATGGACCCGCGCCTCGGGCTGGCGATCGTGCAGAGCTGGCACCACAACGAGCAGGTGGAGCTGGGCACGCCCCTGAACGGCGCCGCGGTCGTCCTCGACATCGACTCGGGGGACATCCTCGCGCTCGTCTCGACACCCGGAATCCCGCGGGGCAAGGACTGGCGAGAGCAGGGGTTCGACTCGGAACAGGAGTACGAGCGGGCCCTCGCGCTTGACGCCCCGTACACCAACCGCGCCATCGCCAAGCCTTACCCCCCCGGCTCGATCGTCAAGCCGCTGATGGTCTGCGCCGCGGCGCACGCGGGCAAGGTGGACCCGGGCGTCGGCATCGTCTGCACCGGGCACCTGCTGCCGGGCAAGACCGATTCCTTCCGGTGCTGGATCTACAAGCAGTACGGGATGACACATTCGCCCGATGGTCAGCCGCTCGACGGCGCCGAGGCGGTAAAGCACTCGTGCAACATCTTCTTTTACGAGGCGGGGCGACGGCTCGGCGCGCGAGGGATCGCGGAGGCGTACCGCGCGATCGGTCTGGGTGAGGGGTTCGGGCTGGGGATCGGGCCGGAGTTCCCGGGGGCGATCGGCGCCTTTGACAACGACAACTCGGGGGCGGGGCTCCAGGTCTGGGACACGATCCTCATGGGGATCGGGCAGGGCCCGGTCGCCTGGACTCCGCTCCACGCCGCCGACGCGCTTGCCACGCTCGTTCGGGGCGGGCGGCGCATCGCGCCCCACCTGGTCCGCGGGGCGCCGAAGCGGGATCTGCCCCCCGTGCCCATGCCCGACGAGGCGCGACGGCTGGCCCTCCTGGGGCTGCACGGCTCCGTGAGCGACGCGGACGGGACCGGGCACGCCATCACCTACTCGGACGGGCGACGCCTGCCCATCTTCGATGTCCCCGGCGTGAGCGTCTGGGGCAAGACCGGCACCGCGACGGCGCCCGACCTGAGCTACGACCCCGACGGCGATGGCCCGCTGCCCAGCACCGTTGAGCGCGAGGGGGATCACTCCTGGTTCGTGGTGCTCGTCGCGCCCGAGGGCGAAGCGCCGCGATACGCCGTCGCGGTCGTCATGGAGTACGCCGGCTCGGGCGGGCGGGTCTCCGGGCCGATCGCCAACCAGATCATCCGGGCGTTGGTGCAGGAGGGGTACCTGCCCGAGGTCGATCCCGACGCGGAGGACCGGTCGTGAGCGCACAGACCGGCGCACTCGGGCTGCTCAGCGGGATCATCCGTGGCCCGGCCGGGGGCACGCGCGATGACGTCCGCTCCTCGCTGCGTCTGATCAACGCCTCCTGGCTGACCGTCATCGCCTCGATCGGGCTCTCGATCGTGGGCATCTACGCGATCGACGTGGCCGAGACTGTCCGTCCGGAGGGGGTGGTGGACCTGGCGCCCACGGCGTGGAAGCAGGTCGTCTTCGCGATCGTGGGGATGCTCGCGGCGACCATCATCGCCCTCCCGCACTACCGCGTGCTGGCGATGATCGCCTGGCCGCTGATCGCCGGGCTCTTCCTCGCCTTGATCCTGCTGCTCGTACCCGTGCTCCCCGAGTCGATCGCCCCGGTGCGTTCGGGCGCGAGGAGCTGGTACGACCTCGGGCCGGCGAGCTTCCAGCCCTCCGAGTTCGCCAAGCTCGCTTTTGTGCTCGTCGTGGCGCAGTACCTGCGGTACCGCACCAAGCACCGTCAGTTCACGGGCCTGATCGTCCCTGGCCTGATCGCCGCGATTCCCGTCGGGCTCATCACGCTCCAGCCCGACCTGGGCACCGCATCGCTCTACGTCCCCGCCCTTTTCGCGATGCTTATCGCCGCGGGCGCCCGGCTCCGGCACCTCTCGATCATCGTGCTCTGCGCGGCGTTGGCGGCGCCCGCGGCGTATCCGTTCCTCAAGCCCCACCAGAAGACGCGCATTGTCGGCATGCTCAAGGCGATCGAGGGGGATCAGGCCACCGCCCACGACATCAACTTCCAGTCCTTCACCGCCCAGACGCTCATCGGCGCCGGACAGGCCACCGGGGCGCCCTCGCCCGCGGCCCGGGCCCTCGTGCACTACAACGCGCTCCCGGAGCGTCACAACGACATGGTCTTCGCGGTCATCGTCACCCGCTTCGGGTTCTGGGGCGGGCTGGGGGTGATCGCCCTTTTCCTGGTCTGGATCGGGGGGTGCCTGCTGGTGGCCGGCTCGTGCAAGGAGCCGATGGGACGGCTGATCGCCGTCGGCCTTCCGGCGTTCGTGGCCGCGCAGATGGTGATCAACATCGGGATGAACCTCGGCGTGGCGCCCATCATCGGGATCACCCTCCCCTTCGTCTCCTACGGGGGCTCGAGCCTCCTCGCCTGCTGGATGATGGTCGGTCTGGTGGTCAACGTGGCCCTTCACAAGCCCCGCCCGCCTTTCCGCCAGTCCTTTGAATACCCTGATGACGATGAACGAACCCCCCTCGGCTCAGGCAAGTACGGACGCTCCATCGGATTCTCAGGGCGAGCCGTCACCCGCTGAGCGTCCGAGCTACCTCGACGCCCCGCCCCTGAGCCCCCCCGAGGGGTTCGCGAAGGCCTGCGGGGAGGCGGGCGTCTCCCTCACGCCCGACGAGATCGATCGCCTCAGCCGCTACATGGGAATGCTGCTGGCGGCGAACAAGGCCTTCAACCTGACCGCGATCCGCGATCCGGGGGTGGCCTGGACGCGCCACGTGCTCGACTCCCTGACCCTGCTGGGCGTGATCGCGGAGATCGAGGCGCCCGAGGGGCGCCCTCTGCGTGTCATCGACGTGGGGACCGGGGGCGGGCTGCCCGGCATCCCGCTGGCGATCGCTCGTCCGGACGTGAGCGTGACCCTCCTCGACGCGACCGCGAAGAAGTGCGCGTTCCTGGGCCATGTCACCCGGGAGCTGGACCTGAACGATGTTGAGGTGGTCTGTGCCCGGGCCGAGGCCGCTGGGCGCGACCGGGGCGAGCGGACGAGCGCGGGACGCAGCGGTGGTCGGCGTGAGGCGTACGACCTGGTCGTGGCGCGCGCCGTGGGTCGGTTGCCGACGCTCTGCGAGCTGACCGTCCCGTTCGCGCGGGTCGGTGGTCTGATCGCGTTGATCAAGGGCGCGCAGGCGGAGGAGGAACTCGCCGAGGCCAAGGGCGCGTTGCACCTGCTGCACGCCGCCCATGCCGGGACGGCGCCGACGGGGACGGGGCGGATCGTGGTGCTGGAGAAGCAGCGCCCGACGCCGAAGCTCTACCCGAGGCGGGACGGGGAGCCCAAGCGGGCGCCGCTGGGGGTCGCATCCAAATAGCCCGGAGCGTCGGTAACCGGCCTCCGTCCGCGTTTGTCCCCGTTCGACCGTTGCCTTGGTCCCTCGGCAGCGCGCCTTGGTGACCAGGTTTCCATGCGCTGGGCAATCAAAACGGAGGGAGAAGAGGCCCGTCACTGACGTTCCGGGCTAGTACCATCCGTCGTGCCCGATCCAGGACGCCACCCCGTTGACGCGCTGCTTCAGGCCGATGGCCCCATCGCCCGCGCCCTCGGCGCCGCCTACGAGCCCCGCCCCGAGCAGATCGGGATGGCGACCGCGGTCGAGAAGGCCCTGGCGGACAGGTCGCACCTGCTCGTCGAGGCGGGGACGGGCGTGGGCAAGAGCTTCGCGTACCTGATCCCCGCGGCGATGCGCTGCGTGGAGAAGGGCGAGACCGTCGTCATCGCGACCAACACGATCTCGCTCCAGGAGCAGCTGGTCGAGAAGGACGTGCCCCTGATCCGGGCGGCGCTGGGGCTGGACAGCGATGATCCGAGCATGCCCCCGGCGCTCCGCCCGGTGCTGGTGAAGGGGCGGGGCAACTACGTCAGCATCCGGCGGCTCAAGCTCGCGAGCGCTCGTCAGGGCAAGCTCTTCACCGACGCCGCGGCGAAGCGATCGCTGCACGTGATCGAGGACTGGGCGTACGAGACCAAGGACGGTTCGCTCTCGACGCTCCCCAGCCTGGAGCGCCCGGGGGTGTGGGACCGGGTGCAGTCCGACTCGGGCAACTGCATGGGGCGCAAGTGCCCGCACCACGGTCAATGCTTTTATCAGCGGGCCCGGCGCACGATGGAGCAGGCGAACCTGCTCATCTGCAACCACGCGCTCTTCTTCAGCGACCTCGCCCTGCGCGCCCGCGACGTGGGCTTCCTTCCCAAGTACGACCACGTGATCCTCGACGAGGCGCACAACATCGAGGACGTCGCCGCGGAGCACTTCGGGATCTCGCTGACCGAGGGGCGGGTCAATCACCTGCTCTCATCGCTCTACCACGAGCGAACCGGGAAGGGGTACCTGGCGCAGCTCGAGCTGCTGGACGGGGACATCGAGCCGATCGACCGGGCGGTGAAGCTGGTGCGGGCGGCGGAGCGCGCGTCGCGCGCGTTCTTCGAGGACGCCGAGCGCCTGCTCGGGTCGGAGAAGGCGCCGGGGGGGCGGGTCCGGGCGCCCGGGGTGATCGAGAACCCGCTCACGCCGGCGATGAACGATCTGGCGGTGCGTCTGCGGGCCCTGAAGGACCTGGCGCGGAACGAGGCGGACCGGTTCGAACTCAACGCGTTCATGATCCGGGCCCGCGAGGTCAGCGACGCGTGCGAGGCCCTCATCGACCAGACGGCGCCGGGGTACTGCTACTGGGTTGAGGGCGCCGGGCAGGACGGGGGGCGACGCCGGGTGCGGATGGCGTGCTCCCCGGTCGAGGTGGGACCGCTGCTCAAGGAGCATCTCTTCGGCGGGGAGCACTCGGTGGTGCTCACCAGCGCCACGCTCGCGACGCGCACCGTCCGCTCGGACGAGCCGAGCGAGCGGGCGGAGACCGCGTTCGCCCACATCATGGAGCGGCTCGGGTGCGAGGGCGCCCGGATCCTGCAGCTCGGCAGCCCCTTCGACTACGCGGAACAGGTGGAGGTCTTCGTGGACCGCTCCATGCCCAGCCCCGGATGGACGCCACGCGAGCGCCACGCCGGGGCGCGGGGCGCCGGTGGTGGGGACACCTTCACGCGCGAGCTGACGGCGCGCATTCTGGATCACCTCGCGGCGACCGAGGGCGGGGCCTTCATCCTCTTCACGAGCTTCAGCCAGCTCGGCAAGACCGCCGACGCCCTGCGCGGGCCGCTGGCCTCGCTCGACATGCCCATGTTCGTGCAGGGGCGGGACGGCTCCCGAAGCCAGATCCTTGAGGCGTTCCGGGGGACGACCAACGGCGTGCTTCTGGGCGCCGCGAGCTTCTGGCAGGGCGTTGACGTGCGCGGCGAGACGCTGCGCAACGTGATCATCACCCGGCTCCCCTTCGATCCGCCCGGGCGCCCGCTGACCGAGGCGAGGCTGGAACGGATCCGGGACCGCGGGGGAGATCCCTTCCGCGAGGACTCCCTGCCGCGGGCGGTGATCCGGTTCAAGCAGGGGTTCGGGCGACTGATCCGGTCGCATGGCGACCAGGGGCGGGTGGTGGTGCTGGACCCGCGGGTGGTGACGAAGGGGTACGGCCGCCGCTTCCTGGCGGCGCTGCCCTCGGGGGTCAACATCCGTCTGATCCCGGAGGTGGAGCCGGACGTCGGAGCGGGGGAGGACCTCGGGCGGGTCTGGGACGATGCGGACTTTTGAGGATGTGTCGGCTACCCTCTGATTCCGCGAGAATCGCGGCGGAACCCGAACAACAGCCAACCTTCAACCGGAGATCGGCATGCTTGGACGCGTCTTCAAGGCCTACGACGTTCGGGGGACCTACCCCGACCTGCTCACGGACACGATGGCGTTTCAGATCGGGGCGGGGGCGGCCCGGTACCTGCTTCAGGACGCGGCCGAGGCGGGCGAGACCACGCCGATGATGCAGAATCTGGTCGTCGGGCGGGACATGCGCAAGAGCAGCCCGAAGCTGAGCGCCGAGTTGATCAAGGGGATCCGCGCCGGGGGGGCGAGCGTCATCGACGTCGGCCTCGTGGACACCTCCTTTGTCTACTTCGCGATCAATCACCTCGACTGCGCCGGCGGGGTGATGGTGACGGCGAGCCACAACCCGCCGCAGTACAACGGGTTCAAGACCTCGAAGCGCAAGGCCAAGCCGGTGGGGGAGCACACGGGCCTCGCGGACGTGCGCAAGTACGCGGCGATGAGCGACACGAACAAGCCCGCCCAGGAGGGGACGTTCGTGGACAAGCGCGACCTCTGGGACGCGTACACCGATCACGTGCGATCGTTCCTCGACATGCGCGGGCGCAAGATCAAGGTGGTGGTGGACGCGAGCAACGGCATGGCGGGGACGATGGTCCCCCGGGTCTTCGGGGAGAAGGGGTCGGCGATCGAGGGGCTCGAGATCGTCGAGATGAACTTCGACAACACGAAGGGTGAGTTCGTGCACGAGCCGAACCCGCTCGTGGCGGCGAACGTCGCCGACCTCTGCAAGGCGGTGGTCGCCGAGGAGGCGGATCTGGGCGTCTGTTTCGACGGGGACGCGGACCGGTGCGTGGTGGTGGACGAGAAGGGGCAGATCGTCGGGTGCGACGCGCTCACAGCCCTGCTGGCGCAGTTCTTCCTCGCGAAGGAGCCGGGGGGGAGCGTGGTGTACGACCTCCGCTCGACGAAGGCGGTCGCCGAGGAGATCGAGAAGGCGGGGGGGCGCGCGATCCGTTCCCGCGTCGGGCACGTCTTCATGAAACAGGTGATGAGCGACGAGGGGTGCGTGTTCGGGGGCGAGCTGAGCGGGCACTTCTACTTCCGCGATAACTTCAACGCGGACTCTGGCGCCATCGCGATGGCGACGGTGCTGAGCCTGCTGGCGGAGAAGAAGCGCAAGCTCAGCAACATGATCAAGCCGATCTCCCGCTACAAGCAGTCCGGGGAGATCAACTTCGAGAACGAGGAGAAGGACGAGGCCCTCGACCTGATCCGCGAGGAGTACATGGACCGGGGGGACATCGACGACCTCGACGGGGTGACGGTGGACTGCTTCGAGGAGGAGGGGTGGTGGTGCAACATTCGCAAGAGCAACACCGAGCCCCTGCTCCGGCTCAACGCCGAGGCGAAGGATCAGGCGACGCTCAACAAGGTGCTTCAGGAGATCGCGCCCAAGCTGGGCACGCGGGTGGACCACTAACGCGGGGGCGACGCGATGAACCTCTCGCAGTTCTTTGACCACTGGTCGATCACGGAGAACCCGTTCCGAGGGGAAGAGGCTCGGCACGACGCCGTCTTCGCCCGGATGGGCATCCTGGGCGACGAGGCGGGGGCGCCCGAACGCTCGCTCAGCGCCCACTCGGACTTCGAGAAGATCCTCGGGGAGCTGACCCGTCCCTCCACCTCGATCGTCTTCGGCGAGAAGGGGTCCGGCAAGACCGCGATCCGCATGCAGATCGCCGATCGGATCGGCGCGCACAACCGCGCCCACCCGGACGAGAAGATCCTGCTCGTCCCCTACGACGACCTCAACACCTTCCTGGACCAGCTCGTGGAGCGGGCGGGGGCCACCGGCAAGGGACGCGACATCGGGAAGACGCTCGACCGGATCCGGCTCGTGGACCACCTGGACGCGGTGCTCTCCATCGGCGTGGGGCGGGTCGTCAACGCGCTGCTGCGCGACGGTCGAGAGCCCCCGCCGGCGAATCTGGGGGAGGACGCTGTCCGGCGAGCGCGGCGCATGGGGCCCTCGCTCAAGCGGGATCTGCTTGTCCTTCAGGCGGTTTATGACCAGGCGGACACCCGCGGGGAGCGCACGGGACGCCTGCGCCGGCTGCTGCACGTCGGCGCCCCGGCGGTGAACCGCGCGTGGATCGCGCTGATGCTCGTGGGATGGGCGGCGCCCGTGGGCCTGGGCCTCTGGTGGCTCCTGGCGCCCCCCGAGGGCGACAGCCGCGGCCTGAGCGTCCTGATCGGCGCGGGCGTCGCGCTGCTCCTGTACGCGGTCGTGCTGGGCAAGTGGTTCCTCTGGGACCGTTTCGTGCTCTCCCGTCTCGGGGCGCGGATCCGGCGACAGCTCCGGATGCTCCCGCGCGAGAGCGCCGCCTACAGCGCCGCGCTGCGTCGCCTCGAGCCCGCCCTGCGCGGGCACGCGGTCCTCCCCCTCAGCGGCTCGGATGAGCAGCGGTACGCGATGCTCGCCCGGCTCCGGCGCGTGCTCGAGCAGTTCGGGTTCCGCGGGATGCTCGTCGTCATCGATCGAGTGGACGAGCCGACCCTCGTGAGCGGGGACGCCGAGCGTATGCGTTCGATCATCTGGCCCATCCTGAACAACAAGTTCCTGCAGGCCGAGGGAGTGGGCCTGAAGATGCTCCTCCCGGTGGAGCTGCGCCACGCGCTCTTCAAGGAATCGAGCGCGTTCTTCCAGGAGGCGCGCCTCGACAAGCAGAACCTGGTCGAGCGGCTGACCTGGACCGGGCCGATGCTCTACGACCTGTGCAACGCGCGGGTCGCCGCCTGCCGCCCCGAGGGCGCCGAGCCGGTGACCCTGCTCGATCTCTTCGCCGAGGACGTGACCCGCCAGGATGTGGTGGACGCCCTCGAACAGATGCGTCAGCCGCGCGACGCCTTCAAGTTCGTCTATCGATGCCTGAACGAGCACTGCTCGAACGTGACGGCGGACCAGAACGAGTGGCGCATCCCACGCCTCGTGCTCGACTCCATCCGGCGCCAGGAGGCCGATCGGGTTCAGCAGCTCTCACGCGGCATCCGACCCGCCTGACCCGACCCGCACGGTCCGAGAATCCGCGGCCCCCGGTCCCGGGGGGCGCGGGTGAACGCCGGCGGCAAAGACGCCCGCGCGACGGGCCGATGCATCCCGTGTGGACGCGGCGCGGTCATTCCTGGGCTGGGCGAGGTGGGGCGTTCGTGTTCTCCTCGCGCACGCGGGCTTCGGCCTGGTTGTCTCGGTCGCGCTCGCGATGCTGCTGTCGATCCGACCCGACATGATGCGGGGCGAGCGCGTCGAGGTCATCGGCCCGAAGTACGACCCGCAGCGCCTGGGCATCTGGTTGCAGGAGCGATCCCCCGGACGCAGCTCCGTCCGGTTCATGCTCGGACGGAGCCTGGTCTTCGAGCAGGTGGACGGGCGCCTCGAGCCGGTGGTTCCCCGTCCCGAGCAGGTCGGCCCGGCGTGGATGGAGGACTGGTCACGCCGCCTCCCGCGGATGCACGCGGCGGGCATCATGGTCTCCACCGACGAGGTGCGCGAGCACGCGTTCGGCTGGCCCCGGCTCTGCCTGAAGACGAGCGAGCTGAGCGAGATCAAGGCGCTCGGCGGGTGGCGGGAGTACACCGAGGGCCTCGCCACCTTCGGCGACCTGAGCGTGCCTGTGCTTCCCCTGCCCGCGGGGCTCGCGATCAACAGCGCGCTGCTCGGCTTCCCGGGGAGCGTTGGCCTGATCGCGGTGGGGGTCTTCCGACACGTGGTGCGCCGGCGGGCCGGGGTCTGCCTCGGGTGCGCCTACGAGATTGACGAGGAGCTGCTGGTCTGCCCGGAGTGCGGGCGGGCGACCGGGCGGCGTGAGCCGCAGACGACGCAAGCCCCGCGCCGGCGCGCGGCCTGAGCCTCAGACACGGCGCAGACGGGCGTACTCGAGCACCAGCGTCTTCTCCCCGACGTGCCGG
>JBITAG010000082.1:0-2897 GCA_044439985.1 Phycisphaerales bacterium JB059 | reverse complement strand
CCGCAAACGCCCGCAGCGACGCGAGCGAGATCGCCCCCCGCTCCACCACCCCACCCCCGCGTTGCAGGAAAACCGCCGCGGAGCCCGCCTCCGGCTGCGCCAGGTGCGTCGCGCGGAACCGGTAGAACACGTACCCCCGCGCCTTGAGTTTCCCGATCGGCTCGAGCCCCGCCCGAGCGTCCCCGGCGATCTCCCCCACCAGCCCCACCAGCGCCCGCCCCGCGTCGCTCCCCCGCCGGAGCATCTGACCCGGGAAGACCCCTTCAACGCGCTCCCCACGGCGCACCGCCACCCCGTCGAGCCCCGGCGAGAGCGTCAGCGCCGGGGCGCGCAGCTCATCCTCCGTCATCGGCGTCAGCGCGCCGGCCAGCTCCACGCTCACCCGGATCTCGCCCCCCCGCTCCACCACGTCCTCCCGCGTCGCCCGCGCCTGCACCAACGCCGCCCGTCCGGCGCGCCAGATCACCTCCCCGGGCGCCTCCCCCTCCCGCGCAAACAGGCTCGCCCGCCCGACCACGCGCCCCTCGAGCATCAGCGTCACCGACGCCCCGGCGCACGACGGCAGCCCCTCCGCCGCCTCGTCCGGGACCTCCCCCGAACGCACCCAGTCGCGCACCGTCCGATACGCCTCCATCGCCGCCACCGGGCCGGGCGGAGCGGTCTGCGCGCCCGCCGACGCCGCGCCCATCAGGAGCGTTGCCAGAACGCAACACAGCCCGTGGCCCCGCCGCCACAGCGCCGCGCCCGCGCCCGCGCCGCGCCGTCCGAGAACCCCCCTCAACCCCTGTTTTTGCTGGGCGAACGCCCCCCGTGCGGGGTACATTCCGCTCTGGCACGCCCCTTGATCTTCACTTTGGCAGACCGGGCCTCGCAGCACGTGCCCGCTCGACAACCAGAGAGAGGAAGAGATCATGAACAGCCTCATCAAGCTTACGACGAACCGTCGGCGTGTCGCGGTGCTCACCCTCCTGAGCTTCATCGCCCTCTGCTAGAGCGACCTCCCCGCGTCCCCCCCGACCGGGCGCCACGCCACAACCACCCGTGCACGCCGCCGACGCTCGACGCCGTGACGTCGCACGCAGTCTACGCGCCCCCGCCCCCTCCAAAAAGAGAAACCGCCCCGAGCCGGAGCCCGGGGCGGTGGGTTTCAAACCGATGCCTTCGGACGGATCAGAACTCGATCTTGTCCGTGCCCATCGAGCCGTGATCGTCCATGCCGCCCCGCGAGGGCATGTCGAACCCGCCCCCGGAGCCGCCCGGGGCGTCGTCGGTGAACTCGCCACCGCCCGACGCGTCGCCCCACTGGGCCCGCTTGAGAGAGAGGCCGATCTTCCGCTCGGCGGTGTCCACGCGGAGGATCTTCACGTCGATCTCCTCGCCCGCCTTCACCACGTCCTGCGGGTTGTCCACCTTGTGGTCCGCAAGCTCCGAGATGTGCAGCAGGCCCTCGAGATCGTCCTCCAGCTCCACGAACACGCCGAAGTTGGTGATCTTCGTGACCTTGCCCCGGATGACCATGCCCGGCTGGTAGGCGCTCGGGATCGCCTCGACCCAGGGGTCCTCGGCGAGCTGCTTCACGCCCAGGGAAACACGCTGCTTCTCCTGGTCCACCTCGAGCACGACGCACTCGATCTCGTCGCCCTTCTTGTACAGCTCGTTCGGGTGCGTGACCTTCTTCGTCCACGACATATCGGAGATGTGCAGCAGGCCGTCGATCCCCGGCTCGATCTCGATGAACGCGCCGTAGTTGGCCAGGTTCCGGACCTCGCCCTTGATGACCGTCCCCGAGGGGTACTTCTCGCTGACGAGCTCCCACGGGTTCACCTCGACCTGCTTCATGCCGAGGCTGATCTCCTGCTTGTTCTTGTCGATGTCGAGGACGACCACGTCCACCTCGTCACCAACCGAGATCATCTCCGACGGGTGGTTTACCCGACGCGTCCACGACATCTCCGAGATGTGCACGAGACCCTCGATCCCGTCCTCCAGACGGATGAAGGCGCCGTACGACATGATGTTGACCACCTCGCCCTTGATGCGCGAGCCGACGGGGAACTTGGCCTCGATCTCCTCCCAGGGGCTCGACTCGGTCTGCTTGAGCCCCAGGGCGATCTTCTCCTTCTCCCGGTCGATGTTGAGGACCTTGACCTCGATCTTGTCGTCGATCTTCAGCATCTCCGACGGGTGATTGATCCGACCCCACGACATGTCCGTGATGTGCAGCAGACCATCGATCCCGCCCAGGTCCACGAACGCGCCGAAGTCCGCGATGTTCTTCACCGTCCCCGTCACGATCTGACCCTCGGAGAGCGTCGACATCAGGCGGCTCTTCGCCTCGTCCCGCTCCTTCTCGATCAGCTTGCGACGCGAGATCACAATGTTCCGACGGTCCTGGTCGATCTTGAGGATCTCCGCCCGCACCTTGCGACCGATGAAGTCCCCGATCTCGTGCGGACGCCGGATGTCCACCTGCGACGCCGGGAGGAAGACCGGCACGCCGATATCCACCAGCAGCCCCCCCTTGATCTTCCGCATGACCGTCCCCTCGACCTCGTCCCCCTGGGCCGTGGTCTCGGTGATCCGCTGCCACGCGATCTGGCGATCCGCCTTCCGCTTCGAGAGCTGGATCAGGCCCCCCTCGCCCTCCATGTTCTCCAGGAGGACGTCGACCTCGTCGCCCACCTTCAGCTCGGGCATGTTCGCGAACTCTTCCTTCGGGATCAGACCCTCGGACTTGAGCCCCACCTCGACGACCACGTCGTCCCCCGCGAACCCGATGACCCGCCCCTTGATCAGCGAGCCCTGCGCCATGTCCTGCGCTTGATCGCCCCGCAGGCTGTCCATGTCCGCGGTCTCGGATCCGAACGCCTCCCGCAGC
The DNA here is from genome assembly GCA_044439985.1 of Phycisphaerales bacterium JB059. GTDB lineage: Bacteria > Planctomycetota > Phycisphaerae > Phycisphaerales > UBA1924 > JAJRXR01. The sequence continues at coordinate 19 of JBITAG010000082.1, read as the reverse complement.
AGCGCCTCGGCGTCGGTGT
>JBITAG010000081.1:0-3707 GCA_044439985.1 Phycisphaerales bacterium JB059 | reverse complement strand
GCACCGACGCGGGCATCGGCGCCAGCGTCCCCCTCATCGCCAGGTCCGCCGCCGCCGCCCCAAGCTCGAACTCCTCGATCAACCCCGACGCGTCCTCACCCAGCAGCCGACCCAGTTCCACCCGCGCCGATTCCCCCGCCTCCCCCGTCACCACGTCGGCCCGCAACCCGAGAGCCCGCTCATCCGTCGGAAGCGTCCGCATCACGGCGTCCCTCCCGCCCGGTCGGCAAGCTCCGTCCCCAGGATCTCTCGCATCCGGATCAGGCCACGCCGGATGTGCGTCTTCACCGAACCCAGCGGCATCCCCGTCGCCGTCGCGATCCGCTCGTGGCTCATCCCGTGCATGATCGAAAGCCGCAGCACACGCTGCTGCGAATCGCTCAGCTCACCCATCGCCCGCTCCGCCCGCCGCGCGTCCTCGCTCAGCTCCGTTCCCTCGACGCGATCCCCACCCGCGTCCCCCGCCTCAGACTCCAGCAGCGCCGACTCGCCCGGCCGACGCCCCGCCTTCCGCATCCGGTCGATCAACCGGCGACGCGCGATCATCGCCACGAACGTCGCTTCCTTCGCCACGCTCGGATCAAAGCGACCCGCGTTCCGCCACAATGAGATGAACACGTCCTGCACCGCGTCCTCGGCGTCCGCCTGCGACCGGTTCCACCGACGCGCCAGCGACCAGACCAGACCACCATACCGGTCGGTGCACGCACGCACCGCCTCCGGATCTCCGCTTGCAACGCGTTGGAGGATGGGTTCCTGCAAGTCGTGGCGCCGCCCTTTCAAGCGCTGCCACGAGCCTATCCGGCGCGGGGGCTGACCGCAATGGACCCGGTCCGCCCCCGTCGCCTCAGCTTGTTCGGCAATCCGCATCAATCCCTCAGTTGGGCAGAATCACCCGGTCGATCACGTGAATAACGCCGTTGCTCGCCTCGATGTCCGCCGACACCACGCTCGCCCCGCCGACCTTCAGCGTCCCGTCCCACGGCTTGATCCCGACCGACTGACCCTGAAGCGTCTTCGCCTCGCTCAGCTCCGCCGCCTGCTCGCTGTACACCCGGCCCTCCACCACGTGCAGAAGCAGGATGCTCCGGAGCTTCTCACGGTTCTCCGGCTTGAGCAGGCTCTCCACCGTCCCGGGGGGCAGCGCCGCGAACGCCTCGTCCGTCGGCGCAAAGACCGTCAGCGGGCCCTCTCCCGTCAACGCGGGAACCAGCCCCGCCGCCTTCGCCGCCGCGATCAGCGTCCCGAACGAACCCGCCTCCGACGCGACGCCCACGATGTCCTTGTCCTCCGGCAGCATCACCGTGTCGATCACGTGGATCGTCCCGTTGCTCGCCTTCACGTCCGTCGCGATCACCTTCGCCTGGTCCACCATCACGCCGCCGGAGCCCGTCGTGATGTCAACCCGCTGACCGTTCAGCGTCGCCGCGTTGTTCAGCTTCACCACGTCCGACGCCAGCACGTTCCCCGACACCACGTGGTACGTCAGGATCGACACGAGCTGATCCTTGTTCTCCGGCTTCAGCAGCGTCTCGAGCGTCCCCTTCGGCAGCTTCTTGAACGCCTCATCCGTCGGCGCGAAGACCGTGAAAGGACCCTTCCCCTTCAGCGCCTCCACCAGCCCCGCCTCCGTCAGCGCCTTGGCCAGGATTGTGAACTGACCCGCCCCGACCGCCGTCTCCACCAGGTCCTTCTTCGGACCCTCCCACGCGACCTGCTGCGCCTGATGCGCCCGCTCACCCTCGCACGCCGCCGCCTCACCCGGCGTCCAACCCGCGTTGCTCGTCTCGCTCCCACACTGGGCGTACGTCGTCCCTGCGAGCGCAGCGATCGCCGCCGCGCCAATCATCACGGTCCGCTTCATCTTCATGACTCCAAATGCCGCCGCTGGTCCTCGGCCCACTCCTCAGGGCCGTCCGCCCGTCTCGTCCCGCGGCGTCAGGGACGACACGCCTACACACCCCGCCTTCGCCCCCCCCGAAGGGACAGATTCACCCCCCCCCATGCAGAATCCCCGCACCCCCCCATACAATCTCTCGACCCCTCCTTGCCCCCCCCGGAGACCCGACGCCATGACCACCACCTCCGTCTCAGGCCCCGGCCTCAACACCACCACCTCCGACGTCGATCCCCACGCCGTCACCATCTCCGGCATCGTCCTCGACCCCCTCTACACCGCGCACACCTCCACCCCCTCCCTCCAGGACCCCGAAACACACATCGCCACCCCCGGCGCCTTCCCCTACACCCGCGGCCTCTTCCCCAAGGGCTACCGCACACGCCTCTGGACCATGCGCCAGTTCGCCGGCTTCGGCTCCGCCGACGACACCAACGCACGCTTCAAGTACATCCTCAACCAGACCAAGACCAAAACCGCCGCCAACACCGGCCTCTCCACCGCCTTCGACCTCCCCACACTCATGGGACGAGACTCCGACGACGAACTCTCCATGGGCGAGGTCGGAAAGTGCGGCGTCGCCATCGACACCATCGAGGACATGCACCGCCTCTACGCCGACCTCCCCATCAACAACGTCTCCGTCTCCCAGACCATCAACGCCCCCGCCGCCGTCATCTGGGCCATGTACCTCGCCATGGCCAAGCAACGCGACATCGACTGGTCCACCCTCTCCGGCACACTCCAGAACGACATCCTCAAAGAGTTCCACGCCCAGAACGAGTTCATCTACCCCCCCGAACCCTCCGTCAAACTCGTCGTTGACACCATCGAGTTCCAGACCGCACTCGTCCCCAAGTGGCACTCCGTCTCCATCTCCGGATACCACATCCGCGAAGCCGGCTCCACCGCCCCCCAGGAACTCGCCTTCACACTCCGCGACGGCATGGAATACGTCGAAGCCTGCCTCATGCGCGGCCTCGACATCGACTCCTTCGCCCCGCGCCTCTCCTTCTTCTTCAACGCCCACAACGAGTTCTTCGAGGAAATCGCCAAGCTCCGCGCCGCCCGACGCATCTGGGCCCGACGCATGCGCGACGTCTACAACGCCAAAAACGAAAAATCCTGGTTCATGAAGACCCACGTCCAGACCGCCGGCTGCTCCCTCACCGAGCAGCAACCCCTCAACAACATCGTCCGCGTCGCCTACCAGGCCATGGCCGGCGTCCTCGGCGGATGCCAGTCCCTCCACACCGACTCCATGGACGAAACCCTCGGCCTCCCCACCGAACAGGCCGTCACCGTCGCCCTCCGCACTCAACAGATCCTCGCCCACGAGACCGGCGTCACCCGCACCACCGATCCCCTCGGCGGCTCCTACTTCATCGAAGCCCTCACCGACAAGGTCGAGGCCGAGGCACAGGCCTACATCGACGAGATCGACAACATGGCCGGCGGCCTCTGGCCCAAGTGCAAGCCCCACTGGACCGACGAGCACGGCGGCGGCGCCGTCGCCGGCGTCAACCGCGGCTACTTCCGCCGCGCCATCGCCGAGGCCTCATACCGCTTCAGCGAAGAGTGCGAAGCCGGCGACCGCATCATCGTCGGCGTCAACGAGTACGTCGACGAGGACGAGTCCCGCCCCATCGACATCCTCACCATCCCCGACTCGGTGGAAACCGAACAGGTCGAACGCCTCGCCAGGTTCAAGGCCAGCCGCGACGCCTCCAAGGTCAACGCCGCCCTCGACCGCATCCGCGCCACCTGCCGCGACGGCGACCCCGGCGCCGGCGCCGACGAATACCCCACC
>JBITAG010000080.1:0-5563 GCA_044439985.1 Phycisphaerales bacterium JB059 | reverse complement strand
GTCGCGGGACTGCTGCATGACATCGGGCGCCTGACGCTGGAGCTGGTGCTGCCGCGGGCGTACCAGCGGGTGATCGCGCTGGCCGAACGCCGGGCCTGCGACAGCGCCCCGGTGGAGCGTCAGGTGATCGGGTTGGACCATCACACCGCGGGGCGGCGCATCGCCCGCCGGTGGGGCCTGCCCAGTGCGCTGCAGGACGTCATCTGGCTGCACGCCCAGCCGATCCACACCCTCCCCGACACGCCCGAACGCGGGCTGGTGGGCGTGGTCACGCTCGCCAAGGCGATCTGCCGTCGCCAGCACCTGGGCTGGTCGGGGGACTTCGGCGAGCCCCCGGACGTCGAGGCGCTCGCCCTGGAACTCGGGCTCTCCCCGCAGGCGATGTCGGAGCTGCTCCCGGACCTGCTCGAGGCGGTCGGCGCCCGGTGCGCCGTCCTCGGGCTCGACGAACGCACGCCCCCGGAGCTGATGCTCGAATCGATCGCCCGCGCCAACGAACGCCTCAGCGCCCTCAACCAGGCCCTCCTCCGGCGCGGGCGACGCAGCGACCACCAGAAGCGCGTCCTCGACGCCATCGGCGCCTTCCACGCCGACTGGTCCTCCGACATGAGCGTGAGCGAGACGCTCGGGCGGGTCGCGGCGAGCGCCGAGTCCGTCTTCGGGCCCGGCTTCTACGCCTCGGTCCACCAGCCGGGCGCCGGGCGCCCGTGGCTGATCACGCAGTTCGGCGCCGGGGGGCGGGTGATGCGCGCCCACTCGGCGGACGCGCCCCCCGGGATCTCGGGGGGTGGGGCCCTGGCCTCACTCGCCGACACCAGCCGGCTCACGATGGGCGCGGTCGGCGCCCTGCCCTGGCTGAGCGACTACCTGAGTGACGCGACGGACCTGCGCAACGTGCGCCTGCTCGCCCTGTGCAGCGCCGGGGTCCACCCGGGCCGGTCCGGCGCGCCGCGCGAAGACGCCGACGCAATCACCGCGGTGCTCCTCCACGAGCCGGACCCGCAGAGCGCCGGGTTCACCCGCGAGGAGCTGGGAGCGATCACGAGCGTCTGGTCGGCGGCGGTGATGGGGGCGGCGCGCCACGAGCGGGCCCGTCGCCTGGGCGAGACCCTCGCCGAATCGAGCCGCGAGCTGGCGGAGATGCAGGCCGCGATGACCGAGCGCGAGTCGATGACCCGGCTCGGCGAGATGAGCGCGGGCGCGGCGCACGAGATGAACAACCCGCTGACCATTATTCGTGGTCGGTCGCAGATGCTCGCGCAACGTTTGCAGGGCGCCGCCGAACGCGCGACCGCCCAGGCGATCGTCGAGGCGAGCGAGCACCTCGGTGAGCTGATCGAGTCGATGCACCTGCTGGCGTGCCCGCCCGAGCCGTGCACCGAAGCGCTTGAGCCGGCGTCACTTGTGCGCGAGAGCGTGGAGCGGGCGCGCCGTCGATGCGGGTCCGGGCGCGGCGCCAGGGTGATCTGCGACGAGGGCGTGGGGCTCGCCCAGGGCGACCGAGAACAAGTCCTCGCGGCGCTCACGGAGCTGATCGTCAACGCGATGGAGGCGGCCCCGAACGAGATTGTCGAGCTTCGCGTTCAAACCGACCCCCTCGATGACCGACTGGTGTTTCGGATCGTGGATCACGGTCGGGGACTTTCCCGACGGGCCTCGAGGCACGCGTTCGACCCGTTCTTCTCTGAAAAGAGCGCGGGTCGGCAGACGGGTCTGGGGCTCGCCCGGGCCAGGCGCCTGATCGAGCTGCAGGGGGGCGAGATCTCGCTCTCCAACGGACCCGACGGCGGGTGCGTGGCGACGGTCGCGATCCCCAGGAGCGCTCCGGCGCCGGGTGGTGGGTTTGTTGGACGGCTGGCCGCGTAGCGGCCCGCGCAGGAGAAGGCAGAGACATGGGCGCATCTGAGACCAACAGCACGGGGCGGGGCGAGAGCCCCGGGGCAGAGCATCGCTCCCCGTGCGCGGGGGTTCGCGTCCTGCTCGTCACCTCCCGCTCGGGCGTTCAGCGCCGGCTGGTCAAGCTCCTGGGCAAGCGGGTGGACGTGCTGAGCGTCTCCAAGACGGTGCTCGACGCCCGCAAGCGTCTGAGCAAGGGCCTGCACGACCTGGCCCTCATCGACTCGGGGATCGGGGGCGGGATCGGGTGCGAGCTGGCCCAGGAGATCAGCCTCTCGAGCCCGGGCACGGTGAGCGCCATGCTCTCCGACGAGGCGGACCTGGACGAGGCGATGCACGCGATGCGGGCGGGCGCCACGGACCTGATCGCCCTCAGCGTCAGCGACGACGACATGCTCTCGCGCCTCGAGGCCGCCTGCGAGCGGGCCGGCCGCCAGCGAGAGCGTGAGGCGCGCGTCTCCCGACTGCGCCGGCTCTGTCACCAGCTCAACAGCGCCCGCAAGGAAGTCTCCGGGCACGTCGGCGACCTCTGCAACGATCTGGTCGAGGCCTACCGCGAGCTGTCGGATCAGTTCGAGGACGTCTCGGTTTCCGCCGAACTCACCAGCCTGCTGCGCCAGGAGCTGGACGTCGAGAGCCTGCTCCGCACGCTGCTCGAGTACACGCTGGCGAAGGTCGGCTCGACCAACGCCGCGATCTTCCTCCCCTCGACCTCCGGCGAGTTCTCGCTGGGCGCCTACGTCAACTACGACTGCCCCAAGGACTCGGCCGAGGTGATGATGGACCACCTGGCCAACGTCATGGCCCCGCGTTTCGAGCATCAGGACCGCGTGCTGGCCATGTCCGGCTCGGCGGATCTGGAGCGCTACCTCGGCGAGGACGCGCACTGGCTGGGTGAGTCCGCGGCGATGGTGATCGCCTGCCGCGAAGACGACGAGTGCCTCGCCGTCATCACCCTCTTCCGGGACAAGCGGACCCCCTTCGGGGAGAACGACGTGAAGATGCTCTCGATCATCGCCGAGCACTTCGGGTCCCAGCTCTCCCGCGTCATCCACGTCCACCACCGGCACCTGCCCAAGGACCAGTGGGGCGGGTTTGAGACGGACCTCGACGACGAGGACGACGGCTTCGGCGACATCGACCTGGCCGCCTGAGCGCCCCCTCGCCCGCAAGAAACTCCGTTCATCTCCCAAGAAGCCCCCGAGCGGCCGGTTCCGCCGGGGTCTCCGGGGGTCTCTCTGAGCGCATGGACCAGGGTTTGTTTGCGGTACCATGCCCGGCGACGGCGCACGGGAGGGTGTCATGGACTTCTTCTTTGCTGACGGTGCGGTCTGGTTCAGCGTTCCGGCGATCCTCGGGACGGTCGTGCTCGTGGCCCAGCTCCTGCTCGGCCAGCTCGGGGGCGACCTGGACGTCGATCTCGACCTGGACACCGAGGCGGGCGCGGGCGACGCGCCCGGCGCCGAGTTCGGCTGGCTGAGCGTGCAGACCATCGCGGCGTTCGCCATGGGCTCGGGATGGATGGGCCTGGCCGCCCTGCGGGCGCTGGAGGTCAGCTTCCCGGTCGCGACGCTCATCGCGCTGCTCGCGGGCCTGGGCGTCGCGTGGCTGATGGTCACGCTCATGCGCTCGTTCCTGCGCCTGCAGCGCTCGGACAACATCTCGATCGACCGGGCCGTGGGGCTCGAGGGGTCGGTCTACGTCATGGTCCCCCCGAGCGGGGAGGGGCGTGGGCGCGTCACCGTCATCATCGACGACCGGCGCCGAGAGATGGACGCTGTGCAGCGCGGGGGCGAGGTGATCCCCGCGAACGCGCGCGTGCGCGTGGTCGGCGCCGACCGTGCCGGCAACGCGCTGCTCGTCGAGGCGGCGCCGAGCGCATCGTGATCGTCGGGGCAGGGATCGGACACACGAGATAGGGGAGGCGGATGGACGCACTGACACTGGCGCAGTCTTCGGGGAGCAACGCGGGCATCTTCGCGATCGTCGGGATCGTCGTGGCCGTGTTCATCTTCCTGTTCGTGGTTGTCTTCCTGGCGAGCCGGTACCGGCGCTGCCCGTCGAACCGGATCCTGGTGATCTGGGGCACGTCGGGGAAGAAGGGGACGCGCTGCTTCCACTCGGGCGGCAAGTTCGTCTGGCCGGTGGTGCAGGACTACGCGTACATGTCCCTGGAGCCGCTGGTCATCGATATCCCGCTCGAGGGCGCCCTGTCGCTGAACAACATCCGCGTGAACGTGCCCTCCACGTTCACGGTCGGCATCTCGACCGACCCGGTGCAGATGTCCAGCGCCGCCGAACGCCTGCTCGGCCTTCCCCAGCAGGCCATCCGCGAGCAGGCGCAGGACATCATCCTGGGCCAGCTGAGGCTCGTCATCGCGACCCTGTCGATCGAAGAGATCAACAAGGACCGCGAGAAGTTCATGGGCCTGATCAACGAGAACGTGACCCAGGAGATCAACAAGATCGGCCTCGAGCTGATCAACGTGAACATCCGCGACATCACCGACGAGTCGGGGTACATCGTCGCGATCGGGCAGCGGGCGGCGGCCGAGGCGATCAACCGCGCCAAGGTCGAGGTCGCCGAGCAGGACCGCGAGGGCGCGGTCGGCGTGGCCGCGGCGGTCCGCGACCGCAACGTCCGCGTCGCGCAGGAACGCGCCCTGGCCGACCAGGGCCAGAAGGAGGCCGAACGCCAGAAACGCGTCGCCGTCGCGAGCTATGAGGCCGAGGCGCAGGTCGGCGAGGCCGAGTCCAAGCGTGACCAGGAGATCGCGATCGCCGAGCGCCAGGCGGAGACGGTCGCCGCGAGCAAAAGGGCCGAGCAGACCCAGCGCATCCAGGTCGCCGACGCCGAGGCGAACGCGGTCGAGGGCGAGAACACCTCACGGGCCGAGATCGCCGAGTCGAACGCGAAGCTGGCGGAGGTTCAGGCCGAGGCGAGGCGCCGGTCGGACGTCGCCGCGGCCATCGCCGCCGAGAAGATCTTCCAGGCCGAGCGCGAGCAGGAACTCGCCCGCCTCGCCAAGGAGCAGCTCGCGCCGCAGGAGATCGAGAAGAAGCGCGTCGAGATCGAGGCCGAGGCCGCTGCCGAGCGCGAGCGCCGCGAGGCGCGGGGCGAGGCGGACGCGACGCTGGCCAAGTACGAGGCGGAGGCCAAGGGCGTGCAGCAGGTGCTCGAGGCCAAGGCCGAGGGCTACCGCCAGCTCGTCGCCGCGTGCGCCGAGAACCCGCAGGTGGCCCCCACGCTGCTGATGATCGAGCAGCTCCCCCAGCTCGTCGAGGCGCAGGTCAAGGCGATCCAAAACCTCAAGATCGACAAGATCACCGTCTGGGACTCGGGACGCGGGCAGACCATCGAGAGCAAAGACGGCGGCGCCCGCAGCGCCACCGCCGACTTCCTCTCGGGCATGATCGGCTCGCTCCCGCAGGTGCACGAGCTGGCCAGGCAGGCGGGCATCGAGCTGCCGGGCGCGCTGGGCAGGGTCGTCGAGCCCGACGAGCCTGCCACACCGTACGCCGCCAGCGACGAGTCTTCCGACGACCGCGACGCCTAGCCGCGGGCGACGAACCCTTCCTGAAACGAGGCGGCCACCCAACCCGGGCGCCGGTTTCAACATCAACCACTTGCACCTCGGTATTCGGAACGGGCAAGCCGACCGTCCCC
>JBITAG010000079.1:0-2706 GCA_044439985.1 Phycisphaerales bacterium JB059 | reverse complement strand
GCACACGGTGCTCCCGGGGGCGGGCACGATGCGTGTCTGGAGGAAGTCGATGCTGTACCGCGTAGGCGGTCCGCCGAACGGAACCCAGTCGAAGAGGCTCTTCTCGAAGTCCATCAGATCGAGCGCGGTCGGGAGGGCGTGGCCGTCGAACGCGGTCGCGTCGAAGTCGCGCAGGGTGAGGGCGAAGACGTGGTTGGTGTCGGATTCACTGAGGATGGTTCCGAAGAGATCGGAGACCGGGCCATCGGCGAGGGGGACGTCGTTCACGATCGAGATATATGGCAAGATGCCCAGTTCGCCGGGATCAGCGACGTCGAACTGCAGGTTGCCGTCGATCCAGACCCTCGCGGAGAGGACCGCGGGGTATTGGTAGAGACCGTCCGCGTCGGGGTCGACCGGCATGGTCGAGGACTCGTAGGTCAACACGAGCTCAAACGTGGAGCCGGTCGCGCTTGCCCCTTGGGCGGTGACCTCGATCGGGGCGGCGAACGCAGGCGTCGCGATCAGGGCCGCGCTGGCGGCCGTCCAAAGGCGTTTCTGCATGGCAATCTCCCTCATCCGCGGGTGGGGCCGCGGGGTGTCTCTGGCCCTATTATTCCGGGCCCCTGCCCCCGACGCAAGACCTTCGGAGCCGTTCACATGCCCTACACCCTCCAGCCCGAACAGGGCCTGACCCCCGACGCCGACACCACGGAGTACCTCTCCGGGCACGTGGACACCGGTGACCGCTGGGTCCTGAACTTCGGCCCGCAGCACCCGGCGACGCACACGACGCTGCGATTGGTGCTGGAGCTGGACGGGGAGCGCATCGCCCGGTGCACGCCGCACATCGGGTACCTGCACTCGGGCTTCGAGAAGCTGGGCGAGCATCTGGATTACAACCAGTACGTGACGATCGTGTCGCGGATGAACTACCTGAGCCCGATCAGCAACGACATCGCGTGGCACCACGCGGTGGAGAAGCTCTTCGGGATCGACATCACGCCGCGCTGCAAGGTGCTGCGGACAATCATGGCGGAGATGGGGCGGATCCAGGACCACCTGCTGTGCGTCGGCGCGGCGGGGCTGGACCTGGGGGCGTTCACGGGGTTCCTTTACGGGTTCAACCCGCGCGAGCGGATCTATGACATCGTGGACTACGTCTCGGGGCAGCGGTTCCACCCGGACTGGACCCGCGTCGGCGGGCTGATGAAGGACCTGCCTGACGAGGAGACGTTCAAGCGGATGGTCAAGTCCTTCCTGCACGACGACCTGTCGCAGGCGATCAAGGACATCGAGACGCTGCTGAACCGGAACCGGATCTTCCTCGACCGGACGCGCAACGTGGGCGTGCTGAGCAAGGAGGACGCGATCGGGTGGAGCGCGACGGGCCCGAACGCGCGGGCCTCGGGCGTGGTGCGGGACCTGCGCAAGGACGAGCCGTACCTGTGCTACGCGGACAACTGGGACGGGCAGGGCGCCGAGGCGGTCAAGTTCTCCGTGCCGGTGAGCGAGGAGGGGGACGTCTACGCCCGCTTCCAGGTGCGTCTGGAGGAGATCAAGCAGTCGATCAAGATCATCGACCAGCTCATCGACGACATCCCGGGGGGCGACGTGAACGTCTTCGCCGACTCGAAGATGGTCAAGCCGGACAAGAGCCAGGTGTACGGGTCGATCGAGGGGCTGATCCAGCACTTCGAGCTGATCATGAGCAACCGGGGGTGGGAGCCGCCGGTCGCGGAGATCTACGCGGCCCAGGAGACGGCCAACGGGGAGCTGGGGTACCACGTCGTCTCGGACGGCTCGCCCCGCCCGTGGCGCGTGCGCACGAGGCCGCCGAGCTTCATCAACTACCAGCTCATGGCGCCCCTGATCGAGGGGCACATGCTCGCGGACATCGTGGCGGTGCTCGGCTCGCTCAACATCGTGGCGGCGGAGCTGGATCGGTAGGCGAGGCCCGCTGCGGACGAACTCGGCGCGTCTCGGACGCTGGCGACGCGATCACCTCGACGCGCGCTGCGCGAACTCGACCATCTCGGGCGTGAGGCGCTTGGCGACCAGCCACCACCGGAAGCCGCGCTGGGCGGCCTGGATGTTGAGCCCGATGGCGACCAGCTCCCCCGACTCGCTCTCCCGGTAGACCGGTCCCCCCGAGAAGCCCTTGGGGGCGAAGTCGTGTGGCCAGCGCATCCAGATGAGTTCATCGCTCGGCGCCCGGTCCGGAGGGGGATCGACGACGCGCAGGCGGAGGGTCCGGATCTGGCGGTCCTCCGGAGCGTTCTCGAAGTCCTCGCGCAGCAGGCCGACGGTGAAGAGTTCGTCCCCCGCCGACGGCCGGTAGGCGGTGTCGATCGGGGTGGTGCAGGGGAGCGGCGGGGGGGAGGCGTGGTCCGGACGGTAGATGACGGCCCAGTCGTCCTTCGGGTCCCGGTCCTGCCAGTCGGCGGTTTCCGGGATGGCCAGGGCGAGTTCGACGGCCCGGCCCGTCTCGAAGTGCGTGACGGCGATGCGGGCGCCCGGGGGGGTGTCGTCCACGACGTGGGCGGCGGTCAGGCCCCAGTCCTCGGTGACGAAGAAGCTGGTCCCGGCGCCCGTCAGGGAGGTCAAGGGAAGGACGCAGGCCGAGCTGGCCCGCATTCGCGTGAGCTGGTCCTCGCTCACGGGCAGGACCCGCGTGCACCCGGCCAGGGCCAGGGGGAGGGCCAGGAGCAGGAGGGGGGCGGGCCC
>JBITAG010000078.1:0-5602 GCA_044439985.1 Phycisphaerales bacterium JB059 | reverse complement strand
GCTTCCGAGACGCGTACCTGCTCACCCGCCCGTCGATCGGCGTGGAAGAGGTGGCCAGGCCGCACAACGTGCTGCTGGAGTGGGTCGCGACGCTCGGGTTGGGAGGGCTTGCGTGGTGCGGCGTGGGACTCGGGCTGGTCCTCCGGGCGGGGCGGCAGGAACTGGGCGAGGAAGCACCGACGAACGAGCGGGAGGACGTGCTGCTCGTGGCGTTGCTCGCCGGGGGCGTCACGGTGGCGGGCGCGTTGATCGAGCAGGCGATGGCCACGCCGCAGGGCGCCCTGGCCCGGGTGCTCGGGCTGGGGCTCTGGGTCGGCGTGGCGTGGGGGGTGATGCGAACGGCGGCGGGCGCGGGCGCCTGGACGCGCGGGGCGCTGGCGGGCGTGGGCGGCGTGGTGGCGGCGCACTCGATGATCGAGGTGACGCCGGTCTGGTTGAACAGCGCGGCGTTGCTCGGCGCCACGCTCGGGCTGTGCGCCGGGGGAACCGGCGCGAGCAGGACCCGGGGCTGGATTGGCGGGGTCAGCGTGGGCGTCACGCTGCTTGGCAGCGTGTTGCTCCTCGCGGGGCTAGGCCCCCTCTCCCGGTGGGAGGACGCGCTCACGCGCGCTCACCAACGGGTGGGTCCGGTCACCGCGATCCGCGATCGGATCGCGCGACTGGACCGCGAGACGGGACCGGAAGGCGACTCGCTCGAGAGCATCCTTCAGGATCTGGCGGTCATGGTGGGTGAGCCTGTCGCGGGCGACCCGGCGACGGTGGACTCCCAGCTGCGCCGGGCGGCGGCCCGGGGCGGGCGGGAGGCGTTCGCGCTGCTCGAGAAAGCCGTGGCGGCACGCCCGGACCACCCCCCCACCACCGAGGCCCTGGTCCGGCTGGCGATGGGTCTGGCGGACCTGCCGGGGGAGGAGGCGGGGGACGCGTGGCGAGCCCGGGGCGTGGAGGCGAGCCGGGCGCTGGCCGAGCGTCTGCCGTCGAGCCCGGGGGTCTGGGCACAGCTCGGGCTGGCGCACTGGGGGGTGTGGCGGGCAACGGGGGAGCGAGCGGAGCTGGTCGCGTCGCGGGAGGCGTGGGCGAGGGCGTTTGCGTTGGATCCGCTGAGCCTGTCGATCGCGGTGCGTCTGGTGGATCTTTCGGAGGCGTTGGACGACCGGGAGGGGAGCCGCGCCTGGGCCCGGGAAGCGCTGCGTCTGGACGGGCTGAAGCGGCTGGATCCGATCAAGCAGCTCGATGATCGATCGCGGGCCCGGATGCGTCGGCTGTCGGAGGAGTAAGTGCTTGCTTTCTTTTGGGTCAGATGGAGGCCGAGGGGGCGGTGTGTGATCGCTTGATCCTGCGGGGGCGAGAGATACGATTCAGGGCACGGCGTGTGTCGATGGGCGGTGGGTTCCCACGTCCGGAGGGCGTCGGCGTTCGGAGCGTTACGGCGCTCCGGTCGGACAAGAGGTACGGACAGACAGGACCGCCGAGGGGCGGGGGAAGTGGGTGACTCCCATGGACGATCAGCCTGATCCGGAACCCGCGTGACTCGGGGCTCGCGCGGCGATTCCGGCAACGAGACGGAAGAGCAAGCCGCGGCGGGCCCAAGCACCAGCGCCGACTGCACCGATAGAAGAAACCGCGAGCGATCCACCCGCTGCCGACAGGCGAGGCGGGGTGTGTGAAACCCGCAACCGCCCGGCGAGACGGTCGTTTCGGCGGGAGACGAGTAGACCAACGACGAGACGAGCACCAGAGGCCCGGACGATCCGGGGCAGGCAACGACCGAGGAACGACCATGGCGACCGACCTTTCGAACATCCGCAACATCGGCATCTGCGCCCACATCGACGCGGGCAAAACGACCGTGACCGAGCGCATCCTGTTCTACACGGGCAAGAACTACAAGCTGGGCGAGGTGCACGAGGGCACCGCGACCATGGACTTCCTGGCGGAGGAGCAGGAGCGTGGGATCACGATCCAGTCCGCCGCGACGACCTGCCCGTGGATCCACAACGGCAAGGAATACAAAATCAACCTGATCGACACGCCCGGGCACGTGGACTTCACGATCGAGGTGGAGCGTTCGCTTCGCGTGCTCGACGGGGCCGTGGCGGTCTTCGACGGGAAGGAGGGCGTGGAGGCGCAGTCGGAGACGGTGTGGCGTCAGGCCGACCGTTACCGCGTGCCGCGCGTCTGCTTCATCAACAAGATGGACAAGCTGGGGGCGGACTTCGAGTTCAGCTTCAACTCGATCATCAAGCGTCTGGGCGCGAACCCGGTGGCGGTGCAGCTGCCGATCGGGGCGGGCGACTCGCTCGAGGGGATCATCGACCTGCTCACGATGCGGGCGTACTACTTCGAGGCGGACAGCCAGGGCGCGGTCGTGACCGAGCGTGACATCCCCGACGACCTGATGGAGAAGGCGAAGAAGTGGCGCCACGAGCTGATCGAGAAGGGCGTGGAGCTCGACGAGGAGCTGATGGAGCGGTACCTCGAGGTCGGTGAGGACTCGGTCACCGATGAGGAGATCCGCAAGGCGATCCGCAAGGGGACGATCGCCCGCGAGGTCAACCCGGTCTTCTGCGGCTCGGCGCTGAAGAACATCGGCGTGCAGCGTCTGCTCGACGGCGTGATCGACTACCTGCCGAACCCGCAGGAGGTTCCGGAGGTCCAGGGGACGGACCCGAAGGACAAGGACAAGGCGCTGTCGCGTCCTCACGAGGACTCGGCGCCCTTCTCGGGGCTGGTCTTCAAGGTGGTGAACGACTCGCACGGCGACCTGACGTACGTCCGGGTCTATTCGGGCGTGCTGAAGAAGGGCACGCGTGTGATGAACCCGGGCAACGGGAAGCGTGAGATCGCCAGCCGCATCTTCGAGATGCACGCGAAGGACCGCTTGCCGCTGGACGAGGTCGGCGCGGGGAACATCGTGGCGGTCGTGGGGATCAAGGACTCCATGACGGGCGACACCCTCTGCTCGACGGACGACCCGATCGTGCTCGAGCGGATGGAGTTCCCGGAGCCGGTCATCAGCATGTCGATCGAGCCGAACACCGCGGACGACAAGCGCAAGCTGTCGGAGGCGCTGGTCACGATCCGGCGTGAGGATCCCTCGTTCCGCTCGGAGTACAACGAGGAGACGGGGCAGACGATCATCTCGGGCATGGGCGAGCTTCACCTGGAGATCATCAAGAACAAGCTGATCCGGGACATGAAGGTCGGCGTGCAGGTCGGGAAGCCTCGGGTTTCGTACCGAGAGGCGATTCAGGGCCCGGCGCAGAACTGCCGCGGCCTGTTCAAGAAGCAGACGGGTGGTCGCGGGCAGTTCGGCGACTGCACGATCAACATCATGCCCTTCACGAAGGAGCAGGCCGAGGAGGCCGGGCTCAAGTTCGACGACAACAACGCGTTCGAGAACAAGATCGTCGGTGGCGCGATCCCGAAGGAGTTCATCCCCTCCGTGGAGGCGGGTGTTCGCCAGACGGCCAAGAGCGGCGTGAGCGCGGGGTACCCGCTGATCAACGTGAAGGTCGAGCTGATCGACGGGAAGTACCACGACGTGGACTCGAGCCAGGTAGCGTTCGAGCAGGCCGGGCGTCTGGCGCTGCGTGAGGGCGTGAGCAAGGCGGGCAGCGTGCTGCTCGAGCCGATCATGAAGGTCGTGATCACGACGCCGGAGGAGTACCTGGGCAACGTGACGGGCGACCTGTCGAGCCGTCGCGGGATGATCCTCGACACGGAGGACCGGGGGATGGTGAAGGTGCTCACCGCCGAGGTCCCGCTGAGCGAGATGTTCGGGTACACGACGGTGCTGCGGGGGCTCTCGCAGGGCCGGGCGTCGAACGTGATGGAGTTCGAGGCGTACCGCCCGATGCCGGCGAACCTGCAGAAGGAAGTGATCGAGGCGGGCGCCTGACCGATCGGTCGCTTCCCGGAAACGCATGAAGGGCCGGGCCGGCGTCCCCGGCCAGGCCCCCTTTCTTTGGGCGTCCGATAGGGCGGGACGCGGGGCGGCGAGGGGGGGCGGAACGGGGAGGTCGGCCAAAGTCGGGGTGGGGCAAAGGCCGAAAACCGGGGGTGGCCTTGCCGGGTCGACACGGCCCTAGGATGGGGGCCCAGCATCCCCCCCGGAGACCTTCCGATGCCCGACAAGTATCAGACCGTCCTGCTCTTCGGCGCCCCCGGCGCGGGGAAGGGCACGCAGGGCAAGATCCTCGGGCAGATCCCGGGGTTCTTCCACCTGTCGTGCGGGGACGTTTTCCGGAACCTGGACATCCACTCGGAGCTTGGACGCATTTTCTACGAGTACTCGTCGAAGGGCGAACTCGTGCCGGACGACGTGACGGTGAAGATGTGGGCGGAGAATCTGCACGCTCAGACGGTGCTGAGCATTTACAAGCCGCACGATGACCTGCTGGTCCTCGACGGGATCCCGCGGACCGTTCGCCAGGCGGAGATCATCCGGGAGTACATCTCGGTGCTCGCGATCGTCCACCTGGTCTGCAAGGACAAGGACGCGATGGTCAAGCGGCTGCGTCGGCGGGCCCTGAAGGAGAACCGGGCGGACGACGCCCGGGAGGACGTCATCCTCAACCGCTGGAAGGTCTACGAGGAAGAGACGGCGCCGGTGCTGAAGCAGTACCCCAGCGAGATCATCCACGAGGTGGACGCGATGGGATCCCCCGCGAGCGTGCTGGAGGACGTGCTGCGGGTGGTCGTGCCGGTGCAGGAGAGCCACTTCAGCAACTCGCTGGGCGACTGAGGGCCGGGGGTCGCCACCCGGCGCCGGGCGGGGGGTAGACTGCCGGCATGAGAGCACGGCGCGCCTTCACGCTGATCGAGTTGTTGGTGGTCGTGGCGATCATCGCCCTGCTGATCGGGATCCTGCTCCCCGCGCTGGGCGCGGCGAGAGAGTCGGCCAGGATCACAACGTGCGGATCGCGGCTGCAGCAGCTGGGTGTCGGGCTGAACATGTACCTGAACGACTATCCGCGGCAGTTGCCGCAGGTGGTGGTCGGCGACGAGACGGTTGTCGGCGCGCTCTTCGGGGGGAAGAAGGGGCAGCTTCCGTTCCTGGGGATTGACGAGTACGGGGCGGAGCGCCGCCCGCTGAATGGGTACGTCTTTGACGGTTCCCCGCCTCCGGACAGTGAGGAGAGCGTGTTCGAGATGGAAGTCTTCCGATCCCCGCTGGACCGGGGGGCGGAGAACGTCGGCCTGGACTTCCTGGGGATTTCATCGACCGAGTCGATGTACGACCTCATCGGCTCGAGCTACACGCTCAACGACCACGCGCCGGACCTGGACCCCGCGGGGGACGCCTACCCCACGCTCGTGCCGGCGGGGCGCGGGGGGAAGATGCCCGTCGTCGTGACGCCCACCAAGACCTGGGTCATCGGGACGCACCCGATCTACAACTATGACTCGGGGATGGACTCGCAGATGCGCTGGTTCAAGGGGGAGGAGATCAAGACGAACCTGCTGTTCCTGGACGCCCACGTGGAGATGTCGATCCCCGTGCCCGAACCGGTGGAGGGTGAGGCCCCGCCCGCGACGACGGCGGATTACACGTTCCTGCCCTCGCCCCGCTGGCTGGAGCGGTTCGGTGTCGTGGCGCCCT
>JBITAG010000077.1:0-13982 GCA_044439985.1 Phycisphaerales bacterium JB059 | reverse complement strand
TTTCACCGTCGTCTCGCGGGATGCGCGGTACAAGGCGAAGGGCGTCATCGATACGTTTGTCTATCGGGGGGGCGACTCGCTCGGCACGCTGGCGGACAGGGGGGCAGAACTCGCCGCGATCAGCGCCGGGGTCCTGGCCATTCCCCTCGCCGGGGTTGCGATGGCGCTCTCGGTCTTTCTCGGCTTTCGCGAGCGTGCGCGAAACGCCGCCCCGTTTGACCCCGGCGTGAGTTCCGCCACAAGCTCTTGAAGGAGATTCAGATGACCACCACCCGTCGAGCGTTTATGGTCCAATCCGTCGCGGGCGCGGCGGCGCTGACCGGGACCGGAATCCTCACGCGCGCCTTTGGAGCCCCCATGACGACCCCCGCCTCCAAGCCGCTCAAGATCCTCTTTCTCGGCGGGACCGGGATGCTCGGCCCGCACTTCATCGAGCTGGCTCGCCCCAGAGGACACGAGATCACTCTCTTCAACCGGGGCAACCGCGCCGATCTGTTCCCCGGGCTCGAGCTGATCGAGGGCAACCGCATCGTGGACGTGGAGCCCGGTCTGGCGCCCCTGGAAGCGCAGGTCAAGAAGGGGCGCCGGTGGGACGTGGTGATCGACACCGCGAGCGTGCACACCTGGACAGAGAACAGCGCCGCCCTGTTGAAGGACCACGCGGACCGGATTCTCTACATCTCGAGTCTCTCGGCGTACGCGGACGCCTCTGGCCCCGAACAGGTTGAGGGGAGCCCGGTCGCCACCATGCCCGATGAGGTCGCGGATGGGATCGACCGCCTGCCGTACAACATGGCGTACTACGGCGCCGTCAAGGCTCGCTCGGAGGCGGCCGCGGAGCGGCACTTCCCGGGGCGGACCACCGTGCTTCGCCCGGGCCTGATCGTCGGGCCGCGCGACTTCACCCATCGGTTCACCTACTGGCCCTATCGCGTCCGGGAGGGAGGCGAGGTGCTCGCCCCGGGCGATCCGGCGGACCCGATCAAGTTCATCGACGCGAGGGACGTTGCCGCCTTCATGTTGCACGTCATCGAGGCCAACCACACCGGTGTTTACAACGTCAACGGACCGGTCGGCGCCGAGATGACCATCGGACGCCTCCTCCAGACCTGCAAGGACGTGACCGGATCGAACGCCACCTTCACCTGGGCGGACGCCGAGTTCCTCAGCGAGCGCGGCATCAACGGCTGGGTGCAGATGCCCGTCTGGATCCCTCCCGTCGGCGAGTATGCCGGGTTCCACGCGACCAGCCTCAGGAAGTCCGCCGCCGCGGGGCTCACCACCCGACCCCTTCAAGAGACCGTCCGTGACACGCTCGCGTGGTTCGACCATTGGCGCGAGACGGACGCGAAGGCGCGAGGGTTTGTGTACACCCCCGGCGGGCGCCTTCCCGGGATCTCTCCCGAAACGGAGGCGGAGACGCTCCAGGCGTGCCACGCCTGGCTTGCTCGCCCGTGATGGTGGGGGGAGACTCCCGCGGGCGGTATGCTCTCTCGTCGCGCTGAGGCGCGTGTGAGAGGTCGGGCGTGAGGGAGACCGTGAGCGACTCAGGTTCAGTCGGCGTGGGTGTCATCGGGGCCGGGTTCATCGGGCAGACCCATCTGCGCGCCTTCGCGGGGGTGAGGGGGGGCCGCGTGGCGGGCGTCTGCGACGCGAATCCCGCCCGTCTGCTCGGGCGGGGGGAATCCTCCGGCAATCTGGGCGCCGACGCGTCGGAGAAGATCTTTGATCCGGCGACGATCTGGACGGGCGGCGATCCGCTGGCGCTCATCGAGCATCCGGAGGTCGACCTGGTCTGCGTCTGTACGCCGACGGACACCCACGTGGATCTCGCTCAACGCGCCCTTGACGCTGGAAAGCACGTTCTGGTGGAGAAGCCGGTGGCGATCAGCTCGCAACGGGTGCGGGAGCTTCGGGATCACGCCGCCTCCGTCGCTCCGGTCTGCGTGCCCGCGATGTGCGTGCGGTTCTGGCCGGGTTGGGACACGCTCCCTGCCCGGATCCGATCGGGTGAGCACGGGGAGTGTCGCTCCGTGCGGTTCACGCGCGTCGGGGCGTCGCCCGCCTGGTCGCCCTTCTACGCCGACCCGGACCGTTCCGGAGACGCGCTCTTCGATCTGCACGTCCACGATGTGGACATGGTTCACCAGTGTTTCGGCCCTCCCGCGCGTCTCCACTCAACGGGTTCAACCCGTCATGTCGTCACGACGTACGAGATCGAGGGGCACGACACTCGAGTGGTCGCCGAGGGCGGATGGGTCGGCGACCCCGAGACACCGTTCCGGATGCGTTACGAGGCGGTGTTCGAGCGTGCGCAGGTTCTGTTTGATCTGGGGCGAACCCCGCCGCTCCGGATGCTCCGGGGCGAGCAGGAAGTCCCCCTCGAGACGCGTTCGGTCGGCGGGTGGGACATACAGGCCAGCAGGCTCATCGACGCGATCCGCGCCGGGGTGTTCGACCACCTGCCGACGCTTGACGAGGCGTTGCGGGTCACGGAGACGCTCGAGGCGGAGCGTGAATCCCTTCAGACGGGGGCGCCTATCGAGGTTGGACGCCGCTGACTTCAGGGGCACCCGAGCGTGAAGCTCAAGAGAAACGCCGTGACATCAGCGAAATCGAGCACGCCGACCGGCGCGGCTCGGTCCGCCCAGATCGACCCGGCGCCGAAGCTTGCGAGAAAGGCCTCCACGTCGTCCGCGCCGACGGCGCAGTCCAGGTCGAAGTCCCCGGGGCAGAGGGGCGAGCCAAGGTCGTAGCTGACGACGAGGCCCGCGTCGTCGTTCCTGGTGTCGTCGAAGGGCGCCCCGATGAGCAGGGTGTCTCCGCTGAGCGCCACCGCCGCGCCCGCGGAAGCCCCCGCGTCGCCTCCGTGGATCGAGGTGACCTCGTGCCAGACGGCGCCCGAGCGGCGAAAGAGGATGGCCGCGCCCGTGTCGGGGAGGCTCCCGTCGGCCCGCACCGATCCGACGACCGCCCACGCCCCGCTGATCGCCACGCTGGCGCCGAGCATGTCGCCGGCCTCGCCCGCGGCGCTGGTCAGCTTGGCCCGCTCCTGCCAGATGCCCGCCGCGCGTTCAAACACGTACGCCGCCCCCGCGTTCGGAAACGGGTCGTCGGCTCCCCAGGCGCCCACGATCAGGCGGTCGCCCTCGAGATCAACGGACTGTCCGAACGCGTCGCCGCTGGCCGCGTCGCCGGGAACCAGTGAGGCCTCAACCACCCACTGGTCGCCCGCGCGAACAAAGAGATGCACCGCGCCGGCGTTCGATCCGTCCCGGTCATCTCCGGGGACCCCGACGGCGATCCGCTCCCCGCTGATGGCCACGCTCATCCCGAACCCGTCATCGGCGCCCGGCGAGGGGGCGAGCAGCGAGTGCGCGACGCTCCACCCGGTTTGGTGATTCTCCAGCACGATGACCGACCCGGCACGCGGCGCCCCGCGGTCGTCTCGCGGAGATCCGACCGCGATTGTGTTGGCGTCGATCGCGACCGCCCGCCCGAACCATGCGCCCGGCATCGGAGCGTCTGAGAGCGCACGCCGGAAACCGGGTGGTGTCTGCCCGCTCAGGTCCAGGGTGTAGATCGCCCCCGCGTTGTCCCCACCCGAGTCGTCGTGCGAGGCCCCGACCACCAGCGTCTGCGCCGTGAGTCCGACCGACACCCCAAAGAGGGCATCGGGCGCCGATTGGGGTGGGCGCAGCAGAGGAGAGGCCAGCCAACCATCCGCTCCTCCCGCGTTCAGAAGGTAGACCCCGTCCACACTCCCGAGCACGCCCTGATCTCCATCCACGTCGAGGCTCGTGCCGACGCGAAGCCCGGTGAGAGGCGGGCCGAGATCCAGGCCGATCGGCTGGAACGGAACGCACTGCGCGTGCGCTGGACGGTTCATCCCCGCCCATGTGAACGCGAGCGTCAGGCCGAGCACTGCGGTGTGTCGCATCGAGGGGTCCTCCGCGACCCCTGGATCCGGTGAGAACCGATCTGCCCCAACTCTCCCAAACCCGATCCAACTCGTCCAACGAATCGAGAGAATCCTGATCCGCGGATGCGGCAGACCCCCACGCACGCCCAAGAAAAACGACCCTGAGCGACGGCCGTGAGACGGGCGGGTGACCCGGAGAGGATCCGGCGAGACTCAGCCGGTAGACGCTGGACGAAGCCGGATGCTGGGAAGGGAGGAGCGACTCGGATCGCCGCGGCTCCCTCCGGGAGCTGCGGCGTGGGCGTGCCGTGACCGAAGGGCAGATCATCGGAGCTTCAGAGCGGGTTGGCGCGATCCACCTCCGTCAGCGGGCACGAGGGGTGGTCGAGCAGACTCGTCCAGTCGAGGATCACCGAGATTGGTGTGCTGTCCTCGGCTCCGTTCTCGGCAAAGGGAATGACGTTATCGCCGTACACACGCGCCGGCGTCGAACCAAAGGAACGGCCGACATCCCATGGGGATCGAAACAACACGCGGAGATGCGAAGACGAATGTTTCGCCTGTTGTATCGACAGCGACTGCGAGCAGATCCGCTTTCTGTTCAATGAAGAAAATTCCATCACCCTCAGGGCTCCAATGGGGTTCGATGCCGGTTTCCTCTGAACCGATCCACTCGCGATCATGGAGATGCTCGGGCCACGCTGGCGCGAACAGGATGGCGCGGATCTCAAAGAGACCGTCCGCGATCCGTGTGTACGCGAGCCAACGCCCGTCCAACGACACGCTCGCGGCGGCATCAATCCCGGGATCGGCCACAAGCGGGATCTTCTCGCCGCCATGGAGCGGCACGGCCCAGATGTGATTGAACTCACTGATCAACAGTGTCTCGGAGACCCCGATCAGGCGCTTCCCGTCCATGGTCCTATCCACGGGGTAACCATCCCCGCCCTCGTTGTCGTGCCTGAGGGTGACGAGGCCAACGACTCCGTGTTCGCGGCCTCCGAGATTGAGAGCATCGGTGAGTGCTGGCGTTCGCTGTTGCTGAGTTCCATTAATGCTACATGCCGGGCCGGCTACTCGCCCTCTTTCATGAAGATCTGAGCTAGATCCTTGTAAACCTCCTTGTGAGGGTCATGCTGATATAGAGCCTGAAGCTGGTTTGCGAGAGCGGAGCGGTCTGGATCGGTCAGTCGGTCCTGCAGGTGATTAGCTGCAAAGGCGCTCATGCCTTCCGGATACGTCGACTCTTGCCATCGCTCGTAGTCCAATGCGAGCGACTGAATGCAGGACGAGCGGAGGCTACGCAGGCCCGGGCTCTCTGATCGGGCGATGATGGCGACGCACTTTCCATAGGTGTACAGGGCCGCCTCGATGAGCTGGGCTGAGTTGTCATTGTTCTGAATCGCTATGCAGATTTTGCTCTGCGGGTCGAGCCGTTCGACGACGTGGATCACCTCGCTGCAGCATTCGACGCAATCGTATAGCCAGCGGCAGTACGGGTTTGGGAACTCGGTCCCGCCCTCATCCTCGGGGACCTCCACAATATCGACGATCTCCTGGGCGATGTGGTACAGGTACGGGATCCACATGTGCGACGAGTGATCCTGCGCGGCGGCGCTGGTCGCCATGACCCTGAAGAACCAGAGCCCGGCGCCCACGGGTGAGTCCCATCGGCCCGCTTCCCAGTCTCGCACACACAGACGCTGGTCAGGATCCTGTGACGGCGATCCGCGTCTCTGCGAGATCGCCTCGCGGATACCGTCGCCGATCGGCGTCCAGCACCCAAGCCGGTCGGCGACATTGATATCGTCGAAAAGTGCGTGCAGGATGTTGCAGCGATCAGGGATTCGGTATCGGTGATTTTCGCCGTTTTGGTAGTTGGTCGTATCTTGCAGCTCATGGACTAAGAGCGGATCCGGGCCGAAGAGCAGCTCGTCGAGGATGGCGTCCACGCGCTGGACGACAGCCCAGGAGTTCCGGCGAAGGACCTTGGCCATGAACTGCCGATTGTGCCTGGTCGCCGAACGGATGAAAACCCGGTGCGAGAGGGCGTCGCGCAGCATGGTCTCGACTAGTGATTCTGAGTCAGGGTCGATAGGCGATACAGCATCTTCACCGTCAGCCTTGGGGAGGGCCGCGTCGAGCACGTCCGTGACGGTCGCCGAGTGACCGTTCAGGATCAGTGACTCCAGGCGGGGGTGGAACTGTCGCAGCAGGTCGTAGTTCCAACGCCCGGTCGGCCACGCGAGTGCCGCCATCCAAGCCATCATTGCAACTGCGACAGCCTGGCCGATGGCAAGGGTGAACGCCCCTGAGCCGGGGCAGGCCCACCCGATCGCCGTGGCGCCAAGCTGCCCGATGACGACCACGACAATGAGCGAGACGGAGAGCTGGAGCAGAGCCCGCCTTTTCACTTGGATCCTGGCTCGGGACAGTTCGCGGTTCGCTGGCGGCAGGAGCTGCCAGACCGCGAACACCACGCCCGTGACGGAGAGAACTACGCCGTACACCGGGTTCGCTCGCTCTTGCTCGAACCACGCGACGGCGCCATGCCCGGGCCCCGGGGATCACGATCGCCGCCATCCAGATTGAGGTGGTGCACCGCTGGGGCGTCAAAGGCGGACTGGTGGGACCTTGCTTGGGTGAGCCGCTGTTCGAGTTTGTTGCAGATCACCATCAGCTCGTCAACCTTCGCGACGATGCGGCGTTGCTCAGCGAGGAGAGAGTGGCCAGCCCCCCAGAACCGAGTCCGGCGGTCATGCGACACTGCGGCGGCAAGGACGCATCTGGGAAGGCGGTGTCTCACGGCAAGAATCCTGGCTCCAAACGCGGCATCCGGCGTCTCCAGCGACGAAGGTTGTCAGGTGACAACATTCGCGGCGAGTGCCAGGCCGCTCCGCCGGTCATTCGACGGGTCCGCAAAGAGTGCGGTCAGCCGGGGTTACTTCGAAAGCGGGTGATCGGGATCGAACCGACGACATTCAGCTTGGGAAGCTGACGTTCTACCACTGAACTACACCCGCATCTGCTGCGATGAGCGATTCTACGCCCGCTTTGTCTGGTGGTTCAACGCCCCGAGGTCAGCCGAGGCTGGAGTTCGGGTCGAGGCGGGGCTGGTTCAGGGCGGCCGCCTCCTTGATGGCCGACTCTCGGCATGCGCACCGGCGGAGGGTCGCCCAGCCATTGGCGCCGAGCCGACGCCAGACGTACCAGTCTCCGGCCTGATCCATGTCCGCCCGGAAGGCGGGCTTGCCCTCGACCAGGGACTCACTGATCGGCGCCTGCCAGCGAAGCTTGTTGTCCTCGATCATGGTTGTCCTCCGTCCTGTGAGGGTCGGCGCCGAGGCGCCGGATCGACAAACTCCTCCATGCCCCAGCTTACCAGAATCTTCGCATTCTCGGGCATCGGAATCAGCTGCGGCGAGAACGGGCGCCCGACAAGGCCTGATAAAAACCTCATTGAAGGCGAAAAAACAGCCATCAACCCCTGCCCGAGCGTCCAGGGCTGGTCTCGGGGCGGCGGCCACGGAATGCGTCGGTATCGTGTGGGGCCCGAGGGGCCGTCCCCTCATGCCGATCCGGAGCAGCCCCATGCGAAACCCCCGCGTTCCCCGCCGTTCCATGACGCTTGCCCTGCTGGGCGTCCTTTCGCCCGCCCTGCTCGCCCAGTCCTGGTCCGAGTCCCAGGTGATCGGCGAGACGCGGCGCGGCGCCCCGCTCCGGGTGACCGCGTTGGGGATGCCCGGTGAGGACGCCCTGGGTCGGACCCGGCATGAACGTCCCGCCCTGCTTCTCATTGCGGGCGCCCAGGCTCACCATCTCGTCGGCACGGCGACCGTCGAGCGGCTCACGGATCGGCTGCTCGACGAGCACCGGGATCTGCTCCGGGATCACACGGTCTATCTGCTTGCCGACCTCACCCCGGACCCGGGGCCACTGCAGGCCTCCCCGCGGTACGAGTCGCCCCGCACGCGAGTCCGTGGTGACGCCGACCATGACCGGCGTGTGGATGAGGATGGCGCCGACGACCTGAATCACGACGGTCTCATCACCATGATGCGTGTCCCGAATCCTCCCCCCGGCTCGGGGCTGGTCGCCGAGTGGATCATCGACGAGGGGGAACCCCGCCTGATGCGCAAGCCGGCGCCCGAGGAGGGAGAGATCGCCACCCACGCGTTGCTCATCGAGGGCGTGGACAATGACGGGGACGGCAAGTTCAACGAGGACGGTCCGGGGGGCGCCGCCGGTGGGGGGGTGAACCTCGATCGCAACTTCCCGAGTCACTACGACGAGCACGCGGACGATGCAGGTCTCTACGCCACGAGCGAGCCGGAGACGCGGGCGCTGATCGATTGGCTGCTGACCCGGGACAACATCGTCGCCGCCCTTGTGTACGGCCCCCACGACAACCTGGTCAAAGCCCCGCCGACCGGCAAGTACGATCCCTCCGGGCGCATGCCGGTGGGGATCGAGGCGGGCGATGAGAAGATGCACAAGGCGATCGGGACGCTTTTCACCGAAACCACGGGGATGAAGCAGTCGCCCAAGGGGAAGTCCGAGGGATCGCTTGTCAGCTACCTCTACTCGGACTTCGGCGTATGGGCCTTCTCGACTCCCGTCTGGAGCCGACCCGAGCCGGAGCGTTTGGGGGACGACGGGGGCGACGACGCGGCGGACTCGGAGGCGCCGGAGGAAGAGGCGCCCGACGAGGCCACCCTTCTGCGTGAGCGGGGGACGCCCGAGGAGTTGATCCGGTTCCTTACGGGAAGCGACGAGGAGCGGGGCGCCATGCTCGCCGAGTTCGAGTCGCTCTCGCCGGACGAGCAGGCCGCCCGCATGCAGGCGATCGGGAATCTGCCCGCGGACATCCGGGCCCGGGTCATGTCGATCGCGCAGGGCCAGGGCGACCCCGGGATGGGTGGCGCCGACGGGTCCGATGGAGACTCGGAGGGCGACGAGAAGTCCGACGCCCAAAGCAAGGCGGACAATGAGGAGCTGGCCTGGCTTGAGTACATCGACGAGCAGCGGGGTGGCGAGGGGTTCGTCGATTGGGTCAAGGTGGATCACCCGCAGCTCGGCGAGGTCGAGGTGGGGGGCTTCGTCCCTGGTTTCCGCGTCAACGCGCCCGAGGACGCGATCGATGAACTCGTCGATGAACAGGCGAAGTTCGTTGGCGAGTTGCTCGCGCGTCTGCCAAGCCTTGATGTCTCCGACCCCGTCGCCGAGCCTCTGGGGGCGGGGCTCTGGCGGGTCCGCGTGCGGGCGAGCAACCCGGGCTTCCTGCCGACGCGGAGCGCGATGGGCGTCAAGGCCCGGCGTCTCGCCCCGGTCGTTGTCGCCATCGATGTCGAGCCCGACGCGATCGTCTCGGGCGCCCGCCACCGTCAACTCTGGACCATCCCCGGGTCGGGTGGGCACGTTGACTGCGAGTGGATCGTCCGGGCCGACCCTGGGCAGGTGATCACCGTCACGACGCGATCGAGCGTCTACGCCGACCGGACCGGTCGGGTCGAACTCAAGGAGGGACGCTGAAATGAACCGACCGAGCGCCCTGATTGCCGCGGCCCTCGCCGCCCTGACCGTCGCGCCCGCCCCTGCCCAGGACCACATGCCCGGCAAGGTCGAGATCCCGTTCAATCGCTACTCGACCTTTGCGCAGATCGAGACGTACCTCCACGATCTCGCCGGGGCCTACCCGGACCTGATCGAACTCAGATCGATCGGGAAGAGCGGGCAGGGACGTGAGATGTGGCTGGCGATCATCAACAGCCCGAAGACCGGCCCGCACGAGTCCAAGCCGGCGATGTGGATCGACGGCAACATCCACGCCAACGAGATCCAAGGCGCCGAGACGGTCCTGTATTCCATCTGGTACCTCACCAAGGCGTACGGCGTCAACGAGGATCTGACCGAGCTGCTCGACCGTTATTCGTTTTACATGCTGCCCGTGGTCAACCCCGATTCACGCGAGTACTTCTTCGAGCGGGAGGGGACGCCGCACTTCCCCCGCTGGAACCAGCGCCCCGTCGACAACGACCGTGACGGCCTGGTCGACGAGGACGGGCCGGAGGACCTCGACGGGGACGGGTCAATCACCGAGATGTGGATCGAGGACCCCGCGGGCCGGTGGCGTCGCGATCCGGATGATCCCCGCGTCTTCACGCGCGTCGGCCCGGACGAGCAGGGCGGCTGGACCCGCCTCGGGCAGGAAGGGATCGACAACGACGGGGATGGGCGAACCAATGAGGACGGTCCGGGCGGCGACGACCTCAACCGCAACTGGCCCGGGGACTGGAAACCCAACTACGTCCAGTACGGCGCCGGGACCTATCCCTTCTCGAATCCCGAGACCCGCGCCATCGGGCAGTGGGTCTACGACCACCCCAACATCGCCGCGTTCCAGTCCTACCACAACTCGGGCGGCATGATCCTGCGTGGTCCGGGCGCCTCCTACCTCGCCTCTCGGTATCCCGCCCGCGACCGTCGCATCTATGACGAGATCGGTCGGGTCGGTGAGCAGCTCCTCCCGTATTACAACTACCTGGTCATCAACGAAGACCTCTACGACGTGCACGGCGGGGAGGCCACCTGGGCCGCGGAGTCCCTGGGCATCATCAGCTTCACGAACGAACTCTGGACCGCTGGCAAGTACTTCCAGCGCGACCAGGAACGTCCCTCCGGCGAGCAGATGTGGCTCTTCCGAGATCGACTCCAGTTCGGGCAGGCGTACAAGGAACTCACCGAGTATGACCACCCCGAGCACGGGAAGGTCCTTATCGGCGGGCTGAACAAGTACGCCGCCCGCAACACCCCGACCTTCATGCTTGAAGAGGAGTGCCACCGGAACTTCGCCTTCACGATGTACCACGCGGACCAGATGCCTCTGCTCTCCTTCAAACGGGTGGAGGTGGCGAACCAGGGGGGCCAGCTCTGGAGCGTGACCGTGGAAATCCGCAACGAGAAGCTCATCCCCACCCGCACGGCCATCGCCCGAGATCGGGGGATCGGGGCCCATGACCTGCTCACCCTTGAGGGGGCGCGCGTCGTCGCCTCCGGGACACTCTCCAACTGGAGGGATACGACCATCCGTGAGGTCCGGCACGAGCCGGAGCGGGTGCAGTTCCCCGGGGGAGTCGCGGGGCAGTCCAGCCTGATCCACCGCTTCTACGTTAAGGGTGCGGCGGGAGACGAGGTGGTGATCCGGTTTGCCGCTGACAAGGCCGCCGATATCGAGACGAGGGGCACCCTGGAGTCGGACTGACCTCAGGAGGAGGGCGCGGGGGTCACCAGCTCGACCGCGTCGGCGGGGACCCACGTCTCCTGCCCGTTGCGCAGCTCAACCCGCGTCCAACCCTCTCGGCGTTCGAGCACCCGCAGCTCGACGCCCGCGCGCATCGGCTCTGTGAAGGTGGGGGGGTAGACGGCCTCCGAAGGCCCGTTGCGGGCCAGAACGCCGTCCTCGACCAGCACGCCTTCTCGGCTCACCCGGTCCAGCCAGTACTCGCTCCCGAGCAGAGCGCCCCCGAGAACCGAGGTCCCCAGCAGCGTCCCGATGACCACCCCGCCCCCGTGCCAGCCGCGCAACCGGCGGAGGATGGCGATCGACCACGCGAGCACCCAGGAGCCCAGCGCCCCGCTGAGCACCAGGTTGCGGGGCACATGCCCACGCCACCACAGGGCGACGGCCCGCACCCGTGACCCAACGCTCGGCGCCACGCCCGACCGCACCTGATCGCGCGCGTACGCGAGCGTCTCCCGCGTCGCCCGGTCGGTGGGGTCAAGGCGTTCGGCGCGCCGAAGGTGAAGCACGCCCCGCCCGGTCTCCCCGAGCATCAGCAGGGAGCCGCCCAACGACCGCTCAAGCTCCGCCGAGCGAACCGACCGATCGTCCGAGAGACGCTGATAGATCCGCGCCGCCTCGTCCAACAGCCGGTCACTCTCCTCCGGCTCCTCCGCTCGGAGCCGTTCGGACTCGCTGACGAGTTGCGCGGCCCGATCGGCCAGGTCGCGGGGAGAGGAGGGCGCCTGTGCCTGAGCAAGCGTTGTCAGCCCGAGCACGCCGAACAGGATCCATCGCAGGTTCATGACGCGTCCTCCGTTCGGACGCGCTCCGCCACCCGGCGCATCGCGTCCCGCAACTGTCGCGGATCGGGGGCGGGAGCACGCTCCGCCGACCCGAACCGGGCCGACTCGGCCCCCGTGAGCACTTCCGCGAGCAGACGCGCGTCTTCGGAGTCCGGCGCCAGCTCGAGGCAGTCCTGCCCGGTGACGCCCGCCGGGGGCCGGTCGAGCAGGTCCGCGACCAGCAGTCGCACGCCCGCCTCGGGGCCTTTTGATTTCACGGCTCGCAGGGCCCGTGGCAGGGCCGCGCGCCTCCGGCTTGCTCTGGGGTCCCGGCGGGTGCGCACAAAGCCGGTGATCGCGAGCCCCGCGTACAGCGCGGGGGGCGCGGCCAGGGCGCTGATGGTCGCCGGAGAGCGCATGATCTCGACCAGATCGAAACCATCGGCCGCAAGCAGGCGGTCGGGGTCGGTCTCCAACGCCCACAACCCCGGCTCACTCCGCTCCAGCTCGCGGGCGAGTGAGGGGCGCGCACGTCCCGGGCCGGTGATCGCGTCCGCGGCGGTGACCTCTCGCACACTGCGCACCTCAAGGGGGATCGCCTCTGAGGAGGCGTTGCGGTACTCCCCTGTCCGCGCGTCGAAGTAGGGAAGGGAGATGGGCGGGATCTGGGTCACCCGGTCTGAGCGTGCGCGGATGGTGGTGGTGAAGTGGCGTTCGCCGGCGCGGGTCGTGGGTTGGCGTCGCCACCCGTCGGGCGAGGACTTGAAGCTCTCGCCGAACCCCCGGTCCAGGCTCAGGTCGGGCGGATCGATCCGGTTCATCGGCTCCGGGCCGCGGACTGTCACACTCAGCTCAATCGGGTCCCCGACGGCGACGTTGGTGGGCGCGGCTTGCGCCTCGATCGAGTAGACGCCGACCAGACCGGTGAAGTTGTCGGGGCGCCCTTCCTCGGGAAGAGGGAGGACCTCGATCTCGACCGCGTTGGAGAGGCACTGGCGCCGGTGCACCCGCATCGAGTCGCGTCGGCTGAAGACCACGTTCAGGGGACCGATCGTCCGGACGCCCGTCTCCCGGGGGATGAGGGTGACATCGAACGTGAGAACGGGGTAGCTCTCGTTGCCTCGGGTGGCACGGGACTGCACGGCGGTGACCCGCTCTCCGAAGAACTCGAACTCGATGGTGCGTCCCCGGGCCTGCCCTGAATCGGCGATGTAGATGTCGAAACCCTCCGGCTCGGGAGAGGCGAGGAAGGAGAACTCATTGACCGCCGCGGCGATAAACCAGGTCACGCGGGCCCGGATCGGCTGCCCGACGTAGACCCGGTCCTCGTCGATCGCCAACTCGAGGGCAAACTCCGTGTCGGTTTGCGGCTCGATCGCCACAATCGTGATGGGCTCGGTTTGGTAGGTCTGCCCGTCCACCTCGACCTCGATCGAAGGGATGACCAGGCGTCCGGGGCGCGTCGGCGAGAGCGCGTACTGCAGGGAGTATCCCTTCGTGCTGTTCTCCGTTCGTTGTCCGTTGACGATCATCGTGAAACTGCGGCTGATGTTGCTCCCGCCCAGGAAACGCATGGTGGCGCCGGGGATATTGGGGGCGTCAAAGGGACGCACGTCGTCGGCGCCCTCCACGAGCACCTCGACCGCCAGCTCGTCACCCATGAAGACGCGGTTGGTGCGCACCGATGCGGTCACACGAACGTCACTCTGCGCCAGGGCTGACGCGGCAGGGGCGAACGTCATGGCCAGCCACAGGATCAGCATTGCTCGGATGGGTCTCACCAGTCTCGCTCCACGGGGGCCGGGCGGGGGAGCAGCGCCCGCCGGCGCCGGTCCCGCAACTCACGTTCGAGGGATTCCTTGTCGAGCAGGTCTTCCACCAGGCGGTCCATGGGGTCCTGCGCCTCGGTGGACTCCTGCGGTTCGCCGGGTTGCGGCTGACCGTCTTGTCCTTCCTGAGCCCGGTCCTGTCCGCTTTGCTCGTCGGCGCTCTCCCC
>JBITAG010000076.1:0-5756 GCA_044439985.1 Phycisphaerales bacterium JB059 | reverse complement strand
GGCGCCCTGGCCCGAGGTGTGCACCCTGAGCCCGTGCACCTCGCCCGGCGGGAGCTCGCCCCCGTTGAAGTCCGGCGATCCCTCGTCCCACCCCATGCGGAGCCACCGCATGACCTCGCGCGCGTCCAGCGGCGAAACCGTCGCCTCCACCAGCCCGTCCAGCCCGATCAGCCCGGGCACGCTCGAGGCGAACGCGAACACGCGCCGGTCACCGATCTCGATCTCTCTGGTGTGCACCGGCTTCTCGCCCGCGTTGTCTCGCGAGAGCGCGAACTCGCCCCCAGCCAGGGACCACAGCCCGGCGGCGTGCATCGCGTCGATCCGTCCCGGCACACGCAGCCCCCAAGCCCGGTACCCATGCGTCAGCACCTCCGTATCCGAGTGATCCGTCTCGAAAAGGCGCCCCTGCGCCTCAAGCTCCGCCCGCAGCTCCCGGTGGTTGTAGATGCACCCGTTGAACACCACCGCGACCAGCTCCGGCGACTCGTCCGCGGGCGCCAGCTCGTGCGCCAGCTTCGGCGCCTCCCCGGGCTGGTACGTCAGGTCCGGGCGAAGCCGGCGCCCGTCGTGCACCATGGGCTGGCGCCCGCCCTCGTGATCGATGATGGACAGGCGCCGATGCACGAACGCGACGTCCACGACCGTCCCGTCCTCGCGCGTCGCCCGGTCGCGGAAGCGTCCCTGCCCGTCCGGGCCGCGGTGCTTGATCGACTCGTCGAGGATGTCGAGCCACGCCTCGGGGATGGCCTCGAGGGGGTGGGGGGGCGGACCGTCCTCGGGGTCGTGGATCCGCAGGATGCCGGCGATGCCGCACATGGGAGCGAGGGTATCGGCTACGCCGCGTCGGAGTCCGGGCCCGCGTCGCCCTTCACCGCCGGCGCCGGCCCGGTGCGCAGCGGGATCTTCTCGAACCGCCCCGTCCGCAGGCCCCACCAGGTGTGGGCGATCCGCGTCACCACCAGCCCGGCGGAGAACGAGAGGACGAACGCCCAGCTCGCCCGCATCCCCGCGTGCTGCAGGCCCCACATCCCCCCGATCGCGATGACGTAGAACGCGGGCGTGAGCGTCAGCCGTTCAAACTGCACGAGCGAGGCCTCGCGCCAGAACGAGGCGGACTGCTCAGGAAGATCGTGCTCGTCCCCCTTCTGGGCTGGGCGCCAGTGGTTGGCGATCCAGTGCAGAACGAAGTACAGCCCGATGTCCACCACGCCGTCGATCACCGCGGCGATCACGGAGTTGATGAACTTGTACTCGGCGCCCACCCACCCCGTGACGACGTGGACGGGCCACTTGGCAATGATGACCGCCAGCAGCCCGGCGCCGACGATGTTCAGATTGACATTGACAATGCGGTGCCGCTGATAGAAACGAAAGGCTCGCCGGGGCATGGCGCCATTCTACCGCGTCGGGGCGCCCCCCCCCGCGGACGATCCCTGTTCTCTCCGGAAAACGTACTGCGTGCGTGGGGAGTTCGCCGAAGGCTCGCTCGCCGCGTCAAACCCGGTGCAAGCCTGCGTCACGCGCCATCCAAGCCGCATCGCGATCGCGTCCAGCGCCTCGGGCGTGTACAGGCGCCAGGCGAACACGTCCGTCGGCGCACCATCCTCGTACTCGATCTCCACGCGCAGGCGCCCGTCACGAATGTGTTTACGCTCAACGAACGACGTGTCGCCCAGACGCCCCGGCCGCGGCTCGAGCCGGGAGCGGAAGAACTCCGGGTTGTACAGGTCGAGCACCACACCTCCCTCCGGGTGGGCGTGCTCGATCATCCACGACAGCAACCGCTCGTTCTGGGCGTCATCCCCGTACCCGAAGCTCTGCCACAGACAGCAGACGACGCCGAAGCGTTCCTCCAGGCGGGGCGGGTCGGTCGTGTCGGCTTCCATGAACCGGCAGCGAGGCGCCCGCTCTCGCGCGTGTGCCAACGCGCCAGCGGACCGATCAATCCCGAATACATCCAGGCCCATCTCGCTCAGAGCTACCGCGTGCCGGCCCCGGCCGCAGCAAACGTCGAGCACAGCTCGGGATCCTGCCGGGACCAGGCCGGCGATGAACGCGGCCTCCCGACGCGTCTGCGATGGGTCGATCGTGTCGGCAAAGGTCTCGAACCAGTGCGCCGAGTACTCATCCGTCTGGTCGGGGGGCCGGCTCACACCGGCTTCACGGCCTCACGCCCCACCGAGTAGTAGTGGAACCCCATCTCGCCCAGCGCCTGGCGCCGGTACAGGTTGCGACCGTCGAAGATCGCCCGCCCGTTCATGAGCGACGCGAGCTTCTCGAAGTCGGGGCTCTTGAACTCGTCCCAGTCGGTGGAGATCACCAGCGCGTCGGCGCCGCGGACCGTCTCGTAGATGTCATCCACAAGCTCGATCGTCGGGGCCTCCTTGCGGACGTTCTCCATCGCGACCGGATCGAAGCCGGTGACCTTGCACCCGTACCCCAGGGCCTTGCGGGCCAGGGTCAGGGCGGGCGCCTCGCGGATGCCGTCGGTCCGGGGCTTGAAGGCAAGCCCCCAGAAGGCGAGGTGCTTGCCCGTCAGCCCCGCCTCGCCCCCGAAGTGTCCGAGGATCTTCTTGAAGAACAGCTCGCGCTGCCGCTGGTTGGTGTCGTGGACGGCGCGGGAGACGTCGGTCTTCACACCCGATTTCTCGCCCATCATGATGCACGCGAGGGTGTCCTTGGGGAAGCACGACCCGCCGTAGCCCAGCCCCGGGTAGAGGAAGGCGTTGCCGATGCGGCTGTCCGAGCACATGCCCTCCCGGACCTTGTTGATGTTGGCGCCGTACGCCTCGCAGAGGTTTGCCATCTCGTTGATGAACGAGATCTTCGTCGCCAGGAAGTTGTTGCTCGCGTACTTGACCATCTCGGCGCTGGGCACGTCCATGATGTAGATCGGGTGCCCGTTGCGGACGAACGGGTCGTAGACGTCGCGGAACATCTCCGCGGTCTTCTCATCCTCGACGCCCACGACGACGCGGTCGGGCTTGTTGAAGTCCGTGATCGCGTCCCCCTCTTTGAGGAACTCGGGGTTGTCGGCGACGCTGAAGGGAATATCCGGGCCCACCTTCTCGCGGATCCGGTCACGCACGTAGAACGTCGTCCCAACGGGCACGGTCGACTTGACCACCACGACGCGGTGCTTCTGGTTGGGGCCCTGGGCCTTGAGGACCTCGGCGATGTCGTCGCAGGCCGAGTCCACGTACTTCAGATTGGTGTGCCCCCGCTCGTCGGAGGGGGTGCCTACGCAGATGAAGATCATGTCCGCGTCCTTGTACGCCTCGTACTTGTCGAGGGTGTACGTCAGGCGCCCCGCGGCGTTGTTCTTCTCCATCAGCTCCGTCAGGCCCGGCTCGTAGATCGGGCAGATGTTCTGGCGGAGCTTCTCGATCTTGTCCGGATCCACGTCCAGGCAGGTGACGTCGTTGCCAGTGTTGGCCAGGCAGACGCCCGTGACCAGTCCGACGTACCCGGTGCCGACCATCGTGAGCTTCATCGCGAGTCCTCTGCTGCTGCCGGCGTCCGAGCCCGGGGCGCCTGGGTGGATGGGTGAAGATGCTAGGCGGATATCGGTCCGTCCCCGCCCCGGCTGGAGCCCCGTCCGGGGGCTCCGTCCCGAAGCCGGGTCCGACGGCGTTACGACCCCTCCAGCCCGGTTGTTCACTTCACCTCGAGGCCCCGCCCCCCCGGGATTCCACGCTACACTCTCGCCCCGATGAGCACGATCAGCACCGACGAGAAGCCCGCGTCCGCCATGGAATCCAAGCACACCCCAACCCGCGTCACGCGCGTCTCCGGACGCAAGGGCAAGAAGAAGGGCATCGGCAAGGGCGGCTTCACCGCCGAGACCGCCGACATCCACGTTCTCTACCAATACTCCGTCCAGAACGTCGAGGCCGAGATCGACTTCGTGGACGAGACCTTTGAGGCCATCCGGGGACGCAAGGGCGTCAGTCTCCGCGAGGACTTCTGCGGCACGGGCGCCACCTCATGCGAGTGGGTCCGACGGCGGGACACCAACACCGCCGTTGGCCTCGACCTCGACCAGCCCACCCTCGACTGGGGTTACGAGCACAACATCGCCTCCCTCACCGAGGAGCAGCAGAAGCGGATCACCCTCCACAACCGCGACGACACCAATCCCGGCGACGCCACCGGCCTGGACATCGTCCTCTCGATGAACTTCTCCTACTGGATCCTCCAGGAGCGGGCGCAACTCCTCGACTACTTCCGCAAGGTCCGCGATTCACTCTCCGACGACGGGATCTTCTTCCTCGACTTCTACGGCGGGTACGAGGCCTTCCAGGAGATGACCGAGGACCGTGAGATCGACGAGCCCGACGCCGAGTTCACCTACGTCTGGGACCAGCATAAGTACGACCCCATGTCCGGGCGTATGCAGTGCTACATCCACTTCAAGTTCCTCGACGGCACCCAGATCAAACGCGCCTTCAGCTACGAGTGGCGTCTCTGGACCCTCCCCGAGATCCGCGAACTTCTCGA
The DNA here is from genome assembly GCA_044439985.1 of Phycisphaerales bacterium JB059. Lineage (GTDB taxonomy): Bacteria > Planctomycetota > Phycisphaerae > Phycisphaerales > UBA1924 > JAJRXR01. The sequence goes on along the minus strand of JBITAG010000076.1, from coordinate 1,256 downwards.
CGAGGCCGGCTTCTCCAAGACCACCGTCTACTGGGAGGGCGCCGACGAGGACGGCGACGGCAACGGCGAGTTCGAGCCCGTCACCGAGGGGGAGGCCGACCCCTCCTTCATCTGCTACATCGCCGCCCAGAAGTAGCCCCCGCCCCCCCCTCCCCGCACCTACCATCCATCATGCGCGGCGTGCTCGACGTTCCCGACGCCCTCGTCCCCATCCAGGGCCTGGTGGCCGATGCGCTCACCCGCGTCGAGCGGGTCTTTGACGACGCCCTCGTCTCAGACCTGCCACCCGTGGACCAGCTCTGTGCGCACGTCGAACGCTACCGGGGCAAGATGCTCCGCCCCATCCTCGTGCTCCTCAGCGCCGTCGCCTCCTCCCCCGACGCCCCGGACGCCTTCGAGCGGGACGCCCCCGAGGAGCTGGTGACCGAGGACCTCATCCGCCTCGCGGCGGTCTGCGAGATGGTCCACATGGCCACTCTGGTCCACGACGACGTCCTCGACGACGCCGAACTCCGCCGCCGGGGCGCCACCCTCAACCACCTCCGAGGCAACGAGGCCGCCGTCATCCTCGGCGACTACCTCATCGCGGGCGCCTACCACCTCTGCGCCTCCATCGGGCGACCCGAACTCGACCAGCGCATCGCCCGCATCAGCATGGACCTGTGCGCCGGCGAACTCCTCCAGCTCCACCACCGGGCCAACGTCTCCCTGGACGAGCCGACCTACTTCGAGATCGTCCGGCGCAAGACCGGGGCCCTCATCGGCGTCTCCTGCGAACTCGGCGCCGTGCTCGCCGGCGCCTCTCCCCACACCGCCGAAGCTCTCCGCGAGACCGGCGCCCGCCTCGGTGTCGCCTTTCAGATCCGCGACGACCTCCTCGACCTGCTGGGCGACGAGCAACGCGTCGGCAAGAGCGTCGGCAAGGATCTCGAGAAGGGCAAGCTCACCCTGCCCCTGCTCCACCACCTCGGCGCCTGCGACCCGCTGACCCGCGGGCGCTCTCTCGAACTCATCACCCGCGGGCGTGAAGGGCTCCGGGATGACGAGCGGGGGGAGCTGCTCGATTCGGTGCGTCAGACCCGTTCACTCGAGTACGCCGAGGGTGTGGCACGCGAGCTGGTCGAGTCCTCCATCCAGGACCTCGGGGCGCTGGCCCCCACCCCGGCGCGGGCGCTCCTGCTTGAGCTGGCCCGGGCCGTCGTCGATCGACAGCTCTGAGCCCTGTGCATATGCGTGCATAAAGAAGGCGCCGTCCG
>JBITAG010000075.1:0-7999 GCA_044439985.1 Phycisphaerales bacterium JB059 | reverse complement strand
GGATCCGGGACCGGGCGATCCTGGAGTTGTTGTACGCCAGCGGGCTGCGCGCCAGCGAGGTCGGTTCCATCCAGCTCGCCGATCTGAAGGATCACGCCGGGGTGATCCGGGTCACGGGCAAGGGGGACAAGCAGCGGCTCGTCCCGATGGGGAAGCCGGCGCAACGCTGGCTTGCTCGGTACCTGAGCGAGTGCCGGCCCCGGCTGATCACCGCCGAGAGCGCGGGGCGACGTCTCGACAAGGGGCGCGTCTTCCTCACCCGGTCCGGGCGCCCCATCGAACGCGTCCGGGTCTGGCAGCTGGTCAGGAAGTACGCGGCCCTCGCGGGCCTGCCCAAGGCCCACCCGCACATGCTCCGCCACAGCTTCGCGACGCACATGCTCATCGGGGGCGCCGATCTGCGGACCGTGCAGGATCTGCTCGGGCACGCGGACATCAGCACAACCCAGATCTACACCCACGTCGATCGAACACAACTGCAGGACGTCGTGAAGCGCTGCCACCCCCGCCCCTGATCGGTATATACAGATCGTGTATGCTGCGGGCTTCCCGTTCGAGAGGAGGCCCGGTATCAGCGTCTCAGCACCCGCCGTCGATCCCAACATCATCGAGCCCACCATCCAGGAGGCGTCCTCCAACATGGACGCGTTCTGGAAGCTTCTCGCCGTGGCGTTGTACGCGGCGGTTCTCCTCGCGATCGGGTACGTCGCCTCCAAACGCATGAAGGACATCCGCGATTACTTCGCGGGCGGGAAGCGGCTCGGGTTCATCAATGTGGCCTTCAGCGCACGCGCGACGGGCGAGTCTGCGTGGCTCCTGCTCGGGCTGACGGGCATGGGGTACGCCGTGGGCGTCAACGCCTTCTGGGTCGTGCTGGGAGAGATGTTGGGCGTCGGGGGGGCGTGGCTGATCATGTCGCGCCGCTTCAAGCGCCTCAGTGATCGGTACGACTCGATCACGGTCCCCGATTACCTCGAGTCCCGGCTGCGCGACAGCGGGCACTGGCTGCGTCTGATCGCGGCGGGCTCGCTGGTGGTCTTCGTCTCGGTCTACGCGGGCGCGCAGGTCTTCGCGACCGGCGGCGCGTTCAACTCCTTCCTCGGGTGGGACCACTATCTGGGCGCCGCGGTCGGCTTCGCCATCGTGCTGATCTACATCACCCAGGGGGGGTTCACCGCGGTGGTCTGGTCGGATGTCTTCCAGGGCTCGCTGATGTTCCTCGGGCTCGTGGCCCTCCCGATTGTGGGGTTTCTCGAGTTCACCGGCGTCACGCAGCTGACCGAGTCGCTCCGGGCGATCGATCCGCACCTGCTCAGCCTGCACGGGCCAGGCGCCGAGGGACCGAGCACGGGTGGCTGGACGACCGGCGCGATCGTCGGCATCGTCGGGCTCGCGGCCATCGGCATCGGGTTCTGGGGCTCGCCGCAGGTCTTCGTCCGGTTCATCTCGCTGCGGAGCGAGAAGGAAATCAACAAGGGCGCCGCGGTGGCATTGCTCTGGACGATCTTCGCCGACTCGGGCGCCGTGCTCGTGGGGATCGTGGGGCGCGGGCTCTACACCACGGAACAGATCGGCGGGCATCAGGACGACATCCTGCCCTACATGGCCGTCACCCTCCTGCCCGCCTTCTTCGCGGGGATCTTCATCGCGATGGTGCTCAGCGCGATCATGTCCACGATCGACTCGCTGCTGGTCGTCGCGTCCTCCGCGGGCGTGCGGGACTACTGGCAGAAGTCACGCCACCCGGAGATGTCCGATGAGCAGCTCGTCTCGCTCTCCAAGAAGGTGACGCTGGCGCTCTCTCTGGTCGCGTTCGGAGTCGGCATCGGGATCCTGCTCTACGACAAGGAGAACGGGGTTTTCTGGACGATCATCTTCGGGTGGTCGGGAATTGCCGCGACGTTCTGCCCGGTCATGATCCTGAGCCTCTTCTGGTCGAAGCTGACCGCGACGGGCGCCAAGTGCGCCATGGTCGCGGGATTCCTGGGGGTGCCCTTCTTCAAGTTCGCGGCGCCCCCCATCCTCAAGAGCATGGGCGCGGAGGAGATGGTGGGCTATCTGGGCGCTCTGGACGTGCTGATGCCCTCCTTCGTGATCGGATTCGCGGTCGCGGTGGTGGTGAGCCTGCTCGACAAGAAAGGTCGGGCGCGACTGGAGGGCGTGGCGGAGGAGCTGCGCGAGGCGGCGGGCCGGGCCTGAGGGGGTGAGTCCCGCCGGGAAGCCTCGGGCGGGCTATCATTTCAATGATTCCTGAAAGTTCGGGAGCCCGTCGGGCGCCCGGTGGTCCTGTTGCGAGGCTCACGGATGACGATCTACGCCCCACCCCCCGAGTTTCCCCAGCACGCCTCGACCGATCCGGGCCTGCTGGGCGCTGTTGTGCGCGGCGAGGCCCGCCTGACCCCCGAGCAGGGGCTCGATCTGCTGCGCTCGGCGCCGATCCACACGCTGGGCCGGGCCGCCGACGCCCGCTGCCGCGCCGTCCACGGGGACTCGATCCGGACGTACGTCATCGATCGGAACATCAACTACACGAACGTCTGCACAGCGCGATGCACCTTCTGCGCCTTCTACCGGACGGCGGACGCCCCGGACGCCTACACGCTTGAGTACGAGCAGCTCTTCGAGAAGATCGAGCAGCTCTCGGCGATCGGGGGCACGCAGATCCTGATGCAGGGTGGAATGAACCCGGCGCTCCCGCTGGATTGGTACATCGAACTGCTGAACCAGATCCGAGAGCGTTACCCGCACATCCATGTGCACGCCTTCAGCCCACCCGAGTTCATCGAGTTCGTTCACTTCTTCAACCCTCCGGGCAAGAACCTGGAGGAGAAGTGCCGCTGGGTCATGGTCCGCCTGAAGGAGGCCGGGCTGCACTCGATCCCCGGGGGCGGGGGTGAGATTTTCGCGCCCGCGGTCCGGTCGAAGATCGGGATGGGCAAGTGCGACGCGGAGGCGTGGCTGACGGTCATGTACGTCGCGCACAGCCTGGGGATGTACACGAGCGCGACGATGATGTTCGGGCATGTCGAGGGCCTGGCCGACCGCGTGCACCACATGGGACTCGTCCGCCGGTGGCAGGACCGCGCCCTGCGCGAGTTCGGCGAGGGCGTCCCCCCCACCGACATCGCGGGCGACCCGAGTGTGAAGGACACCTCCACCGGCGGGCACTACACCGCCTTCATCTCGTGGCCCTTCCAGCCGGAGAACACCCCGCTCGGGCGCCTGAAGGAGTGGCCCGCCCCGGGGGATGTCGAGACCCACGGGGAGGCCTTCCCGGGCGACGTGGTCGCCCGGCTCGATGGGTCCGGGACCAAGCAGCTCCACCCGGAGTTCGGACGGCGCCTGCGGCGCGCCGGGGCGACGCAGTACCTGCGAACCCAGGCCCTGAGCCGCCTTTTCCTCGACAACATCTACTCGATCGGCTCGAGCTGGGTCACGATGGGTCCGCACATCGGGCAGGTCGCCCTGCAGTTCGGCGCCAATGACATGGGCTCGGTGATGATGGAGGAGAACGTCGTCTCCGCCGCGGGGACGACCTACTGCCTCGACGAGGCGGTGCTCTGCAAGCTCATCCGGGACGCGGGGTTCACGCCGGCCCAGCGGAACAACACGTACGACGTGGTGCGTCTGCACGCCGACGAGGCGGCGCCCGACCGCCGGGTGACCGACTGGTCGGCCCACCGCGCCAAGCGTCTGCATCACGAGCGGGCAGAGCCGGCGGCGCTCGGGACCGCCGAGCTGACGGTCGGCGCCTCCGACGCCTGATCAGGCGCCCCCCGACCGGCCGGTCGCGTGTCCCATGGCGAGCGTCCACTGCTGCAGCTGCCCGTTGTGGTACGGCTCGTGGTGGGCCAGCAGATAGGTCACGCCGTCGCCGACCTTCGGGAAAAAGGACCGGTACTCCTCCATCGGGAAGAGCGCTTCGAGCGTCTCGTCGGAGGCGTCGAGGAAGGCCTGACGCGCGTGGGCGTGCGCTGACGCGAGCCAATCGAGCAGCTCCGCCTTGGTCGGGTAAGCGTTTCGCTCCGCTCTGGGGGTCGAGCCCGGCGTGAAGCGTTCATCCATCGGCCCGTCGGTTCTCGGACGCGCGCAGAGCTGCGAGGCGAAATCGGCGCCGACGGCCAGGTGACCGAGGATCCAGGCGGGATGCTTGCCTCCCGAGAGCGTGGCGCAGTCGGCGCACGCGACGGGCTGGACGAGCGTCCGGGTCTGCTCGAGGGACTGATCAAAGAGTCGGGTCACGTACGCTCGTTGCATCGGATCGCTCCGTTCTCGGTGGCTTGCGTTGGGGCCCGCCCGCCCCGAGGGAGGGCGTGGACTCGACCAACCCGTGGGTGGCGGAGCCTATTTCCGGCGAGAGGCCCAATAAAAACACGGACCCGACCTCGGGGACCCGCGTGTCCACCGATCCGTTCGATCAGCCGCGCAAGTCATTGGCAGGAAGCCGTTTCAGGCCGCACATTCCTCGCGGACATCAACGCGCAGCAGCGTCCCCCCGTGGCCCATTCGTCGCGGGTCGCTCTCCCGGAGGGAGCAACGGGTCGGGACGCAGTCGGGAGCACGAACTATGGAACGGTTCGCGATCGCCCTCGGGGTCATGACGTCGGTCTCTCCATTCGCCCTTGGCGGGGTGGTGCAGACGTTGGACTTCGAGACGGAAGACGACTTTCTCACGCCGCTGGTCAACGGCCAGGCGGTCTCCAGCCCCACCACCTTCGGTCACCTGGTGAACATCAACGCGTTCGGGATGAACAACCTCGGCGCCGCGATCTTCGACACCACGCCGGGCGGACCCAACGCGGGCAGCCAGGACCCCGACCTGCTGGTCGGGCTGGGCAACGTGCTCATTCTGCAGAGCACCGACGCGCCCACACAGTCCTCCCCCGGGATCTTTGATTCCCCCAACGACTCGCTGCAGGGCGGGACGTTCATGTTCGACTTCATCAACCCCGTCGAGATGCTCTCGGTGAAGCTCATCGACGTGGACGCGGACAACGACGTGCTCGTCACCATGGTTGACATGGACGGGCGTGTCCGCATCTACAGCGTCCCCGAGGGGTGGTCGTACGACGTCGATGCGCAGGGCCCGGACGGGTACGACACGCTCGACCTGACCACCCTCTCGGCCCAGATCGGTGAGGGCGGGGCGACCGCGACGGCGTTCGAAGATGACGGGTTTGACGCGCAGCACGTCTCCACCGTCTTCTTCGAGTTCTCCGGCTCCGGGGCGCTGGACGATGTCTCGTTCATCGTCGTCCCGACCCCCGGCGTCGCGGGCCTGCTGGCCCTGGCCGGCGGCGCCTCGCTGGTCCGCCGGCGGCGCGCCCGCCCGGAGTGACCGGGCGGCGGCTCATCCGCCGGACAGCTCGTCGTACACGGCGCCGATGGCCCGCGGGCGGATCGACTCGAACCCGAGCCCGTCCATGAAGTCCCAGGACATCTCCTGGGCGTCGGCCCTCGACGTGCCCTTGTCGAGTTCACGCTGGACCGCGTCGATCAGTTGTTCGTGGTAGCGGATGGCGCCCTGGATAATCGATCGGTCGCCCACGGCGCCGTGCCCGGGGACGACCACCGTCTCCCCGTCGCAGAGGGCGAGGGTCCGCTGGAGCGAGGCGACCCACCCCAGCCCGCTGTACCCGCCCTCCGGGTCGTAGAAGGGGTGCAGGCCGCTGAAGACCAGGTCGCCCGTGTGGATGAGGTTGAGCGAGGGGATCCGGGCGACCAGATCGTTGTCCGTGTGCCCCGCGCCGAAGTGATGAACTTCCACGGCCCGGGCGCCGACCTTGAGGGTGGCGCCCTCATCGCCGATGGCGTGATCGGGAACGAAGGTTTCCTCCGTCCATGACGGGGCGGCCTCGCGGACCAGCCTCGCGAGTGATTCGAGTTCGGGCGTGTCCCCCTTGGCCTCTCTCGCCGCACGCGTGTACCGCTCGAGCTGCGCTCGGACCCGGGGCAGCGCGTTGCGGTGGGCGTAGGACTCAACGTCGGCGAATGCCGCGTTCCCGCCGGTGTGGTCCCCGTGATGATGGGTGTTGAGGAGGGTGACCTCCGCGCGGGCGCCGAACGCCTCGGCATCCCCGCGGATCGCGGCGCCGAGCAGGGGTGACTTGGTGTCGATGACGAGGGCCCGCTCGTCATCGATGAGGATCAGCGAGTTGCCCCCGGTGCTCAGGTCCACCATCGCGTGGGCGCCCGCGGCGAGTTCGTCCCAGTCGAGCAGGGCGCCCCCGCCCAGGGCGCCCAGGACCCGCCCGGGGCGGAGCGCGAGCAGGGTCCCCGCGCTGAGCAGACCCCCCACGAACATCCGTCGATCCATCGTCATCATCGGTATCCTCCATCACGCCGGGCGCCCCCACCGGCTCTGCGAGAGCCTACCATCGACGCCCCGCCCGAATGGGCGCCAACCCGTGCGATTCGCCCCGATCAGGGGTTCTGAGCGAGAAGAAACCATGAAGGCCAACGATCTGCGTCCGGGCGTCGCCGTCACCCTCAACGGGAAGCTCTACGTCGTCATCAAGACCGACCACGTGAAGCCCGGGAAGGGGCCCGCCTACATCCAGGCCAAGTTCCGCGCCATCGACGGGACGGGCACCAGCGAGAAGCGGTTCAACTCATCCGACACCGTGGACGGCGCCACCCTCGACCGCCGGGATATGGAGTTCCTCTTCGGCGATGGCAATGGCTCCGGCACCTTCATGGACCTGGAGACCTTCGACCAGATCGAGATGGGGCCGGACATCCTGGGTGACGCGTTGCTCTACCTGGCCCCCAACACCGGGTGCGTGGTGCTCTTCCACGAGGGCAACCCCGTCGTGATCGAACTCCCCGCCGCGGTCGATGTGACCATCGTGGACACGCCGCCGAACGTGAAGGGCGCCACGGCGACCAACCAGCTCAAGGACGCGACCTGCGACACGGGCCTCAAGACCCGTGTGCCCCCCTTCATCGAGATCGGTGAGAAGGTCCGCGTCTCGACCGCCGACGGGTCGTACATGTCGCGCGTCAAGGGCGACTGAGCCCGCCCAAGCCCCCCCTCCGCTCCGCTCGCCCCGACGCCGTAAGATCCGCGGACGCCGGAGCGCCGGGAGGGCGGCAGGATGAAGAAGAGCATCGCCATCATCATCGCCCTGGTCCTGACCATGGCCGCGGTCGGCGCGGTGGTGCTGGGCGTTTCCCTGACCGCGGATCGTTCGAGCCCGGTCGCGCGTGCCTTGGGGCTCGACGATCTGCGTGACTACATCGGCGCTCAGATCATCGGGGTGGTCAACGCGCACCTCGTCCCGCAGATCGCGTTCGAGACCATCGATTACGAGGCGCCGGGCACGGTCCGCCTGGGCGCGGTCACGCTCACCGCGCCCACCGGTGATCGGGTCATTGATGTGGACACGCTCGTCGTCACGCTCGCTGAGGTCCCCGAGCAGGGCAAGCCTCTCCGGATCGCCCGCGTCGAGATCGAGGGGGGACGCGTCAACCTGAGCATCGACCCGGAGACGGGCTCGATCCGAGGGATGAGCCCCTTCGTCCGACGCTCGGCGGGGGAAGGCGCCGCCGCGCCGGATCGGGCGGCGACGATCCCGGAACAGCTCCGACTCTCCAACGTGCTCGTGCTGGAACGGATCAAAGTCACCGACCTCGACCTGGTGTACGACGACGGCACGGGCGCCGACCCGCTCACGCTCTCGGGCTTCCACCTGGCGATGGACATCGTCCCCGCGGGCGAGGGTTCAGCGCAAATGCCGGGAGGAGCGGGCTGGTACGAACTCGCCTTCACCTCCGGACGCCGACCCGGCCTGGAGCTGGAAGTGGAGGGTCGGCTGAACATCGACACGCTCATGCTCTGGACGCGACGGGGTGAAGCGGCGATCGACCTCTCGCCTGAGACGGTCTCCACCCTCCCCCCACCGCACGCCCAGACGATGCGCGAGCACGACAACCGCGGCGACGCCGGCGCGAGTTTATCCGGCTCGGTCCCCCTGCGCGACCCGCTCTCCCCCCGTGC
>JBITAG010000074.1:0-2552 GCA_044439985.1 Phycisphaerales bacterium JB059 | reverse complement strand
GTGCAGTACAACAACGGCGACCCGCTGGTGCTCAAGAGCGACTTCGAGGGCATCGAGCCCGGCCTGGACGCCAAGCTCCAGCTGCTCTACGAGGCGCTGGCCGACGGCGATGTGGACGGGGACAACCGTCTCCGGGTCGGGCACCCGATCGAGGGCGCCGCCGTTCCCGCGGACCAGGACTTCGACGGCGACACCACGCTCGACGGCGCCTTCGACGACGTCACGCAGGACGGGTACGTGGACGAGTTCGACGTCTTCATCCGTCACTTCGATGTGAACGGGGACGGACGCGTCGCCCTTTCCAACGCGCTCATGGAGGGCACGCCCGCAGAGGCCGCCGGCGCCAGCCCCGAGTTCATTCTGGACGATGACCTCGCCCTGCTCATCGACTCGGCCCACCCGGACCGGAACCGCAACGGGGTCTACGGCTGGACAGAGGTGAACAACAACACCTTCTACGACCCGGACGTGGAAGACCCGCTCGACTACGACAGCTACCACGGCGTCTACGCCGACGTGGAGCTGGGCTGGCGCGACGGGTACATCGACGTGCTCGACCAGTACGCGAAGGTCAGCGGGCGCCTGATGTTCACCGTTTCCGAGAGTGACTGGGTGGACGAGCAGGGCGACTACGACCCCAAGCTCAACGGGCCGATCAGCCCCGACTCGGGCGAGTCGCCCCTGACCTTCGGCGCCGACGAGGACGAGGTCCCCCTCATCACGGTGGACAGCTTCTCCGACACCGAGTCGGCGCTCCAGGCCGCCGCGGACGGCGATCCGTTCTGGACCCAGGTCGGGTCGCAGCTGGGCGCCTCGAGCGCGGACCTGCTCGTCTGGACGACCGCGATGAACTCCGCGGACCCGGACGCGCCCTGGTTCCAGGCCGTCTGGGCGGACGCGGACTATGACGGCATGCCGGACAACGCCGCCGACGTCTACTTCGAGAAGGCGCCCTTCAACTCGCCCGCCTTCGCGGACTGGTACTACCGCCCCGTCTTCCGGAACATGACCTTCCGCAACGTTCAGATTCCCGTCGGCCTCAATGCGCTCTTCGACAACTGCACCTTCGTCGGCGTGACCTACGTGCGTACGCACACCGAGAACGATCACCCGCACTGGACGATCTACGGCAAGCGCCAGGTGGACGGGGGCGACCCCGAGCCGCTCTACCCCCGCACCGTCTGGGGTGACTCGGGCAGCGAAGACCCCGACGAGGCCTACGACGGGCTGCCCAGCACCGCCATCCCCCCCGACCAGATGCTCCTCCGCGCCACCAGCCCGCTGGACAAGGCGGACGTGCTCGACTCGGAGATCGCCAGCTACTCCGCAGCGGACTACGACTCGCTCCCCGAGCCCCTGGTGATTGACGGCAAGCGGGTCACCGACACCAAGAAGTACTCCAACAACATCCGCTTCCACGACTGCCTCTTCGTCGGATCGATCATCTCCGACGCGCCCGAGGTCTACACGCAGGTGCGCAACAAGCTCCAGTTCACCGGCAAGACCCAGTTCACCACCGTTCACCCCGAGCTGCCCGACGACGGGTTCTACAACCCCGACGACGACGACCTCGAGGAGATCGCCAAGAGTTCCATGATGCTCCCCAACTACTCGGTGGACATCGGCTCGTTCAACTCGCCCCCGGACCAGAACGTCAACCTCAACGGCGCCATCGTCGCCGGCGTCCTCGACGCGCGCGGCAACACCACCATTACCGGCGCCCTCCTGCTCACCTACGCCCCCGAGTACGGCGCCGGGCCGCTCCAGGACGTCTTCGGCAACCCCATCGGCAACCCCGCCGGCTTCAACGCCACCCTCGGCTACTTCGGCCCCGACGACGGCGACTTCGAGTCCCTCGACCCCAACGACCTCCCCGAGGTGGGCGGCGTCAAGATCACCGGCTGGGACCTGCCCCCCTACGACGGCATCCCCGACCTGCCCCACGACGCCGACCCGGTCGCCGCCCAGAGCGCCGGTGGCGTCATCGTTCCCTTCTACGGCTACGGACGCGTTGTCCTCCGCCACGACCCCGACATGACCCTGCCCTCCGGCATCCGCCTGCCCATCCGCACGCGGGCCGCCTCGGGCACCTACCGCGAGGGCGGACTGTGAGAACCCCCATGCGCCACGCCCGCCAGCACGCCCGCGCCCGGCGCGCCTTCAGCCTCGTCGAGGTCCTGATCGCGCTGACCATCACCGCGACCCTGCTCACCGCGACCCTCGCGGCCCTCGACACCTCCTTCAAGAGCTACAAGCAGACCACCGAGTCCGCCTCCACCCACGTCGTGGCCCGAATCGTCGTCCAGCGCGTCACCGCCATGATCCGCACCGGGGATGAGTTCGGCCCCTACCCGGCCAACCCGATCACCACGCCCGAGCTCGAGAGCGATTGGCTCGAGTTTGTGGCCTTCGAGGACGAGGCCGCGGGCGTGCGCGAGGTCATCCGCCTCGAACGGCGCACCGGCTCCGCCGAAACAGGCCCGTTCGTGCTCTGGTACGTCGAGACGCGGCTGGAGAACGACGTCGCGGTTCTCACCGAGGAGTGGCCCCTG
>JBITAG010000073.1:0-8707 GCA_044439985.1 Phycisphaerales bacterium JB059 | reverse complement strand
GGATGGAGAGGCGGTTGCGCAGGCCCCGGCTGGCGGCGCCGTAGCGGGGTTCAGCGGGGTAGGTCGTCCACTTGGAGTGGTTCTCGCTGAAGTTGCCGTAGAAGAAGGCGTTCCAGTCGGTCTGGTCTTCGAAGCGGGCGTCGATGGCGGGGAGGAGGGTGTCGCGGGTGTAGGAGACGATCTCGGCGTCGCCGGCGGGGTGGCGGGGGCCCAGGTAGGTGATGAGGTAGCGGTGGTGGGATCCGTTGGTGGTGTGGGTATCGACGGTGAGGTGGGGGTCCCACTCGGAGAGGAGCCTGGTCAGGGCGCGGGTCTCGGGTGCTTCGAGTTTGACGTAGTCGCGGTTGAGGTCGAGACCGTCGGCGTTCTCACGCTCGCCCATCTCGATGGGGCCGAGCTGGCCGGGGCGGTTGGCGGGGTCGAACTCGTCGTTGCCGTCGGGGTTGTAGATGGGGGCGATGAGGAGGACGAGGTCGTCGAGGAGGTCGGCGCGTTCGCCGAGGCCCAGGTCTCGGGCGAGCATAAGGAGGGCTTCCTTGCCGCAGACCTCGCCGGCGTGGATGGCGCCGAACAGGAAGACGACGAGCTTGCCGGATTGGTGCGCATTCTCGGCGTTCTCGATGGGTGGGTCGGCCAGGATGAGCAGGGGGATGTCCCGCCCGTTGGTCGAGGTTCCCATGGAGTCGAGGGTGATGCGATCGGACGTGTCGGCGAGCTGCGCGCAGATCGTCATGACCTGCTCGTGGGAGGCGGTGCGTTGGAAGTTCGAGGACTCGGCGACGGTGGGCGCCGGGAAGCCTCGCTCGCCCGCGGTGTCGGCGGCCTGGGCGGGGGCCTGGAGGGGAAGGGCGAGGAGGAGGGTGCAGGCGAGTCGTCGGATCACGGGTGGGTCCTTCGGCGGGGAGCGGGGGTGATCGGGGGAGCGGCTCGGGCGCTCCGGGGTTGATTTGAACCGCTCGGGGCGGGGAGGGCAAGCGAAAGTCGCCCGCGCCGAAAACAGAGTCCGGCGCGGGCGGGGGGGTGGCGCCCCGAGGGGCGCGGGGGGGCGTGGTTGGCTTTCAGGCCCGCGGGCGGCGTCGCACGCCGCCGATGGCGCCGGCGCTGAGAAGGGCGAGCACGCCCGAGGGGGCGGGGACGGCGGGTCCGGCGAGGGCGCCGATGCCGAAACCGGCGCCCGCTTCGGCGCCGAGCGAGCCGACGAGGCTCTGCTTGCCCGTGAAGAGGTCGATGCGGTAGAGGCTGTTGTCGCCATCGGCGCCCGAGGTCGTTCCGGCGGTGACGTAGTAGCCAAAGCCGTTCTCGATGGCGAGTCCACCGACGGCGCCGGCGCTCGGCGTGAGGAGGGAGGCGATGGAGGAGACCTCGCCCGTGCCGGTGTCGATGGAGACGAACTCGTTGGCGATCGCGTCGATGGCGACGAGTTGGCCGTCGTCGCGGAACTGGAGGGCGTTGAGGTCAATCGTGGAGCGTGAGAGGGTGAGGCTCTCGGTCATCTGACCCGTGAGGGGGTCGATCTGGAAGATGGCGCGCCCGCCGCCGGCGAGTCGGGAGGCGCCGTAGAACGCGCCGGAGGGGCTGATGGCCATACCGCCCTCGAACGTGAAGCCGGCGCTGAGGGAGCCGACGGGGTCGAGGGCCCAGGTGGAGGTGTCGAGGCGTGCGAGGCTGCCGCTGAGGCCGTCGGTGATGGCGAAGAGGTCGCCGGCGGCGTCGCGGTCGAGGCCCATCAGGCCGGTGGCGGTCTGGCCGATGCGCGTGGCGGAGGCGTCGGTGGTGCTGATGGAGAAGACGTCGCCGGTGGAGTAGTTGACGCCGATGAGGTCGGCGTGGGCGAGCGTGGGGAGGGCGGCGAGCAGTGCGAGGGTCGCGGGGAGCGGGTGGGGTTTGAACATAGCCTTGGGTCCTTTCGTTGGGTGGCGCGATCTGGCCGATGAAACGGACCTATTCCGAGCCGGCGCGGTTACAGATCGCGCCGAATGAAGCGGAGCGGAGACAGGTCGCGTAACCTCGCGGGGAGGGGAAAGGTCTAGTCTCAAGAGGAGGACGGTGAGTCGGGATGATTTACGAGACGCAGCCAGCCATTGCTGCGGCGGCCCTCGGCGCCTGTTGGGTATTCGAGGCGGTCATTCCGGCGGCGCATCCGCGTGAGGGTGTGGGCGGAATCCGCGTGCGCCACGTGCTGCTGGGGCTGCTCAACGCGATTCCGGCCATCGGGATCGCGGCGGGCCTGGCGTGCCTGGACGGGGTCAGCGCGTTCTTCGGCGGGGGGGCGCTTCCCTCGCTCGGCCTGCCGACCTGGGGGCGGGTGCTCCTCGCGTTCCTGATCCTCGACCTGGGGCAATACACCTGCCACGTGCTGATGCACAAGGCGCCCATCCTGTGGCGGTTGCACGCGGTGCATCACCACGCGGAGCGGTTCGAGTCAACCGCGGCGTTCCGGTTCCACACGCTGGAGATCGTGGCGCACGGGCTCTCGCTGGCGCCGCTGGTGATCTTTCTCGGCGTGCGGGTGCACGACATCGCGATCTACAACGCGGTGCTGCTGCCGATGAGCCTGTTCCACCACGCGACCGTGCGGATGCGGGGGTGGCTGGACCGGGGGCTGGGATGGGTGGTGATCACGCCGGGGCTGCACCGGGTGCACCACTCGCGATGGCAGCCGCAGACCGACAGCAACTACAGCGCGGTGCTCTCGGTCTGGGACCGGGTGTTCGGGACGCTGACACGGGCGGAGCGTCCGGAAGCGATCCCGGTGGGGCTCGACGGTTTCGAGCCGGAGCACACCGAGACGCTGCGGGGGATGCTCGGAACGCCGTTCTCGTCGGCCCGGGCGGAGCTGGGGAGCCCTCCGGAGGGGGAGCGTGAGTCCGGGGGGCGGGTGTAACCCCCGGCGGTCGGGGTGGGTCTGATCTTCCGAAAGGAAGGAACACCCATGAACACCGAATCGCAGCTGACTCGCCTGTACGTCCCGCTCCGCCTGTGCTACGGCCTCGTGCCGATCGTCGCGGGGGCGGACAAGTTCACGAACCTGTTGACGGACTGGTCGAAGTACCTGCCCGAGATGGTCTCCGGGATGCTCCCGTTCGACGCGGGGGTGTTCATGATGATCGTGGGGGTGATCGAGATCGTCGCGGGGCTCGCGGTGCTGACGAAGCTGACGCGTCTTGGAGGGTACGTGGTCGCGGTCTGGTTGGTGTTGATCGCGGTGAACGTCGCGTTGGCGGGGTACTTTGACATCGCGGTGCGGGACGTGGTGATGGCGTTGGGGGCGTACACGCTGTCGGGGCTGGCGGCGATGCGAGGGGAGCGGCTGCTGCCCTCGCCCGGCGCGGGAGCGTCCCGGGCGTCGTCGCTGGCTTCGTGAGATTGAGTCTCCCCGGCGGGCCGGGGCCGAGAGGAACGAAGATGCGTCTTGAATCCACAAGACTCCGGCTGCTGGCTCCGCTCACGGATGAGCAGGTCGCGGCGCGGGTTGTCGAGGGCGACACGGGGGCGTTCGAGCTGCTCATGCGACGCCACAACCAACGTCTGTTCCGGACAGCCCGCGCCGTGCTTTCGAGCGCCCTGGACGCGGAGGACGCGCTGCAGGAGGCGTACCTGCGGATCTACAACGGGCTCGCGGGATTTGATTCTCGATCAACACTGGCCACCTGGATGACACGGATTGTCTTCAACGAATCGATCCGGTTGCGTGAGCGCCGGGCGCGACTGCACGAGCGGGAACGCTCTGGACTCACGCCGGAGACCCCGGACGCCGTGGCCGAGACGCGGGAGCCCGTGATGCGTGGCGCCGAGAGGATCCGAATGTTCGACGAGGCGATGAGCGACCTGTCCGAGCGAGAACGGAGCGTGGTGATGCTTCGCGTCATCCAGGGGCTGAGCACCCGGGAGACGGCGGCGAGCCTCGGGATGACGGAGAGCCACGTGAAGGTCAGCCTGTTCCGCGCCAAGCCGAAGATGTCCGCGGCGTTGGCCGGCGAGGGCGTCGAGGAGATCCGCCGAGAACTCAGCTTCGACGGTGAGCGGTGCGACCGGGTGGTGGCCGCGGTTTTCGACCGGCTCCGGGCCGGGGGAGGGGCGGGGTCTCGCCCGTGAGCGACAGTCGAGGGGGGCGTTCCCGGCGCTGGGTGTGCCGGGGGTGTCGTGCCTGTCGGGGGTGGGGGGGAAGAGGTTGACGAGGGGTGGGGAGCGTGTCGCCGCTACGCTCCCCCCGATGCACCGCACAAGCACCACGAGACAACTTGTTCGTGCACTCCGGGCGGTGGGCCTGGTCCTCGTGTGCACGGCGGCCTCCGCCCTTGGGCAGTCGCCCCACCCGCCGGGCCACACCCCCGATCATCCGGAGGGACGCAACCTGATGGCGCCGATCACCTCCCCGCTCCAGCGGACGGTCCTCGACCTGGGTGGCTCGTGGCAACACATCCCGGACCCGTACGACAACGGCTCGGTCAGTCACCTGAGCCGCCCGCTCGCCGATGGGTGGTGGGCAGACCGGCGTCCCGCCTCGACGGGCGAGCGGGTGGAGTACAGCTTCGACGAGGCGCCGGAGCTGCAGGTTCCCGGTGACTGGAACAGCCAGCGGGAAGAGCTGTTCTTCTACGAGGGGACGGTCTGGTACCGGCGGACGTTTGAGTTTCAGCCCAGCCCGGGGAAACGCCGGTTCGTCCACTTCGGGGCGGTGAACCGGCACGCGGACGTCTGGCTGAACGGTGAGTACCTCGGGTCGCACCACGTCGGGTTCACCCCGTTCGCCTTCGAGATCACGGGGAAGCTGCTCGACGGGAAGAACAGTCTGGTTGTGCGGGTGGACAACCGGCGACGCCCCGAGGACGTTCCCGCGATGCGCACCGACTGGTGGAACTACGGGGGGATCACGCGCGAGGTCTCGATCCTGGAAGTCCCGGAGACGTTCATCCGGGCCTGGGCGCTGGAGCTGAGCCCCGACCGTTCCACACTGCGCGCCACGGTCCGGCTGGACGGGGCGGAACGTGCGGGGACGCGGTGCGATCTCCGCGTGGATCCGATTCCGGGTGTGATCGAAGGGGTCGCGGATGACACCGGGACGGTCCGTGTGGAGGTCCCCTGGTCCGCGGACGCGGCGCTCTGGTCGGCGCAGCGTCCGGCGCTGCACGCGGTGAGGATCGAGGCGGCCAACGGGGACCGGGTCTCGGACCGGATCGGGTTCCGGACGATCGAGACGAGGGGGCGGGAGATCCTGCTCAACGGGGAGCCGGTCTTCCTGCGCGGGATCTGCCTGCACGAGGAGGCGCCCGACCGGGCGGGACGGGCGTGGAGCGAGGAGGACGCGCGGACACTGCTGGGGTGGGCCAAGGAGCTGGGGTGCAACTACGTGCGTCTGGCGCACTACACGCACAACGAGCACATGCTCCGTGTCGCCGATGAGCTGGGGTTGATGGTCTGGGCGGAGATCCCGGTTTACTGGGTGCTCGACTTCGACAACCCCGTGACCCGGGCGTACGCGAGGACGCACCTCACCGAGATGATCGAGCGGGATCGGAACCGAGCCAGCGTCGTGATCTGGTCCGTGGGCAACGAGAACGAGGGGAACGAGGCCCAGACCTCGCTCCGGCGCGAGCTGGCCCAGACGGCCCGGGAGCTGGACGACACCCGGCTGATCTCGGCGGCCTGCTTCGTTCGCATGACCCGCGGTGCGGACGGGCGTCTGGACGGGGTCTTCGTCGAGGATCCGTTCGGGGCGTTCGCGGATGTCCTGGCGATCAATGAGTACATCGGGTGGTACCACGACTCGACCGAGCGGCTCGCGGGCCTCCCGGTGCAGACCGCGTGGGAGAAGCCGCTGATCTTCAGCGAGTTCGGGGCCGGGGTGAAGCAGGGGCGGGCCGGCGGGCCGGAGGAGGTCTGGAGCGAGGCGTTCGGCGTCCGGTTCTACCGGGATCAGCTCGACTGGTGCGACGAACTCCGCCGGAGCGGGATGCTCCAGGGGCTCTCGCCCTGGATCCTCAAGGACTTCCGCTCCCCGAGGCGACCCCTCGCGGGCGTGCAGGATTGGTACAACCGCAAAGGGCTGGTCTCCGAGACGGGGGTGCGCAAAGAGGTCTTCGACGTCGTTCGTCGCCGGTATGAGGCGTGGATGGATGAGCCGGCGCCGGTGGGGGAGGAGTGATCGCGCCACCGGCGACCTAGCCGGAGGGGGCGGACTCGGTGCTCGCGATGTGTGTGAGGATGACGGAGGGCTCGGACGCGCTCACGTCGTGCGTCACGCCGGGCGCGAGGCGCAGCATCTGGCCCGCGGGCAGTTCGAGCCGGGAGGCCCCGGCCTGCATGGTGACATGCCCCCGGAGGACATGCACGCTGACCACGCCGTCGGCGGCGTGCGGCGGGAGCTGCGCACCGGCGCGGAAGGCGAACATGGCGATGGTGGCGCCGGCATGGCGGTAGAGCGTGCGCTGGGCGTGCCCGTGCGGGCTCTCGACCGACCGTTCGAGGAGGTCGGCGGCTTCCTGCTCGAGGTCGAGCAGGCCGGTCTCGCCCTCGAACCGGACGGACGGGCGCTCGGTGTGTTCGTTGGTCATCGGGTGGCTCCGTTTACGCTGAGCGTGGGCGAGAGGGATCGGAGAAGTCGTGCGCCTCGCCCGTCCACCAGGTCGGCGAGGGTGACCCGGTCAAGCTCCGCGAGGAAGGCGCGGCGCGCATGCCGGAGTGCGCCGGCAAGGCGGCACGGACCCGCCAGGGGGCAATGGCCCTGCTCCTGGAGGCACTCGACGAGGTTCAGGTCCGGCTCCATCGCGCGGACGACGCGCCCGACCGAGAGGCTCGCCGGTGAGGCGTCCAGCTCGGCGCCTCCGGCGCGGCCGGGGGTGGTGCGAACCCATCCTTCCGTCTGGAGCGACTGGACGACCTTGGTGAGGTGGTGGGCGGAGACGCCGAACGCCTTGGCCAGTTCCGGGACGGTGTGCCGGCGCTCGCTGGAGGCGAGCACCATCAGCACCCGGAGCGCGTAGTCGGTTCGATCGGTGAGCCTCAAGCGGTTGCCCTCGTGTCCTCGACGATATATGGTATCTGTAATACCAGTTTGGAGCAACCGATGACGCCCACGGACCTGCCGATCAGTTCCCGAGACCCCGAGAAGGCGGCCCCGGATCGTGAAGGGGAGATCGCCCGTCTCGTGGAGCGGTTCTACGAGGTGGCCCGGCTGGACCCGGACCTGGGGCCGATCTTCGAGCGCCATGTCGCGGACTGGGACCGGCACCTGGCGACGATGCGGGACTTCTGGTCCGCGGCGGTTTACCGCACCGGGCGGTACTCGGGGCGTCCGCTTGAGGTGCACCGAAGGGTGGGGGAGATCCGGGAGGAGCACTTCCCGCGATGGCTCCGGCTGTGGGAACGGACGGTTGACGAGGTGGTGCGATCGGAGGCGCGCGGCCCGCTCAAGGTGTTCGCCGCCCGGATGGCCTCGGCCATGTCCACCCGGATGGGGCCGACGCCGGGTGTCTGATCGCCCCTCGCTCCGGCCTGGGCAGGCATGGCGGGGTCCTCGGCGACCGTGTTGGCGCTTTAGAGGCTCGGCGCCCGGGTGGGTTTGGCGCGTCGGGATGCGGCCTGCGCGGTGATGACCGGCACAAATACCGTTCAAAGTGCAAACAAGGTGGGGATGCGCGGCCCGAGACGGGTTGGCTTGACTCATTTGTTTGCAGCCATACGATTTGGCTACGTACTGTTTGCCGACAAACTGTTTGGCGCCCAATCGAATGGTCGGGAGTGGCGCGGGAGCGCGTCGGCGGCGATTGCCGGACGAGGGTCAACGCCTGCGAGGGATTCATGTCAGACGAGCAGTTCCAGCCGGTCCACATCCCCGACTACCAGCGTCTCTGCCGCATGTCCAAGAAGGTGCCGGAGCTGGAGCCGGACGACATCATGCTCTACGGCCTGCTGCGGGCGATCGGCGACGAGATGGCCGCGCAGCTCAAGGCGAGCCTCGATCGGTACGGGATCACGGAGGGGCGGTTGCGCGTGCTCGTCACGCTGCTCGACCCGGACGGCGCCGCGAGTCACACCGAGCTTGCCAGGTCATCGGGGGTGACGAAGGGGACGATCACCGGGCTGGTGGACAGTCTGGAGCGGGACGGGTTCGTGCGACGGAGCGCTTCGGTCGAGGACCGGCGTGTCTGCCGCATCGAGATCACCGACGAAGGGGAGCGGCTGCTCAAGCGGATCCTGCCCGGGCACATCCAGCGTCTGAAGGATCTCATCGGCGTCATCAGCAAGGAAGACCAGAAGCGGCTGCTGAAGCTGCTGCAGAAGTACCGGGCCGGTCTCTTCGGCGTAAGCCGGGACGAGGAAAGTGAGGCGGTGGAATGAGTGGTTCCACTCCGGATCGGTGGCGTCTGGCGTTTCTCGCGGCGCCGGGGGTGGCCCTTGTGGGTTGCGCCTCGGTGAGCGAGCCGCCGCGGGATCTCGCGACCCGGCACGTTGGCGTTCCTCCGCAGTACGCGGAGCAGCGGGGCGAGGGGGTCGAGGGGGCGGATGTGGTCGGTGCGGGCTGGCTTCCCTCGCTGGGTGACCCCGTGCTGGAGGGGCTTGTGCGGGAGGCGTGGGCTCACAATCCGGATCTGTATGTGGCGGCGGCGCGGGTCGAGGAGGCGGGCGCGAGTCTGCGCGAGGCGGGGTCGTACCTGACGCCGGGCGTGGAGGGCGCCGGCGGTGGGTCGTACACGAACTACGGGGG
>JBITAG010000072.1:0-14383 GCA_044439985.1 Phycisphaerales bacterium JB059 | reverse complement strand
GAACTCAAGCCCACCCGCGTCGCGGCCCGCTGATCCGGCCCGACGCTTGTCCCTGCCTTCTTGCGGGTGGCAAGCGGAACCGAAGGATCGGTCAACTGCTTCGCCCACGCCGGCGGCGTCTTCACGACGCCGTCGGCGTTTTCTAATCTGATATCGACTTCCACCGAAACTGCTTGGGCTTGTTCACCCAACGCCATTCATAGACTGCTGGGACAGGCTCTCGAATCGTGATCTTCCTTCGCCTCCGTAGTGATCCCGTCCCCTCGCGAACATACCGATAGCGCCCTGATATCGCATCCTTTACTCTGACCCGCACCAGCCGCCAATCTGCAAGCGAACTGGCCTCTTCAGACCAAAGAAGCTCTGCCAGATGCTCTGGGCCATCTGGCGTTTCAAGTGTTACTTCAGATGCCATCAGGAATGGTGCAATCCGACTCCAATCGACCTGCTCATGCACTCGATACTTCTCGATCGTTGCCGTAGACCCAAGGACCGTGGAGTATTGAAAGCGGCCAACGTACTTCACCAGCAGGTCAACCCGCAGGGTATCGTCGTCGACCACAGCGTCTTCGAGGGGATAGCCCTCAAGAAAGACGCTTGATTGTTCCTCTCTGCCGTCTTCCAGAAAGCGAACCCGCAAGCCGTCCTCCAAGACTTGCTCTACTCGCATTCTCTCTACATATCGCATTCCCTGATCACGGAGGTACTTCTCCCGAAGCAGTTGCATTCTCTGGTTGTGGACCTCTTGGATCAGTTCCCGAACAGTCCGCATGCTCGAACACGTGACGCTCTTACCCGCAGCGCGTGAGTAAGTGATTCCATACCACTTCGGAGCATCTTCTGCATCGAACGCATCCATGTACTCGTCATCGGCAGGCTTCTTTGGTTTCTCCAAGCTTGCCCTCGCGTCCCAGAGCGACCCATCCGGTCCGACATAGAAAGCAGACCACTCCCGCTCCAAAGTCCGACGGATCGAAGTTGGCATCCGCTCGATCGCAGTTGGCCCGGCCTTCGGCGCCAATAGACCGATCAGCACGACCTGCCCCAGAAATAGTACTCGTGTCATCGACGCCCCCTTTCGAGATTTCATACTAGTCCACTAATATTGGTTCCCGCAACCCTTTGAGGGATGTGGCAACGTTCATGTTTCCGGAAGCTCGGCCGCGTTCGCATGCTCTGGTAACAAAGCACTTGATATCTGCGTCTAGCGGGTCCGTGCCTACCCCTCGACGTACGCCTCGTGGAACCGGCGCGCCGTCTCCGGGCTCCCCACCAGCACCAGCTCCGTCCCCGCCTCCAGGCGGAGCCCCGCCGGCGGGTTGGGCGTGATGTCCTCCCCCCGGCCCACGCCGACGATCGAGCACTCCGTCCGCTCACGCACCCCCGATTCCGCAAGCGTCTTGCCCACCAGCGAGTCGGGCATCGGAACCCGGAAGATCTCGAGCCCCTCCGCGATCGGCACGATCCCGCTGTCGCGGACCAGGTTGAACATCGCCGTCGCCGCCATCGAGGCGTACGAGATCACGAAGTCCGCTCCGGCCCGGTGCATCGTCGCGACGTTCCGGTCCAGGTTCGTCCGCGAGATGATCTGGATGTCGGGGCGGAGCTTGCGGCAGTAGATCGTCAGGTAGATATTCAGATCGTCGTCGTGCGTGGTGATGAGCACCGCAGGCGCCTTCTCGATGCCCGCCCGCTTGAGCACCTCCAGGTCCGCTGCGTCCCCGTAGACCGTCCGCTCCGAGTCGAGGGGGATCGACTCGTCCCGCTCGATGAGGCGCCAGTCCACGTCGCGCGTGCTCAGCAGCCTCGAGGCGGCCTGCCCGACACGCCCGCCCCCGATGATCAGCACCGGCTCCACCGAGACGTTGTAGATCACGAAGGCCTCGTCGTACGCCTCCAACTGTGAGGCGGAGCCGGCCAGGAGCAGGATCGCGTGCTCGTCGATGAGGGTGTCACGCGTCGCGGGCTCGAACTGGCCCCGCCGCCAGATCCCCAGCACCGTCACCCCCAACTCCCGAAGCTTCGCCTCGCCCAGGGTCTTGCCCGTGAGCGGCGTGCGCGCGGTGTTCGCCTCGGCGATGACCAGCTCGCCCACCCGACCGACGGGGTGGGAGATCGCGTCCCCCCCCAGCACACCCCGGGAGAGGGCCTGACCCATCTGCTCGGGGGGCTGGAGCACGTGCCCGGCGCCCGCGAGTTCGAGGATGTCCACCGAGGCGGCGTTGTCCGCGGTTGCGACCACGGGCACGTCGGGCGCCACGCCGCGCACGGCAAATACCGCGTGCGTGTTCACGTAGTCGTTGTGCGTCGTCGCGACCAGCGCCGCCTGATCCGCCCGCACCCGCTCGTACGCCTCGGGATCGTCGAAGTCCCCCACCACCACGCTGAGCCCCTGATCGTGCAGGCGGGCGGCCTCATACGCGTCCGGGACCAGCAGCGCATAATCATGCCCGAACTGAACCAGCTTGCGGATCAACGCCTCGGTCGAGGGGTCGAAGTGTGTCAGCACCACGTGCCCCCCCTCCCCCTGGTAGCTCTTCGGCGTCCGGGCCGCCGCCTGCGCCTGGATCCACGGCGCATAGAAAAACTGGATGATCGTGAAGGGGAGCAGGATGAGCAGCATCACGATCCCGGTCAGCAGCACGAGGATCGAGAAGGCGCGCCCCAGGTCGGTGTGGAAGGTGATGTCCCCGAACCCGAGCGTGGACATCACCGTCAGCGTCCAGTAGAAGCCCGTCAGCCAGCTGTGACGCTGCCCCTCGAGCATCATGATGTAGTGGAAGAGGACCGTGTAGACCAGGATCAGGATCAGCAGGATCGCCGAGAACCGCACGAGCACGCGCAGATTGCGCCGCCAGGTCCGGTCGCGGAAGACGAGCCCGATCTGTCCCGAGTAGTACTTCATGCCATCGGCGGGCCCAACGCCCGGCGTACCTCGACGCCCCCGGTCCCTACACCCGGAAAATCGAGCCCAGCTTCTTGCCCAGCAGCATCGACGCGCCGAAGAGCGTCAGCGTCAGAAGCGCCATGCCCCACACCCCCATCGCGCTGGCGATGTACGGGCCGTCACCCAGCCGGTTCGAGAACTCGAAAATCGCCTT
Source organism: Phycisphaerales bacterium JB059 (assembly GCA_044439985.1). Lineage (GTDB taxonomy): Bacteria > Planctomycetota > Phycisphaerae > Phycisphaerales > UBA1924 > JAJRXR01. The sequence goes on along the minus strand of JBITAG010000072.1, from coordinate 11,282 downwards.
CGTGATCGGGAAGTGCACGCTCCGCTGCGCCAGGATGAGCGAGTCGGACACCTCCAGCATCGAGAAGCTGAAGACCAGCAGCCCCCCCGCGATCAGGTTCGCCATGATCAGGGGCACGATCACCTTGCGCACCGCCATCACCCGCGAGGCGCCCAGGTTCACCGCCGCCTCCTCCAGCTCCCCGGAGGTCTGCTCCAGACCCGCGACGGTCGAGCGGACAATGTAGGGCAGGCGGCGCACGCCGTACGCGATGATCAGCAGGGGGAACGGGTTCGGGTTCGAGCCGAGCACGTCCAGGTCCAGCCACGTCCCGTCCAGGGGCGCCGCGAACTCCTGCCCGAAGATCTTCAGCGTCCCCTCAAAGGGCCAGGTGAGTGTCACCGCGACGTACCCGAAGGCCATGACCAGCCCCGGCACCGCCAGGGGGAGCATGCAGAGCGCGTCGAGCAGGTTCCGCCCCCGGACCGTCGTCCGCACGATGATGTACGCGATCAGGATCCCGAAGAACGCGCTGAACACCACCGCGCTGAGGCTGAGCATCAGCGAGTTCTGGATGGAGCTGAAGGCCAGGTCGCTGGTGAGCGCCTCGACGAAGTGACTCCCCGTGAACGCCTTCGGGAAGACCGACTGGTACCACGATCCCGGGCGGGCCAGGCTCGTGAGCACCACCCCCACGTGCGGGAGCAGCGCCAGCACGGTCACGAGTCCGAACGCCCCCCCCGCCAGCCATCCGCGCCACCCCGTCAGCGTCGTCTCGTCCGCCGCCCGGGAGGCCTTGGCGTACATCGCGTACCCCCGCCGCCCGAAGACCGCCTTGCCGAGGATGTACGCCCCGATCGCCGCCGTCAGCAGCACCAGCGTCAACGCGTACGGCTCCCCGGAGTTCTCGACCTCCTTGAGCTTCTCGAAGATCTGGACCGGGGTCACCAGCTTGTAGTCGAACATCAGGGGCGTGCCCAGCTCGGTGAAGCTCCAGATGAAGACGATCGTCCCCCCCGCGAACAACCCCGGACGGATCAGCGGCAGGGTGATCTTGAAGAACCGTCGCCAGGGTCCCGCCCCCAGATTCTCCGCCGACTCATCGAGGGCCGGGTCCAGGTTCGCCAGCGACGCCGTCGCGTTCAGATAGATGATCGGGTACAGGTGCAACGCCTCGACGATCACCACCCCCCAGAACCGGGCGGTCCCGAGCACATCCCATTCCGTCCCCAGGAGCGTGTTGAGCGACCCCTCCCGCCCCAGCAGCATCTTCATCCCGATCGCCCCCACAAAGGGGGGGAGGATCAGGGGCACCAGGATCGCCGCGTTGAGCAGGGTCTTGCCCGGGTACCGGTAGCTCGCCGAGAGCATCGCCAGGGGGAGCGCGACGACGATGCAGAGCAGCGTCGTCGCCAGGGCGATCGTGAGCGCGTTGAGAAGGGCCTGGACCTGGAGCGGATCCTCGAAGACCAGACGCAGATGCTCAAGCGTGAACCCCTGCCCCGTCGCGACGTCCTCCGCCAGCCCCCCCCGAACCGTCAGGTAGATCGGATAGAGCAGCGTGAGCGTCAGCAGCAGCACGAGCGCCGAGAGCAGCGAGTACTGCCAGAATCGTCGGACGTTTCGCAGCGACATGGGGCGGAGTGTAGCCCGGACGCCCGCGCCGCCCCGGCGGCTGCCCCCCTCAGACCCCCGCGGGGGGACGCAGCGGCTCCGGCCCGACGGTCTGGATCGTCATCCGCCCCGGCTCTCGTCGACGCAGGTACGCGTTCACCTCGTCCAGGCTCACCCGATCGATCCGCTCGGTCAGCTCCCGCAGCGACCGGGCCCGCCCGAGCAGACGCATGTCGCTCGCCAGCGACGCGGCCCGGGCCCCGGTGGACTCCCCCCCGAAGACCAGGCGTGACTTCATCCCGATCCGCGCCCGCTCCAGCTCGCTCTCGTTGATCCCCTCACGCACGCGCTCCAGCTCACCGAGCAGCACGTCGAGGGACTCTTGCGCCCGCTCCGGGGTCGTCCCCACGTACGCCGAGACGCCCCCAAACTCCCGGTCCGCCCGGTAGCTGGCGCTGACCGAGTAGCACAGCCCCCGCTTCTCGCGCACCTCCGTGAAGAGCCGCCCCGACATCCCCCCCGAGAGCGTGTTGACCACGAACCGCTCGAGCACCGAGTCCTCGTGCGGCTCGGGGGGCGCGTCCTGCACCACCAGGATCTGAACCTGGTTTGAATCATCTTTCTCGTGGGCGTATCCCCGCGGCGCGTCGCTCCCCATCGCGTACGTCCCCCCCGGCCCCGCCCAGTCCGTGAGCAGTTCGTTCAACGCCTCGGCCAGCGCGTCGGCGTGCACGTCACCCGCCGCCGCGATGATCGAGCCCTCGGGGCGGGCCAGGCGTTCCCACGCGCTCACGACCCCCCCGCGCGTCAGCGATCCGATGCCCTCGATCGTGCCCAGCCCGGAACGGTCGAAGGGCGCGGGGTAGTGCCTCGCCCGAGCCGCGAGCACGCACCGCTCCTGCGGGTCGTCCGCGAGCGACTCGATCGACTGCACCGCGAGGTCCTTGGTCGGCGCCAGCGACGCCTCGCTCAGCGTCGGACGACGCACCATGTCCACCAGCAGGGGGAGGGTGTCGCAGAGCTTGGCGCCCAGGCAGGAGACGCTCACCCGGATGTGCGTCGTCCCCGACCCGGCGTGACGGGAGGCGCCCAGCCGATCGAACGCGTCGGCCTGCCCCCTCGAATCCAGCCCCCCGCCCCCGCGCATCAGCAGCTCGGAGAGCACCTGCGAACGTCCGAGAGCGTCCGGATCGTCCGTGACCGACCCCGCGGGGATGAGCCACGTCATCGCCGCCGATCGAACCCCGGGAATGTTTTCCACAATCAGCGGCGTGCCGCAATCCAGGTCTCGTCGGGTCGGTTGGGTCATCGCAACTCCTCGGGTGACGCGTGGTTTCGGGAGGGGAGTCTAGGAACGCGCCGGGTCGACGCCCGAGGCTGTCGGTTATGCCGATTGGGCGATCTCAGGGGCGATCCGGGTTGCAGAACACGGATTGTGCGCGCACCAAACCACGGACAATTCCCGCGAACGCACGCGCAACGCACGCGAACTCACGCGAAACACACGATCAAGCGCAAGAACCGCGCCGGACGCCATCTCGCGTGATCAACACCCGCACGACCCGCGTGCGCGCGCTCAAACCGAACACGTGAACGCTCACGATGCGCGCCGACACACCACGTGATCGATGCGCGCAATCCGATGGTGTCGAGACGCGCATCCACTGTTGCCCCGCGCACTGCTGGCGCCCGAGCACTGCACTTGCACGCGCTTCGATGTATCGTGTTGCCCATGTTGATCAACGATCCGCGCAAGATCAGCCCGCTTCACTCAAGCGGTGTGTGAACAGATACCGATACGGACCGTTGTGACGGGCACGCACACGATGTTCTGACCGAGACCGACCGACACTGGTACCCAACCGAGGAGACCACCATGGCGAAGAAAGCCACCCGCAAGAAAGCGACCCGCAAGAAGGCGGCTCGCAAGAAGACCGCCAAGAAGGCGACCCGTAAGAAGGCCACTCGCAAGAAGGCCACCCGCAAGAAGGCCGCGAAGAAGACCACTCGCAAGAAGGCCACTCGCAAGAAGGCCACCCGCAAGAAGGCCACCCGCAAGAAGGCCACCCGCAAGAAGGCCACCCGCAAGAAGGCCACCCGCAAGAAGGCCCGGAGGCGTGCGACCCGCCGCTGAGGCGGGCGCTTTTCATCTCCGGTCGGGTCCACGGACCCGTCTGCGGAACATCGTTGAACAGTCGGGGCTGGCCTTCGGGCCGGCCCCGTGCCCTTTTTGGGCCCCGCCGGGCGCCCCGCGTTGCCCCGGCCCCTCCCCGCGCCCACAGTTGGGCGTGACCGATCCCACCATCCATCCCGCGATCGAGCGTGCCCGGGCGACCCTCCGGACGTACCGGGTCGGATCGCTCGACTCCGACGGAAGCGTGCATCGCCGGCGGTTCATCATCGACCCCACGGACGGCGCGCTCATCCTCGAACTCACTCCCGATGAACTCGAGGCGCGCGAGAGCGTGTTGCACGTCCCCGAGGAGGAACTCCCCGGCGCCGCAGACACCTCCCTCCAGCTCCTGCTCGTTCTTCACCCGCTCGACCCGGACCGTGACTTCGTCTGCGATCGATTCGTCGCGGCGCATGGGCGCCGCTCCCTCGGTCGTTACGCCCGAGGGCGGATCGAGACGGCACGGACCGCCGACGCGGTGATCGAGGGCGACGACCTGATGGTTCCCAGCGACATCCGCGCCGCCGAACCGGCGCTGCTCAGAGCGCTCAACGCCGACCGCACCGCCCTGCGTCGCGTGGTGCGCGACCGGACGGGCGTGGACATCGACGAACCGGTCGCGGTCGCCTGCGACCGCTTCGGGTTCGACGCGCGGGGAGGCGTCGGCGTGGTCCGCGTGGAGTTCGCCACCCCCGCCCGGGACGCGGACGCCGCGGCGACGATCGTCGACGCCCTGCTCGGGGCGCCCAGCGCATGACCCCGCGTCGCGAGGCGCACGCGCACATCGCCCACCTCGGGCGGACCATGGGCATGGTGGACCTCACCGCCTGCCCCTCCCGCGAGACGATGCTCGAGCAGCTCGGCGCCCGCGCCCGTGAGATGGACGACGCCGGCGATCCGGGGTGGGTCCTCGCCCACGCGGCCCGCCCGGAGGCGTGGACCGATCCACGCTGGCCCGACGCCGACGAGCTGACCGGCGCGACGGGCGATCGCCCCTGCCTGGCGTGGTGCTTCGACGCCCACGCCCTCGTCCTGAACCACGCCGCCCTCCGCGCGTGCGGCTTCTCCGCCACCACGCCCGACCCACCCGGGGGGATCATCGACCGCGACCCGACCGGCGCCTGCTCCGGCCTGCTCCTCGAGTCCGCCGCGACGCTCGCCTGGAGCCGCGTCCCCGAGCCCACACCCGAGCAGCGCGCCGAGCACGTCCACGCGGCCCTGACGCACCTCGCCGAGCTGGGCTTCGCCGAGGTCCACGATCTCAAGAGCCAGACCTGGCTCGGGCCGCTGCTGGCGCAGCTCGACGACGCGGGACGACTCCCCTGCCGCGTCCGCCTCTACCCACTCGTCGAAGACCTCCCCTCGATCCACGGCGCACGCCGGACCTGGGAGCGGGACGCAATCCGCCTGGGTGGCGGCAAGGTCTTCACAGACGGCACGCTCAACTCCCGCACCGCCTGGATGCTCTCCCCCTACGCCGACCCGATCCCGGAACACCCCCGCGGCACACCCATGATGTCCCCCTCCCGGATCGAGGGCGCCCTGCGCGATTGCGACGCGCTCGGCCTCCCCCTCGCCGCCCATGCGATCGGGGACGCGAGCGTTCGCGCCGTCCTCGACGCGATCGAACGCGTCCGTCCGCGCGCCCGCGGGCAGCGCATCGAGCACGCGGAACTGATCGATGAGCGCGACATCCCCCGCTTCGCCGACCTCGGGGTGATCTGCTCGGTGCAGCCCTGTCACCTGCTGGCGGACGTCGAGGCGCTCACGCGGCTGCTCCCCCACCGCCTCGATCGTGTCCTCCCCTTGCGCGACCTCATCGAGGCCGGGTGCGCCCCGGGAGAGCTGCTCTGGTTCGGATCGGACACCCCGATCGTGCGTCCGAACCCGGAGGACTCGGTGCTGGCCGCGACCCATCGCCGACGCGCGGCGGCGACGGAGCGGGAGGCGATCGCCCCCGGACAGGCGATCACGCCCGCTCAGGCGTGGGCCTGCTTCGAGATCGCGGGAATCTAAACCGGGACCCGATCCCGTCCGTATAATGGAGTGTCAGATCCGAAAGCCACCCGCAAAGGAGGCGGACGATGCGCAGCGAGCACCACGACAATCAGGTGATCGACGGGGAAGAGTTCAAGAAGGCGCAGGCCGCCGCCGACGCCGCGGAGAACCTCCCCGCCGACCAGATCAACACCGAATCGTTCTACGTCACGCAGCGCTACGAGCGGTACACCGACGAGAACCACGCGGTCTGGAAGGCGCTCTACGAGCGTCGGTGGGAGGTGCTCGAGCAGCAGGCCTCCAACACCTTCATCTCCGGGCTCAAGGCGATCCGCCTCGTCCCCGACCGCGTGCCGCTCCTCTTCGGCGAGCAGCCCGACCCGCGCGACCCCTCCAAGACGATCAAGGGGATCAACGAGTACCTCCGCCCCCTGACCGGGTGGCAGAGCCGCGCCGTCCCCGGGTACCTCCCCGGCAAGGCGTTCTTCTCCTGCCTCTCCCGCCGGGAGTTCCCCACCACCATCATCGTCCGCCCGCGCGAGAAGATGGACTACCTCCCCGAGCCCGATATCTTCCACGACGTCTTCGGGCACGTCCCCCTCCACGCCGATCCCGTCTTCGCCGACTTCCTCCAGACGTACGGCAAGGCCGCCCTTGAAACCGACGACCCCTACCACATCGAGCGCCTCGGGCGCCTCTTCTGGTTCACCGTCGAGTTCGGCCTGATCAAGGAGGACGGACGCCTGAAGATCTACGGCTCCGGCCTGATCTCCTCCCACGGGGAGTCCGAGCACGCCCTCACCGCCCCCGAGGCGCCCAAGGGCGTCAGCCTCGAACCGAGCGACACCAGCGGACGCCTCGAGCGCCGCCCGTTCGACCTCGAACGCGTCTGCGAGACCCACTTCGAGATCGACCACTACCAGCCCGTGCTCTACGTGCTCGAGAGCTTCGAGCAGCTGCGCGACGCGATGAACAAGTACGCCGAACGCGTGCTCGACGAGGCGAAGACACCCGTCTGACGCTGAAAGGACAGGCCATGCGTCCCAACGAGGGCTCGATCGACCGCGTCGTCCGTCTCATCTTCGGTGGCGTGCTTCTCGCCGCCGCCCTGCTCTGGCTCGGGCTCATGGACGCCTCCCTCTGGGGGATCCTCGCCGCGGTCGTCGGCGTCGTTCTCGTCCTCACCGCCGCCATCGGGTTCTGCCCCGCGTACAAGCTCTGCGGCTTGAGCACGTGCAGGCCCAGGGGCGCCTGATCCTGCCGGTCACACGGTCTGCGCCAGCCCGCGTGAGGGGGTCACCCGTCCCGGCGCCGCCGGGTCTGGAAAGGCGCGCCCGCATCGCCGATGATGTCCCGATGCTCGCCCGTCTGACCATCCTTGCCGTGCTTGGGCTGGGGCTGACCGGATGCGCCTCGACTCGCCCGATCGAGATCGGCTCCATCCAGCGCCCCGAGCTGGCCTCGATCGCCGACGCGCTGGAACAGACCGTCGCCGCCGCCCACGCCGACCCCGACACCGCCTGGCACTCCGGGTGGACGGGCAACGTCGTCGTCAACTGGTTCGAGGGCGACCGGATGGGCCTGTGCTACCACTGGCGCGATGAGGTCTACGACGGCGTCGCCCCCACCTGCGAGGACGTCGGCTGGGAGGCCTGGGGCGTAACGATCAACCGGGGCGTCAAGGGAGAACACCACGCGGTGCTCGTCTTCGACCCCGAGCTGGGCTCGGTGCAGCGCGTGCTCGCCGAGCGCGAGCCCGACGCCTTCGTCCTCGACGCCTGGCGACGCGGGAGGCCCGACATCTATCCCCTCCCCGATTGGCTCTCGCTCGCGATCATCCGGAAGGGCCCGGAGCTGATCGACCTCGCCGCGAGGCGGCGCGGCGAAGACGGCGAGGTCGACGAGCTGGCGGGGCTGCGCCCCCCCGAGCCGGCGCCCATCATCCCGATCGAACCGATCGCCCCGCAGGAAAGCGTCGGCGCGGAGTAGCGACCCTCACCCGTGCGGGTGGCACCCGCACGAGGGGCCGCAGGGCCCGGCGCCACCCGCGTCGGGCTTCGCCCCCCCACCGATCGCCGGGAGGGAGATCAGCTTCTCGACCGGAGCGTCCGCCGGGGTCGTGCCGGACTCCACGCCGGCACGCTCGCAGACCTCGCCCCAGGTCGTCAGCCGCTCACCCATCGCGTGCTCGACCTCGATCGTCCGCCCCGCCGCCTCGCAGTGGTACTCGTACCTCGGCATCGCGCCTCCTCCTTCAGGCCCGATTCTAAGGCTTCCCCGCACGCGTCGGCCCGGATCATTGTCCGTTCTGACTCGTGTTCCGCACCCTCTTGGGGCCCGGCCTCTTGATCTCGGGCGTGTAGATCGGGTTGTCGAACCCGTTCCCCACCCGGAACCGCTGGATCAGGGGCTTCTGCCCCTTCACCTCGAAGTGCCGGTAGATCGCCTTCGTGTACTCCGCGATCGTGTTCACGCTCAACCCGAGGTGCTCGGCCATCTGCTTGCGCGTCCACCCCTCGAGCAGCAGACCAAAGACCGTGCGCAGACGCGGGCTCAGCTCCGACACGCCATCGCCCGGGTCATCGGGCACGCCCGCCCGGTGCAGCCACTCGACCTCCGACACCACGATGTGCGCCAGCTTCCGCTCACGCGCGTCGAATGCCGGACGCCCCACCCTCCGGTGCAGCCCCACCGCGCTGAACATCCCGTCTGTGAGCGGGAAGACGGAGTAGATGAACTCGTCGATGTCGAGCGGCTTGCGGTAGATCTTGAAGTGGCTCGAGTCGTACCACCCGTCGTCGCTCACCATGTCCTGACGCACACGCGTGATGTGGTTCCCCCCCGCCGCGATGATCTCGCGCATCAGCGGCTCGTTCTCCGGGGGCAGATGCTCCGGGTCCTGCGTGGCCTCCATGATGAGGCCCACCCCCTTCTCGTCGAACCCACGCTGCATGAAACTCACACACGTCGGCGGGTCCGTGGGGTCGGCGTACCGACTCACCACCCAGATCCACGCGTCCGCGTCAACGAGCTTTGCCAGCCCGTCCATCAGATATCGCTTCTTCGCGCCAACATCGCCGCTCATGCCCGCAACATCACCGAGCAGGCGCACGATTGACCGAACATCACCTTCACTTAGCATCCGGTCCCCCTCAGGCCTGAAGCCAAACCATAGTCCCCTATACACGAACTAAAGCCAGAAAGATCCCCCTGTTTTACATACCCCCCGTCTGGGGGGAATGATGAGCCGACCGCGAGCACCCGCTGAAAGGCCCCTCCCATGCATGAACGCGACCTGCTCTCGAGCATTCAGGCCCGCTCGGAGGCGATGCTGCGCCCATTCGCCGCCCGGGTGCTCATCGGCCCGGGGGACGATTGCGCGCTGCTCGCCCATCCCGCGGGGCAGCCCATCGTCGTGGGCGTCGATCAACTCATCGTCGGCCGGCACTGCGAACCGGAGACCCCCATCGACCTCATCGCCCGCAAAGCGATCGCGCGGAGCGTCTCCGACATCGGCGCGATGGGCGCCACCCCCACCTGGGCCCTCGCCGCCGCCAAGCTCCCCCGCGGGTACGCCCACGCCGACGAACTCTTCGAAGCGTGCGCGCGCTGGGCGGCGCACTGGGGCTGCCCGCTGGTCGGGGGAGACATCGCGACGAGCCCGAGCGAACTCGCCCTGTCGATCACCGTGGCCGGCGACCCGCACCCGACGCGCGGCCCGGTCCTCCGCTCGGGCGCCCGCCCGGGCGACCTCGTCGCGGTGACCGGGCCGATCGGTGACTCCTTCACGAGCGGGTGGCACCTGCGCTTCGAGCCCCGGGTGGAACAGGCCACCCGCCTCTGCGACGAACTGGGCGACGCCCTGCACGCGATGATCGACATCTCCGACGGGCTTGGCCTCGACGCCGACCGTGTCGCGCGGGCCTCGGGCGTCACGATCGAGATCGAGACCGAGTCGATCCCGGCGCGCGCCGGCTCCACCTCCACCTGGCGCGAGCGCGTCGCCCACGGGGAGGACTACGAGCTGCTGGTCACCCTCGCCCCGCAGGCCACGCCCCCCGAGGGCCTGCACGTGATCGGGCGGGTGTTCAGCGCCGACGCCGAGGGTGGCGCCCGTTTCCGCTCCCCGGAGGGAGAGCGCGTGGATGCGGGAACGATGGGCTGGGATCATGGGGAACCCGGGGATCAGGCGCCGGCGATCTGAGGACGCTCCGATCTGCTCCCGTCACCGCTCTCCGAACGGGGGGCCGGGAGATCGAGCCCATCACCGACGCGGAAGCGCTGGATGAGGGCCAGCTGCCCGCCAACCCCGAAGTGGCGGTAAACGCCCTTGACGTAGTCCGCGACCGTGTGCGCACTCAGGCCGAGATGGTCGGCCATCTGCTGACGCGACCAGCCCTCCAGCAGCAGCCCGAAGACTGTGCGCAGGCGCGGGCTCAGCTCGGGCACCCGGTCCCCGGGGTCGAGCGGGACGCCCTCCCGGTGGAGCCAGGGGGTTTCGGAGGCGACGATGTGCGCCAGTCGCCGGTCGCGGCTCGAGAAACAGGCGCGCCCGATCTCGCGGTGGAACCCGACCGTGCTGAACATCCCCTCGCCGAGGGGGTAGACCGAGCAGAGGTAGTCATCGATGCCGACGGTCTTCTGGTAGAGCGCGTAGCTGTCCGAGGCGTACCAGGTCTGGTCATCGACCATGTCGCGCCGGACGCGGGTGATCAGGCGCCCGTGCCGGATCTCCCGGATCCAAGCCGCGGTGTCCGGGGCCTGACACTCGGGATCCTGCGTGGCCTCCATAATGAGGCCGACGTCACGCTCGCTGAAGCCCGAGTGGAGGAAGCTCACGCACATGGGCGGGCCCTTGTCCTTCCCGTACCGGCTCACGGCCCAGATCCAGGCGTCGGCGCCCAGCAGCTCCCCGAGCCCGGACATGAGCCGTCGCTTGCGGGTGGGGACATCGGCGTTCACCCCCCCCACCTCGCCGAGCAGACGCACGAGGGCCCGCGCGTCCTGCTCGCTGATCATGCCTTCATCTCGGGGCGCATCGACCATGCCCTCTTGTACCCGCGATCGTGCGGGGCTGATCCCTTGAATCGACGCCCCCCCCCGGCGCGGGGGGGCCACCGGGGGGCGCCGGGGCGTTCTCGGACCTCACCCCCTCGCCCCACGCGGGGCGCCCCCCTACCAATCTGCGTGCCCGATCTGATCCGACAGGCCGAGTCGCTGGAAGAGACCCGCGCGTTCGCCCGCGAGCTGGGGGCGATGCTCCGCCCGGGGGACGTCGTGCTGCTCGACGGCCCGCTGGGGGCGGGGAAGACCACGCTCGTGCGCGCCATGGCGGGCGAACTCGGCCTGGACGAGTCGATGGTCTCGAGCCCGACCTTCGTGGTCGTCAACGAGTACCCGGGCAACGGGGGGCCGGACCTGGTCCACGCCGACGCCTACCGCCTCTCGGGGAGCGATGACCTGGACGCGTTGGGATGGGACCGGCTGACCTCCGGAGGGGCGATCGTGCTGGTGGAGT
>JBITAG010000071.1:0-3211 GCA_044439985.1 Phycisphaerales bacterium JB059 | reverse complement strand
CACACCCCCGCCGATCCGAGAGTCCTCCGTGACGCTGCGGGATACCTCGCAGGCCTCCGGCGCCGACGCCGCGGCGCGCATGGACCCGGCCAACCAGTCTCTCGCCGACGCGCTGCGGATCACCTACCGCCTCGTGCAGTTCAGCATGGTGGCGTTGCTCGTCCTCTTCCTCGTCTCCGGTTTCAAGACGGTGAGCGAAGGGGAACGCGGCGTCCGGCTGCTCTTCGGGCGCCAGCAGGCCACGGATCTGCCTCCGGGCGCCCAGTGGGCCTGGCCCTCACCGATCGGTGACCTGATCAAGGTCCAGACCGGCGCCGTCAGTCTCCAGGTCAACCGCGCGTTCTTTCCCTACGTGCAGGTGGGCGATGAGAACCGCCCGATCGACCGGCTCAACGACCGCGACCGGCTCGACCCGTCGCGCGACGGCTCCCTCCTGACCGCGGACCTCAACCTCGCCCACTCGCAGTGGTCGGTGACGTATCAGCGCGCGGACCTCTCCAAGTACGTCGAGAACATCCGCCCCGGTGAGGGGGGCGCCGACGAGCGCCGGCTCATCCAGCTTGTCGTGGAGCGGGCCATCGTCCGGGCCGCGGCGGAGACCACCATCGACGATCTGCTCAAGCAGACCCGGACCGACCTTGGCTCGATCGAGTCCGTCGCCATGCGTCTGGCGCAGGAGATGCTCGACGACTTCGGCGCCGGCATCCGGATCGATCAGCTCACGCTCAACCGCAAGTTCCCCCCGGTGACGCTCACCGACGAGTTCGCGAAGGTCGCCAATCAGACGCAGGCCGCGGGGCAGGCCCGCGAGCAGGCCGACCGGCGCCGGGCCGAGATGCTCAACGAGGTCGCGGGCGCCGCCTCGGCGCCCCTGATCGAGCGGATCGACGCGTACGAGGAGGCCACGGAGCTGGGAGACGCTGCGGCCCAGGCGGACATCCTGGCGCAGATCGACGCCCTCCTGGAAGGGCGCCAGGTCGAGATTGACGGGCAGCGCTACGCCCCCGGGCTGGCGACCGGTGAGGTTGCCGAACTGCTGGGCGAGGCCGCGTCGCGCCGGGCGACGATCGTCAGCCGCGCGCAGTCCGATCTGGACGTCTTCCGCGCCAAGCTGGCGCAGTTCAACGCCAACCCCCAGCTCATGATGTCGCGCGACTGGGCGGTCGCGTACGACGAGTTCCTCGCCAAGCCGTTCGTGCAGTCGTGGATTCTGCCCCCCGGGAGCCCGGCCGAGTTCCTGCTCAACGAGGACCCGGACGTGGTTGACGAGCGCCAGAAGGACGCGAAGGAGCGCGAGGCGCGCGAGGCCGCCGAGCGTCGCATGGAGAACCTGCGCCGTGAGCGGTTCAGAACCGACGAGGGCATCGTCGTGGGCGAGGAGCTCTGACCCGTGAGCGACGCGAGCAACGCCAACGGGTCCGGACGTCCCGTCGTCGCGACCCAGCGACTCAGCAAGGTCTTCCGGGATTTCTGGATGCGCTCGCGCGCCAAGGCGGTGGATGATCTCACGCTCGAGATCCGCCCCCACGAGGTCTTTGGTTTGCTCGGCCCCAACGGCTCGGGCAAGTCCACGACCATCAAGCTCATCCTCGGCCTGCTCCGCCCGACCTCCGGGCGCCTCCTCGTGTTCGGCAAGCGTCCGACCGACGTCGCGATCAAACGCCGCATCGGGTACCTCCCCGAGGAGTCCTACCTCTACCCCTTCCTCAACGCCCGCGAGACGCTCGACTACTACGCCCGCCTCTTCGAACTCGACCACCGGACCCGCGCCAAGCGCATCGACGAGCTGCTCGACATGGTCGGGCTCACCCACGCCCAGTTCCGCCCGGTCCGCGAGTACTCCAAGGGCATGCAGCGCCGCATCGGCCTCGCCCAGGCCCTCATCAACGACCCCGACCTGCTCATCCTCGACGAGCCCACCACCGGCCTCGACCCGATCGGCACACGCCAGGTCAAGGACCTCATCATCGAGCTGGGCCGGCGCGGCAAGACCGTGGTCCTCTCCAGCCACCTGCTCTCCGACGTCGAGGACGTGGTGGACCGCATGGTCATCCTGTACGGCGGGCGGATCCGAGGCGAGGGAACCTGCGACGAGCTGCTTGAGAAGCAGACCCGAACCACCATCGAGACCGACCAGCTCGACGACGAGACGATCGCCGAGATCGACGCCCTCATCCGCAAGCGCACCGGGGGAGACAAGGCGGTTCTGAGCGTCTCCCACCCCCGTCAGAAGCTCGAGGAACTCTTCCTGGGCATCGTCGAGCGGGCCCGGACGGAGCGTCTGGAGACCGCGGGCGCCCAGCAGGGGGGCGCCACCGCCGCCTTCCTCCGCGCCGACGAGCCGGACGGGGGCGAGGCCCTGATCGACCGCCTTGTGAGCGAGGACGCCCCGACCGATGTCCCCCCGGCGCAGGTCGAGGGGCAGGAGGCGCCCGCCGCGGCCGCCTCGGACGAGGACGAATCCCTGATCGACGCGTTGGTCGAGGGAGAAGAGCCCGAGGCGCCCTCGCCCGCCTCGCCGCCCCCGCCCGCCATCGCGTCGGACGAGGACGTGGACGACAGCATCATCGGCTCGCTGCTCGATACGCCCGACGAGTCGAAGCGCGAGGAGGCCTGAGCCATGCGCCGGTTCTTCAGCGCACTCAACCGGGCGCAGCAGACGACCGGATTCAAGATCGGCGCGTCCGTCCTCATGGTCCTTCTCGCCGTCGGCGTCGCGGGCGGGTACGCCCTGTTCGCCGGTCCCGAGGGCGCCGAGAACCTGACCGTGGCCCAGCAGGAACGCGCCGAGCTGGTCCGGGGCATGCTCCAGACCAGCGACCCGATGTTCCTCGTCGGTGGAGGCGCGCTCGCCGGGCTCATTGTCTCGCTCGTCATCATCTGGCTCGGGCTCGCCCTGACCTACCTCGGCCTCCTCGTGCTCAGCGCGGCCATCGCCGTGCCGCTGCTCATGTTCGAGCCGACCAAGGACTACGGCGTGATGGTCCTGGGCGTCGCGGCGCTGACCTGCGCCTTCGCGGCCCTGCTCCAGGGCATGCGTCTGGTCTTCTCCCTCCCCGGCTCGATCTTCGCCATTGCGCGGAACGTCCTCGCCGAGGCGGTGCGTCTGAAGCTCTCGGTGGTCTTCATCGTGCTCCTCGTGCTCGCGATGGCCACGCTCCCGCAGGTTTTCGATTCCGAGAATCCGCTGCGCTACCGGAGATCGGAAGAG
>JBITAG010000070.1:0-9310 GCA_044439985.1 Phycisphaerales bacterium JB059 | reverse complement strand
ACATCTCCAGCGTGACGCCCCTCATCAAGCGCTTCCACCAGACCCCCGCCTGGAAGAGTCGCTTCGCCTTCGTCTGGGAGCGCTACCTGCTGGAGGGACGGGTGCGCCCGGGGGACCGCATCCACATCCCCGAGCAGGCGCGGGCCTTTGAACTCCTCGCCCGGGAGGGGGTGCGGGCGTACACACACGGGGAAATCGGGCGGGCGATCGTCGAGCGTGTGCGCGCCGACGGGGGCCTGTTGAGCGGGGAGGACCTCCGGGCGTTCCACATGGAACAGGTCGAGCCGGCGCGCGCACGGATCGCGGGACTCGAGTTTGTCGGCATGCCGCCCCCCTCCTCCGGGGGTGTGACGATGTTCGAGGCGCTTCGTCTGCTGGAGGAGGTCGGGTACGACTTCTCGCACCCGCTGGAGGAGCCCGAGAGCGCACACCTCGTCGCCGAGGCGCTCAAGCACGCCTTCGCCGACCGGGCCGAGTGGTTCGCGGACCCGGCGTTCACCGACGTGCCGGTCGAACGGCTGCTCTCGGACGGGTACATCGCCTCGCTCGCCTCCCGGATCGACCCGGAGCGGACGGCCCCCCCGAGCGCGTACGGATCGCACGCCCCGATCGTCGAGGACGGGGGGACCAGCCACTTCAGCGTCGTGGACCGGTGGGGGAACGCGGTCGCGTGCACGGAGACGATCAATCTGATCTTCGGGTCGCTCGTGGCGGTCCCGGAGTTCGGGTTCGTCCTCAACGACCAGATGGACGACTTCCTGACCCGCCGGGGGCGGGCCAACGCGTTCGGGCTTGCGCAGTCGGAGCGGAACCTCCCCGCGCCGGGGAAGCGTCCGCTCTCGAGCATGTCCCCCACGATCGTGCTCGACGGGGGCGAGGTGCGCCTGGTCGCGGGGGCGTCGGGAGGGCCTCGGATCATCACGGGGACGATGCAGGCGATCATGCGCGCGATGGCGGGCGCCGACGCGATGGAGAGTGTTTCGGCGCCCCGCCTGCACCACCAGTGGGCGCCCGACCGGCTGGATTTGGAGGCGGACGCGCTGCGCGACGCCGGCGAGCGCGCCGCGCTGCACGCCATGGGGCACACGCTGGGCGAGCGATCGGCGATCGGGAACGTGCAGCTCATCCGCCGTTCGGGGGAGTTCTGGGACGCGGCGTGCGATCCCCGGAAGGGTGGGCGTCCGAGCGGGCGGTGACGGGGCGAACGCCCCGGATCGATCCGGGGGGGCGGGCGACCTAGCTTTCCTCTCGTGAGCGCGATCCGAGGCGAGAACGTGGCCCCCCCCAACACCCTGCCCTCGGCCGGCGCGCTCGGGCGCGAGCGCACGCGGGCGGGGACCGCGATCGGCGTCCACAGCGTCTGCGACTTCTTCTCGTTCATGGCCGTCTCGCTGCTCCCCCTGCTGGCGACGCGCCTTGAGCTGGCCAACGAGCAGATCGCGTTGCTGCTCGGGCTCGGCTCGGTGACGAGCGGCGTGGTGCAGCCGGCGGTGGCGTGGGTGAGCGATCGCCTGGACACGCGCTGGTTCGGGACGATCGGGCTGACGGTGGCGGTGCTCTGTGTCTCTCTGATCGGTCGGGCCGAGAGCTTCGGGCAGTTGCTGTTCCTGCACGGGTTGGGGGCGGCGGGGATCGGGGCGTTCCACCCGCCGGCGGCGGCGTGCGTCGGGCAGCTCGCGGGGGTGCGTCGGTCGTTGGGCGTTGCGCTTTTC
Organism: Phycisphaerales bacterium JB059; assembly: GCA_044439985.1. Taxonomy (GTDB): domain Bacteria; phylum Planctomycetota; class Phycisphaerae; order Phycisphaerales; family UBA1924; genus JAJRXR01. The sequence continues at coordinate 7,598 of JBITAG010000070.1, read as the reverse complement.
TTTCTCGCGGGGATGCTCGGGGGTGTCGGGGGGAACGTGCTCACGCCGCGGATCGTGGACGCGTTCGCCGCGTCGAGGCCGATCGAGCACGGCGTGGGGGTGCCGGCGTTGGGCTGGGCGCGGCTGGTCTGGCTAGAGCCGGACGTGGCGTACGGCCTGCGATCGCTGACGTGGATGATCGTCCCGGGGCTGATCGCGGTGGTGGCGTTGGGGTGGGCGATCCATCGCGTGCCGCACCGGCACCACGCGGCGCACGAGACGCACAACAGCCTCAGCCGGGAGGCGAAGCGGGCGAGGTGGCGCGCGGTCTGGATCCTCTACACCGCGAACGTGCTGCGCTTCAGCGTGAACATGGCGCTGGTGTACCTGCTGGCGCAGTGGGCGCGGCTGCACGTGCTGGACACGCGGGGCGCGGGGGAGATGACCGACGCGCTCGGGCTGGAGGCCTCGGCGCTCAACGGGCCGCTGCAGGGCATGATGCAGGTGGGGATGGGGGGCGGGGGGATCCTGCTGGGACTCTTCCTCGGGGCGCGTCACGAGCGGAGCGCATTCGTCTGGTTCCCGGTGCTGGGGGCGATCGCGATCGGCGCGATCCCGTGGGCCGGGGACGTGGAAGGGATCGGGACGGCGCTCGTCTTCGGGCTCACCGTGCTCTCGGGGGTCGGGTTCGGAAGCGTGATCCCGGTGAGCATGTCGCTGGCGCAGCGCCTGCTCCCCCACCGGACGAGCCTGGCGTCCGGCCTGATGCTCGGGGGCGCGTGGGCGTTCGCCTTCATCGGGCCGAAGTGGGCGCAGCTGGTGCAGGACGCGGGCGGGCTGGACGCCGCCTTCTTCGTCACCGCGGCGGCGCTCGTGGTCGCGGGCGGGATCGCGGCGTTGCTCCCGGGCGAGCTGATCCGATCGACCTCGGCGCACTGAGGTCAGGCGTTGGCGCGGTGGGGCCAGCCGCCCTGATCGCCCGTGGCGCGGGTTCGGTGTGACACTCCGGTGACACTCGGGCGTCGTGACAATGGCGTGACGGCCGCGCGGACGAATCGACGGTACATCTTGCTGGACCGGGTCACGAACCCCGCCACAAGGAGACCGCCATGCGTCAACGGAGAATGTCAATGATCGCGGCGACGTGCATCGGGCTGGCGGGCGTGCTGCCCGCCCCCGCGCTCGCGCAGGACGAACGTGACCGCGTGCAGACGCTGCTCCCGCAGCGCCACCTTCACCACCCGCGCTGGGAGTCGCAGGCGCGGGTGACCAGGGTGGACGCGGAGATCAGCATCCACGGGCGCGTCGCGACAACGAGCCTCGCGATCACGCTGCACAACCCCGGGTCGCGCCAGGTCGAGGCGGAGCTGGTGCTGCCCGTTCCGGACGCGTCGGCGGTGCGCTCGTTCAGCCTCGACGGGCTGGGCGGGGAGGGGGGCGCGAGGCTGCTGCCGCGCGAGGAGGCGACGCGGATCTATCGCGACATCGTCCGGCGCATGATCGACCCCGGGCTGCTTGAGTTCGCGGGGTACGGGCTGATCAAGTCCAGCGTGTTCCCGGTGCCCGCGGGCGGGACGCAGACGTTCCGTGTGACGTACGAGCAGGTGCTCTCGGGCGATGGGCCGCGGGTGGACTATGTGCTGCCCCGTTCCGAGTCGCTGGAGGACTCGGGCGTCGAATGGAGCGTGAGCGTTCGCGTGAAGCAGGCCGAGGGGGGGAGCCGGCTGGGGGCGGTCTACTCCCCGAGCCACGAGGTGGGCGTCAAGCCGATGGGGCCGGACGGGTACAGCGTCAGCGTGGCGCCGAGCGCGCTCAAAGAGCCGGGATCGTTCCGGCTGAGCTACATCCTCGCGAGCGAGGACGCGATCCCGATGACGGTGATGGCGTATCCGGACGCGAGCGTGGGCGACGGGTCGGGTGGCTATTTCATGATCGTCGCGGGCGCCGGGACGGACGTGGACCGTCCGACGATCAAGCGCGAGGTGACGATCGTGATCGACCGCTCGGGTTCGATGCGGGGCGAGAAGATCGAGCAGGCGAAGAACGCGGCGCTGCAGATCATCGAGTCGCTGGACGAGGGTGAGCGGTTCAACATCATCTCGTACTCGGACACGATCGAGCGGTTCGCGCCCGCGCCGGTCGAGAAGAACCGCAAGAGCGTCGGCGAGGCGCGCGACGTGATCGGCGCGATCCAGGCGGTCGGTGGGACGAACATCCACGACGCGTTGCTCGAGGCGGTGCGCCCGGAGCCCGCGGAGGGGACGCTCCCGCTGGTGCTCTTCCTAACCGACGGGCTGGCGACGGTGGGCGTGACGGGGGAGCACGAGATCCGCGAGGCGGTCGGCTCGGCCAACGGGCACGAGCGGAGGATCTTCACGTTCGGCGTGGGGTTCGACGTCAACGCCCCGCTGCTGAGCGCGCTGGCCCGGCACACCCGCGGCGCGAGCACGTTCGTGCTGCCCGATGAGGACGTGGAGGTGAAGGTCGGGCAGGTCTTTCGGAAGCTGCAGGGGCCGGTGCTGGCCTCGCCCCGTCTTCGCTGGAACGACGCGACGGCCAGCGGGGGCATGCACCGGATTCGCCAGGTGCTGCCCGCGGAGCTGCCCGACCTGTTCGCGGGCGAGCGGTTCGTGATCCTGGGGGAGTACTCGGGCTCGCGACCGATGTCGTTCCATCTCATGGGCGAGGGCGGCAACGGGGCGCCGCGGGGCTCGATCGAACTCAACCCCGCGTCGGCCTCGGTCGCCAACAGCTTCGTGCCCCGGCTCTGGGCGCAGCGGAAGATCGCGTCGATGATTGAGCAGATCCGGCTCTCGGGCGACGCGGCGAGCGTGCGGGAGGAACTGGTCGCGGAGATCGTCCGCCTGAGCCTGAAGCACGGGATCCTGACGGAGTACACCGCGTTCCTGGCGGCGGAGGAGGGGGAGTTTGCCCGGGCGGGGGCCCTGCGGGGAGAGAGCCTCGCGCGGGCGGAGGCCGAGGCGGTGACCGCGCTGGAGGACCGGGCGGTGCGGACGCGCGCCGGGCGCGGCGCGGTGAACCAGTCGATGAACATGAAGTCGATGAGCGGCGAGGGGGGGTACGGCGCAGCGCCGGCGGCGCGCCAGACCTACTACGACGCGGACATGAACGAGGTCGAGATCTCGAGCGTGCAGAACATCGCGGACCGGACGCTGCTGCGTCGCCAGGGACGCTGGGTGGACGCGCGGATCCTCGAGCACGAGGCGGAGGATCCGGACGAGACGATCGAGTTCGGGACCGACGCGTACTTTGAGCTGAGCGAGCGTCTGGCGCGGGAGAACCGGCAGGGGCTCATCGCCCAGCGGGGCGAAGTCTACCTGCTCGTCGACGGGCGGCGGGTGCTGGTGCAGAACCCGGGCTGAGCGGCCCGGTGTGGATCGAGTTTGTGCGGGGGCGTCCGCCCGAGGGGGCGGGCGTCTCTTTGGATAAGCTCTCGGCAGGAGGATCTGGACCGTGTCACTCGGAACTGTGCTGGTGGTCGAGGATGATGACGCGATCCGTCGGGGCCTGGTCGATGCGCTCCGGTTCAGCGGGTACACGCTGCACGAGGCGAGCGACGGACGCGCCGGGCTGGACCTGGCGCTCTCGATCGACGCCGACATCGTGCTCCTGGACATCATGATGCCCCGGATGAGCGGGCTGGAGGTGCTCGAGGAGCTGCGCAAGGCCAAGCCGACGATCCCGGTGCTCTTCCTGACCGCGCGCGGTGAGGAGGAGGACCGGGTCAGGGGACTCAAGCTGGGCGCGGATGACTACGTTGTCAAGCCGTTCGGCGTGGACGAGCTGCAGGCGCGGGTGGAGGCGGTGCTGCGTCGTTCGGCCGAGCGCCCGACGCCGCGCCGGACGCTGAGCATCGCGGGGCGTGAGGTGGACTTCGAGCGTCGTGAGGTGACGCTCAGCGGGGGAGAGGTGCGCGCGCTGGCCCAGCGTGAGGCGGAGGTGCTCGCGTATCTGGCGGCGAACCCGGGACGGGCGGTGGCGCGCGACGAGCTGCTGGCCCGGGTCTGGGGGTTTGATCCGCGCGGGACGCAGACGCGGACGGTGGACATGGCGATCGCGCGTTTGCGTGAGCAGCTTGACGATTCGCCGACGGACCCGCAGGTGATCAGGACGGTGCGAGGGAAGGGGTACATGCTCGCCGGGGGCGGGGTGGGGCGCTAGATGCGTTCACGACGTCGGATGACATGGATTGTGTACGGGGCGTGCGTGGCGCTCGTCGCGCTCGTGCTGGGGGTGATCAGCTGGCAGGCGCTGCGCCTCGAGCGTCAGGAGCGGCACGCGCGTCAGGAAACGCGTCGTCAGGAGGCGATGCGTCTGGCCCTGTGGCGGATGGACTCGCGCCTGACGCCCTTTCTCGTGCAGGAGGCTGCCCGCCCGTACTTCCACTATCGGAGCTTCTTCCCGGCGGACCGGGCGTACGGGCGGATGTGGCAGCCGCTGCGCGCGGGGGAGACGCTGGCGCCCTCTCCCCTGCTGAGCCTGGGAACGTCGAAGCGTCCCGAGGGGGACGAGGGGTTGATCCTGCTGCACTTCCAGTCCGAGCCGGACGGGGGGTGGAGTTCGCCGCAGGCGCCCCGGGGGGAGATGCTCTCCCTGGCGCAGGCGGGGTACCGCAGCCTGACGCAGGTGGCGCGGTCGGAGGAGCTGCTCTCGGATCTGGAGGACATGCTCGGCGACGACCTGCGGCGTGACCGGGGGGACCTGGTCGCGGGCCGCCAGGTCGGGGGAACGGCGGCGTCGCCCGAGGCCGGATCGGCGGACGCGATCTCTGACCGGGAGTACCGCACGCGTCAGCTCATCAGCGAGCAGGCGCAGCGCAACGTGGTCGCCGGGCAGGGCGGGCTGGAGACCGAGCCGATGCCGGAGCTGGCGGCGAAGATAAAGGACGAGGCGCCGGCGGAACGAGATGAGGCCGGGGCGCCCGGCGGGCGGGTGAGGGCGGCGCCGGCGGAGACGTTGACGGGCGCGGGGGAGACGGCGACCCGGTCGGTGTTCGACGCGTTGATCAGCGAGACCACGGAGACGGGCGTGCGGCTGGGGAGTTTCACGCCCTCGTGGATCAACCAGGGGACGAACCCCGAGCTGGTCTACGCGCGGGAGGTTCGGGTGGAGGGGGAGCGGTACGTGCAGGGATTCTGGGTGGACTGGGAGGCGCTCAGCGCCCTGCTGACCGGGAGTGTCGCGGACCTGCTCCCGAACGCGCGGGTCGAGCCGGCGCTGGAAGGGGCGAGCGCGTCGGAGGCGGCGCCGGAGCTGCTGGCGAGCGTGCCGGTGCGTCTTGTTCCGGGCGAGCTTCCCGAGCTTTCCCCGTCCGGGCTGAGCCCGACCAGCGGGACGCTGGTGCTCTCCTGGCTGGCGCTTGGGGGAGCGGCGGTCGCGATCGGGTTCGTGCTGCGGGCGGCGATCCAGCTCTCCGAGCGTCGCGGGCGGTTCGTCAGCGCGGTGACGCACGAGCTGCGCACGCCCCTGACGACGTTCAGGCTCTACGCCCAGATGCTCGCCGACGGGATGGTGTCGGACGAGGACGCGCGTCGGGAGTACCTGGCGACGCTCAAGAGCGAGTCGGGGCGGCTGTCGGGGATCGTCGAGAACGTGCTGGAGTACGCCCGGCTGAGCCGACGGCGTCCGGGCCCGGAACAGACATTGGAGATGACGCCCGAGGCGTTGCTGGTGCGGCTGCGTCCGACGCTGTCGCGTCGGGCGGAGCAGAGCGGGATGGACCTGATCGTCTCGGCGGACCTGGAGGAGGCGAGGCGTCGGGGGGTGATGGTGACGATCGACCCGCAGTCGGTCGAACGGATCCTGATGAACCTGGTGGAGAACGCGTGCAAGTACGCCGGCCCGAGCGATGAGGACGAGGAGGCGGACCCGCGCATCCATCTGGACGTTCGGGTGCAGGGGGACCGGCTGGAGTTTCTGGTGGCCGACTACGGACCGGGGATCCCGGCCCGAGACCGGGCGCGGGTGTTCGGGGAGTTCCAGCGCGGGGGGGCCCGCCCGACCCGATCGGGGCTGGGTCTTGGCCTGGCGCTCTCGCGGGGGCTGGCCCGGGAAGGGGGAGGAGACCTGCGTCTGGTTCGTCGGCGGGGGCACGGGGCGGAGTTCCTGCTCTCGCTCCCGGTCCACGCACCGGCTCACGGCGGGGCGTCGGTTTCGCACACCGGGGCGTAGAACCGGGGGCGCCGGGGCGCGTATACTGCCCGCCCAAGGCCCCGGAACGGGCCAACGGGCCTGTAGCTCAGTTGGTTAGAGCGCACCCCTGATAAGGGTGAGGTCGAAGGTTCGAGTCCTTCCAGGCCCACTTGGACGTCGCCTCCGGGCGGCGTCTTTTTTTTTCGATCTCCGGGTGAGAGGCTCGCCCCCGCCGGGCAGAGCAGGAGTGTGTCCCGATCCCCGCGGTAGGCTCCGCGCGGCGGGACCCGTGGGGGGAGAATCGGCCCTCCACCTTGAGGAGAGAACCCATGAACCGCTCACCCTGGCTGAGCACCGCAATCGTCGGCGGACTTCTTGTCACCGGATCGCCCGCCCTGGCCCAGTTTGCCGGGTTCGCCGAAGAGGTTTCGTACTCGGTGGTCGATGCGACCACCGACTGCGTCCTCGCGGACCTCGACAGCGACGGCGACCTGGACTTCGCGGGCAACTCGCTCGGCCCGGCCACCTTCGACCGCGCGGGCGTCCTGCTCAACAACGGGGACGGGACGTTCGGATCCCCCGCGTTCTACGGCGTGGGATCCGTCCCGCTGGCGATCGCGTCGGCGGACATGGACCTGGACGGCGATATCGACCTGATCCTCGCCAACCGTGACACCGAGGACCTCTCGCTGCTTCGCAACAACGGGAACGGCACGTTCCTGGCCGAGATCATCATCCCCGTGGGCACGCTGCCCGTCGAGGTCGCGGTCGCCGACTTCAACACCGACGGCAGGCCCGACATCGCCGTCTCCGACAGCAGCGAGAGCAACGTCCGCGTCTTCTTCGGCGGCCCTGACGTCACCTCCTGGGGGGCGCCCAACTTCATCCTCACCTCGCACGGCGGGGGCGGGACGGGCGGCTTCGCGCCGAACAACATGATCGCCAGGGACGTGAACCTCGACGGCGCTCCGGACATCGTCACCTCCAACGCCGGCAGCGACACGCTCACGATCATGTACAACACCGGGAGCGGGAGCTTCTTCTCGGGCGAGTTCGCGATCCTCGTCGATACCGGCGACAACCCGGGCGATCTGGCCTGCGAGGACATGAACGGCGACGGCGAACCCGACCTCGTCGTCATCGACCGCATCGACAACACCGTCAGCGTCCACTTCAACAACTGGGACGGGGGCGCCAACGCCTTCCCGACCTTCCCGTCCTCGACGACGATCCCCGTCTCGGGCGTTCCGGAGGGGATCGCGATCGCGGACCTCGGCGCCGAGGAGGGTGACGGCGACCGCGACCTGCTCATCTCGACGATTGTGGGCGGCGTTCGCGTGCAGCTCAAAAAACGCCCCGGCGTCATCAACCATAACGGCGCCAACCCAACCCCGATCCAAAACCAACCCCCCCCCCGCGAAAAAGACCGAGACCGCGACCCCCACCTCCTCGCCACCAACCCCCCC
>JBITAG010000069.1:0-3216 GCA_044439985.1 Phycisphaerales bacterium JB059 | reverse complement strand
GACCTGCGCTTCGAACGCGTCGGGCCGGACTCGGCGACGGGGAACCTGGGCCTCACGGCCCTTGGCGTGAGCCGCGATCTGAACGATCCGGCGCTCGTGCGTCTGTTCTTCGAGGTGCAGTCCACGATCCCGGAGCGTGTGGCGACGACGCTGGACCTGGAGGTCGGGGGGCGGGTGGCGCTCTCCCGCCCGGTGGTGCTCGCGGGGGCGACGGCGGGGGCTCGCTCCGGGGCGGTGACGGCGGAGCTGCCCCTGCCCGCGGGGGGGCTGGTCCGGGCGCGCCTGGCGCGGCCCGACGCGCTCGAGTCGGACAACTCGGTTCAGCTGCGGGTCTCGGCGCCGACGCGTCCGCGCGTGCTGCTCGTGGCGCCCGATGGGGCGGCGGACCGGTTCCTGCGCCGGGTGCTGGAGGAGCTGGACCTGGCGCAGCTGCGGGTGGTGGCGCCGGAGGATTACGAGCGGTTCCTGAGCGCGGGGCTGACCGGGTTCGATCTGGTGGTCCTGGATCGCGCGGGGCGGGCGCCGGAGGGCATCCCGACGCTGAGTTTCGGCGTGCCGACGGCGGGGCTGCGGGTCGCCGAGGAGACGGGCGGCATGCAGCGCGTGGTCTCGTGGACGCGATCGGACCCGGTGCTGCGTGACGTGACGCTGGACGCGCTCGTGGTGGGCAAGCACGGGCGGTTGGCGCCGGACCCGGGGGTGTCCGACGTTCGGCGGGAGGCGCTGGTGACGGGCACGGGGGGGGCGTTGGTCTGGCGGGTGGAGCGGCTGGGCGTGGAGCGGATCGTCGTGGCGTTCGGGATCGAGGACTCGAACTGGGGGCTGCAGCTCTCGCTCCCGCTCTTCGTGGCCAACGCGGTGGAGACGCTGACGGGGCGGACGCCGGAGGAGGAGGCGGCGTGGTTCACGACCGCGGAGCCCGTGCGTGTGCGCCTCGGGGAGGGCCGCGGGGGCGTGCGCCTTTCGGGGCCGGTGGAGCGGGAGGTGGCTGTTCCGGGGACGCTCCCGGCGGGGGCGGCGGTGGACCTCGGGGTGCTCGAGCGCGTCGGGGTGTACGAGGCCCGGCGCGGGGGGGCGAGCACGGAGGTGTGCGTGAACCTGCTCGACGCGGCGGAGAGCCGGATCGACACGCCGCGCTCGATCGAGGTCGGGGGGGGACGGGTCACGCCCGCGAGCGTCGGGGACGCGCCGGCGGCGCGGGAGGTCTGGCACTGGTTCGTGCTGGCTGCGAGCGTGCTGCTCGTGCTGGAGTGGACGCTGTACGCGTGGCGGATGCGGGTGTAACGCGGGGCTCATGGAAACCTGACACGAGCGGTTCCACGGGGCGCGTTGGGGCGAGGTAGGATCGGAACAACCAAAGGAGATCAAGCGGTGAGCGAGCATGCAACGCGGATCGATCGACGCGGCTTTCTCCAGCTCGGGGCACTCGCGGGGGCGGGCGCCCTGGCGGGGTGCGCCTCCACCACTCCCGTGGGACTGGCGCCGGCGCCGAGGGGTGGGCGACGCGGGCGGGCGATGAACGTGATCTTCATGGTTTCCGACGGGATGTCGTCGGGGACGCTGACGCTGGCGGAGATGGCGCGGCGCACGCGCGAAGGTCGGACGACGAACTGGGCGGAGCTGTGGTCGGACCCGGGGGCGCGTCGATCGGTTTGCCGCACGCACTCGGCGGACTCGCTGGTGACGGATTCGGCGGCGGCGGGCTCGGCGTGGGGGTGCGGGGCGCACGTGAACAACGGGTCGATCAACGTCACGCCGGAAGGGGATCACCTCCTCCCCCTGCTCGTGCAAGCGCGCGCGCAGGGGAAGGCGACGGGGCTGGTCTCGACCGCTCGGATCACGCACGCGACGCCGGCGTCGTTCATCGCGAACGTGCGCGACCGGGCCCAGGAGCGGGAGATCGGCGATCAGCTCCTGGAGCGCGGCGTGGACGTGGCGCTCGGGGGCGGGGCGAAGCACTTCGACCTGGAGCGGCTCGCGGATCGGGATGACCTGACGGTGGTGCGCGACGCGTCGCAGCTGCGCGCCGCGGGGCGGGGCGGGCGCCTGCTCGGGCTTTTCGGCGAGAGCCACATGAGCTACGAGCCGGACCGGCAGGGGAACGAGCCGAGCCTGCGGGAGATGACGGAGGCGGCGATCACGCGCCTCGCGGACGCCCCGGGGGGGTTTGTGCTCCAGGTCGAGGGGGGGCGGGTGGACCACGCGGCGCACGCGAACGACGCGGTCTCGCTGGTGCACGACCAGCTCGCGTTCGATGACGCGGTCGGCGCGGCGGCGCGGTTTGCGCAGTCCCGCGACGACACGCTCCTGATCGTGACGAGCGATCACGGGAACGCGAACCCGGGGATGACGGTGTACGGAGCGGACGGGGCGGCGGGGCTGGAGCGGCTGGTGCAGGGGAAGCACTCGTTCTCGTGGATCGAGTCGCAGCTTGGCGCCGCGGGGAGTGCGCGTGAACGGCTGAGTGTGCTCCCGCTGCTGGTTTTCCAGGCCACCGGGGTTGAGCTGAGCGACGCGGACCGGGCGTGGCTGCACCGGGCGTTGGTGGAGCGTGAGCGTGCCGACGGGTTCAGCGCGGTGCGCGGGTTCGGTCCGATGCTGGGCGCGGTGCTGGCCAACGCGTTCGGGGTGGCGTTCCTGAGCCCGAACCACACCGCGGACCACGTGGAGGTGACCGCGTTGGGTCCGGGGAGCGAGCGGCTCGGGGCGTTCATCGACAACACGGACCTGCACCGGCTGGTCGTCGAGTCGCTGGACCTGGCGCCCGGGCGGGTCGCGTCGGGGGCCTGAGCATCGTCTGATCAGGGGCTCTCGGCGAGCGACTCCCAGGCGGCGGTGTCGATGGCGAGGCGCCCGGGCTCACGCTGCCAGGGGAGCATGCGCCGGGGGGCGCTGGTGCGTTCGCCGGCGCTGTCCACGCGTTCGATGGCGATGCGGAGCACGCCGTCGGGCTCGATCGCCTCGGGGGGGAGGTCGAGATCGAAGACCCAGCGGTCGGGTGCGCGACCGACGTCGATCCAGCGGTCGGGCGCGTTGTCCTGCTGGACGCGACCGTCGCGGGTGACGCTGAGCACGGTGGTGGGCGAGGCGAAGGGGCCGAGCCAGACACGGACGAGGTCGCCCGCGGGCGCGAGCCCGGAGGGGGTGTCGGGCGAGAGGCACTCGACGTAGAGGCGCCAGCCGGTGGTGTCGGGGCGGGCGCTGGCGCGGTGGAGC
>JBITAG010000068.1:0-12181 GCA_044439985.1 Phycisphaerales bacterium JB059 | reverse complement strand
AGGCCCTCGGGCTGCCCGCGGAAGACTGCATCAGCGTGAGCGCCAAGACGGGGCAGGGGATTCCTGAGCTGCTCAACGCGATCTGCGACCGCCTCCCTCCCCCGCGCGAGCCCGTCACCGACAAGACACGGGCGCTGATTTTCGACGCGGTCTACGACGACTACCGGGGCGTCATCGTCTACGTCCGTGTCTTCGACGGCGTGCTGAAGGTCGGCGAGAAGATCCGCATGATGGGCCTCGGACGCACGTTCCAGGTGACCGAGCTGGGCAAGTACACGCCGAAGGCGGAGAAGGTCAAGCAGCTCGGGCCGGGGGAGACGGGGTACCTGGTCGCGGCGATCAAGACCCTGGGCGATGTGCGGGTGGGTGACACGATCACGCGGGACCTCGACCCGGCCGAGGAGCCCCTCTCCGGGTACGAACCGCCGCGGCAGATGGTCTTCTGCGACTTCTACCCGGCGACGCGCGACGAGGGGAAGACGCCGGACTTCGAAGAGATGCGCGACGCGATGGACCGGCTGGCCCTGAACGACTCCTCGTTCACCTACCAGGCGGTCCACTCCGAGGCCCTCGGCTTCGGGTTCCGGTGCGGGTTCCTCGGCCTGCTGCACATGGACATCATCCAGGAGCGGCTCGAGCGCGAGGGGAAGCTCAGCGTCGTCCAGACCGCGCCGACGGTGTCCTACAAGGTCGTGCGCCGGACCAAGGGGGGCGAGCACGAGGAGATCGAGGTCCACAACCCCGGCGAGCTGCCCGACCCGGGCTCGATCATCGAGATCCGTGAGCCGATCTGCCGCGTCGAGATCATGACCCCCAACGACAAGATCGGCGACGTGATGAAGCTCAGCCTCGAACGCCGGGGGGTGTACAAGTCACAGACCCACATCTCCGACACCCGCCAGATGCTCACCTTCGAGATCCCGCTGGCCGAACTGATCTACGACTTCTACGACAAGCTCAAGGGGCTCACGTCCGGCTACGGGACGATGGACTACGAGATCAGCGGGTACCACGCGGACAATCTCGTCAAGGTGGACATCCTCATCAACGGGGACCCGGTCGAGGCCCTGGCCCTCATCGCCCACCGCGACCGCGCGGAGATGCGCGGGCGTCAGCTCCTCTCCCGGCTCCGGAAGGTGATCGACCGGCACAACTTCGAGATCCCGCTGCAGGCCGCCATCGGCGGCAAGATCATCGCCCGCGAGACCATCAAGGCCTTCCGCAAGGACGTCACCGCCAAGTGCTACGGCGGGGACGTGACGCGGAAGCGCAAGCTGCTCGAGAAGCAGAAGAAGGGCAAGGAGAAGATGAAGTCCATCGGCTCCGTGAACATCCCGCAGAAGGCGTTCATGGCGGTGTTGGATTCGGGGGAGTGAACACGCGCGACGCGTTGACCGCGCACGAAAAAACCCAGAGGCCCGGGCCCCTGGGTGATCGGGTGGGTGCTCGCGGGCTTACCCCTCCGCGCGCTTGATCGCCAGCTGCGGGCCGTGCTCACCCTCCTCGGTGTCGAGGATCACCCCGTCGAGCTGCGTGAGCAGGTCGGGGGCGATGACGAGAACGGTCTTCCCCTCGTGGTCGTAGCTCTGATCCTCCGCGCCGGGTGAGTCCGGCGCCAGGCCGAGGCCGCCCTGCGGCGCCGCGCCGAGGCGCAGCGCGATGTTCTCCGGCGCGTTGTTCGTCTCCAGGATGTTCGCGAGGGCGGCGCACGCCGAGTCCGTGACCGTGAGCATGACGGCTTCCTTCCGTGACTTGTTCGATCGCTGGCGCGCACGTGGTGGCGGCGAAGCGACGCGTGCACGCCCGCGCCAGCCGCCCGACACGCCATGCGCGTCCGCGGCCCGATCCGCTCCGCCGACGGGCGCGACGCCGCGCCCGCCAGATCTCCTCACCCTAGAGCCCCCGTGCGCACCGGTCACGTTCCACGCCCGAATCGGGCTCTGGACGCCCGCAGCGGGGTTACTCGAAGACCAGCGGCTCGCCCCGACGCGACGCGTCGATCACCACGAAGGCCCGGGTCTCCTGCCCCTCCAGCGTGTTGATGAGCGTCGTGGGCGCGTCCGCGGCGTAGTTGGCGCTCTCCCCCGACCCCAGCTCCACGCTCTCAAGCTCCCCGTGGTTGTCGCGCTCGACCCGCAGGCGACCGGTGACGCAGGTCGCGTGCTCAACCACGCCCGCCCCGTCCGGATTGAACTCGACACGCTGCCCCGGGGGGAAGATGAAGAGGAGCACCTGCACGCCGTGCGCGACCATGGGCGGGCTGAGGAGGTGACGCTCCACGCCGGACTGCGGGTCAACCAGGACGCGTCGCTGCTCCCCGTCGAGCTTCGCCAGGCGGGCGCTGCGTGGGACGTCGAGCAGGTCGGAGATCTGGCAGTCGAGGCCCATGGCGATCGAACAGGCGACCTTGAGGGTCGGGTTCTTCTTGCCCGACTCGATCTCGCTGAGCATCGCCTTGCTGATGCCGCTCCGCTCGCTGAGATCCCCCTGCGTCATCTCGAGGCAGGTGCGTCGCGCCTTCACGGCTTCGCCGAACTCCATACCAACCACACTCCAATCAAAAAATCTTCGCTATCGCGATTGCCTTTCCACCCTCGAAGCATACGCTATAGCGAATATATCTGCCAGTCAACCTGTTCCGCCCTCGAAAGGAGGCCGCAAATGACCCGTCCAATGACTTCACCGTGGGATTCCTTCCCCTCCCCGCGCGAGGCCCTCCGCTGGGGTGTGGTGGGCGCCGTGTTCGCGATCGCGATTATGGGGTTCTTCGCCTTCGGGGCGACGGCCTCCCCGGACGCCCCCGCGACGCCGGTCCAGCTGGCGGCGCCCTGATCGGGTTCCAGATCCGAGGCCGGGTCCAGACCCGCGTCCGAGGCCCCAAACGCCCCCACCGCCACCCGCCCAAGGGGCGGTGGCGGTGGGGCCAGGTGTGGGGTCCGTGAGGCGGTCAGGGATGGGCGCGGCCAGGCCCGACGGACCCCTCGAAGAAGACTGACGCGTCGGGAGAACCCGCCCCAGGTTCCGGGCTACGGACACCCGGCGGCGAACGCGCCGAGGAACGCCACCACGTCGGAGAAGTCGAACGCGCCCACCGGCTCGGCCAGATCCGCCTCCGGGGCGCCCGCGGCAAAGGCGCCGAGGAACGCGACCACGTCGGAAAAGTCGAGCACCCCGACCGGCTCGGCCAGGTCGGCGACGCAGGCCTCCACCCGGACCACCTGCATCGCGCTGAGCACCGAGCGGATGTTGGCGCCCGGCAACCCGGAGTGGAAGTCGAGACGACCGTCGGCGCCCACGGTGGCGACCTGCTGCATGTACGTCACCCCGGGCTGGTGCGAGCCGGGCCAGGCGCCCCCCACCTCCACCGGGTCCTCGGCGTTCTGGTCGATGCGCAGGCGTGAGCGCAGGAGCGGGTCGTCCGGCGCGACGGCGTACAGGATCACCCGGTACTCCCCCGGCTCCATGAAGCGGATGAACAGGCACCCGTCGATCGGGTCGTTGAAGCTCGTAAAGCAGTCGTCGAGCAGGGCGGCGTCGTCCCCGCTTGGACCGGGGAGGTCCGCGGACTCAACAACGTCAAACCCGATGTTCATGATGTCCGCGGCGATGGGCGCTCCGTCGAGCCCGACCAGCGGGAGACGCTCCAGCGTCGGCATCGATTCAAAGTTGTTCCAGACCCCCGCGAGCCCGACGCCCCCGTACGTGTCCGCGGGAACGTGATCGCCCGAGCCCCAGTCGATGTTGAAGGACTGCGCCAACGCGGGCGCGCTCGCGAGCGCCAGCACGACGGGCATGAATCGGATCATCGGCGGACTCCCCTGCATGAGACCGGTGTTGATGGTCGCGACGTCCCCACGCGCCGAGCCCCAACGCCGCGCCGGGGCATGCCCCGAGCCTACCGACGCCACTGTGCGACACGTGCAGAATTATGCATTGGCGCACGCAGATCAAAGGCGCGTGCGTTTGCACACGCGTATGCGAGAATCCGCCCCCGCATATTCATTCGAGATCGAAGCACGCCCCCTTGTCGGTGTAGTACGCGCCGAGTTCGACGCGGGAGGGCGTCCCCAGGCGCGCCGAGACGGCCCGGGACCAGGACCGATCGACCTGCTCGGGCGGCGCCCCACGTTGGCGCAGGTACGCGCGGTACGCCTCGTCGTACGCCTCGGTCTGCGCGTTGACCGTCTCGTCGTCGGGGTAGGCGTCGTCAAAGAGGATGGCGCCGACGTCGAGGCGGGGGCGCGGGGCGGGCGTCTCCGCGGGACGTCCGACGCAGAGCCCGAAGAGGGGGTAGACGCCCTCGGGGAGTCCGAGCAGTTCGTCGAGGCGCCGGATGTCGTTGCGGATCCCTCCGATGTAGCACGTGCCGTACCCCATCGACTCGAGGGCGAGGGTCATGTTCTGCGCAAAGAGCGAGGCGTCGATGGCGCCGACCAGGAAGGCCTCCAGGCGTTGGTTGTAGACGATCCCGTCGCGGGCGCAGATCAGGCGCCGTCGGCGGGTGTCCGCGCAGACCACGAGGAACTCGGGGGCCAGTTCGATCTTCTCCTGCGGCCCGGCGAGCTGCGCGATGGCGCGCCGGGTTTCGGGCGAAGTCACCCGGATGGCGCAGTACGCCTGCACCGCGCTGCTGGTCGCCGCGCCCTGCCCGGCGCGCACCGCCTCGAGCAGGTGTTCGTGCTCGACCGGCTCCTCGGTGTACCGGCGGACGGATCGGTGGGCGTGCATCTGCTCGATGATCGGGTTCATACGCGATCGTACCCCGGGCGACGTACGCTCTGGGAATGGAACGACTCACCGGCATACTGGAAACCGTGCTCTACGCCGACGACCTGGACGCCGCGGAGGGCTTCTACACGGGCGTCCTCGGCCTGCCACGCGTCGGCGAGGGCTCCACGCTCATGCGCACGTTCCGGGTCGGCCCGCGCCAGGTCCTGCTCGTCTTCGATCCCGCGGAGAGCAAGCCGACGGGACGCGATGTGCCCTCGCACGGCGCCCGGGGCCCCGGGCACGTGGCCCTGCTCGTGGGCGAGGGCGAACTCCCGGCGTGGCGGGACCGGCTCACGGCCCAGGGCGTCCAGATCGAACAGGAAGTCGAGTGGGACTGGGGCGACACCCCCCACCGCTCGCTGTACGTCCGGGACCCGGCGGGGAACTCCGTGGAGCTGATCACCGGGGATATCTGGGCAAGCTGAGGCGATGCCCCGGGCAGAACGTCCCCTCAGAAGAGAGGGGGCGGGCGGCGCACCGGACCTGCAAGACTGAGGGCGCGGGTGAGCTGAACCTCACCGGCGCCGGGAGGGCAGGCCGATGCGGACAGGAACAGCCTCAGCGCGGGGCGCGAAGGTGATCGTGGGCGGGATGGCCTTGATGGGGGGCGCCGACGCCGCGGCGATCGGGCAGGTCGAGGTTCTCTTCGAGCAGCCCTCCCGCGCGGGCGAGGGGGAGACGACCAACGGGTACTACTCGAGCCTGCTCTGGGATGAGCTGGTCTACGACGACGTGACGCTCGAGCGGTCGGTCGATCTGAGCGTGGTGCATGTCTGGGGGTACAACTTCCAGTACGACCCCGAAATCCGCGTGCGCGTCTCGATTGACACCGGCGTCGGCGTGGGCGAGCTCGCCGGAGAGCGTCTCTTCGCGCCGGGCGCGTTCGAGGTCGAACCGAGCGGGGGGCGTGTGGCCGAGGGGGGATGGGTCTGGGACGAGCAGCTGGCGACCTTCAGGGTGGAGCCTCCGATCCGGTTGGAGGCGGGCGTCTCGTACTGGATCAGTGTGCAGGGGCAAACGGAGCTGGGCTGGTCGTACGAGGCCCTGGGCGGGAACCACCGGATCATGTACTCGAGCGCGGATCTGTCCGAGGTCTGGGATCAGCACGACACGGACATGGCCCTCCGGTTGCTCGGGGAGGTCGCGCATCCCGCGGACCTGGCCGAGCCGTTCGGCGTGCTGAACTTCGCCGACGTGGCGAGCTTCCTCGGCGCGTTCGCGACGCAGGCGCCCGGGGCGGATCTCGCCGAGCCCGCGGGCGTCTGGGATCTTTCCGACGTGGGCGTCTTCCTCGCCTCGTTCGACGCGGGGTGATCGGCGAAGGGGTGATCGGCCCTTTCGCGCGCCGCCCCTCCCCCACTACACTCCGGGCATGAAGCGCACACACCTTGCCGGAGCGCTGCTGGCGCTGTCCCTGCTCGCCACCACCGGTTGCGAGGAGTCCTCCTCCTCGTCGGGCGCGTCCTCCTCGTCCGGGGGGGGCGCCCTCGACAACCTCGTGGAGGAGCCGAAGAGCATGTACGGCAAGTCGGCGGCGATGGGGCGCGACCTGCGGGACAAGATCGAGCAGCGCGACGCCGCGACCCAGGGCCTGGCGGACCAGATCGCGGGCATGGAGAGCGTGGAGGTCGAGGGGCTGCGCTGGTCGGTCCCGGAGGGGTGGGTGGCGGTCGAACCGGCCAACCCGATGCGGAAGGCGGAGCTGCGCGTGGCGCACCCCCTGGGCGAGAGTGTCGTCACCTTCTCCAGCGCCGGGGGTGACGTGCGCTCGAACCTGATGCGCTGGGGGCGCCAGGTGCTGGACGACACGGGCGGACCGAGCCGCCCCCGCGCGGACGTCCGCGACATCGCGGGGCTCAAGGTTCACGTGGTGGAGATGACCGGCACGTACCTGGACGGCCCCCCCGCGGGGGCGAAGACCGAACGCCCGTACTTCACCCTGCGGGGCGCGGTCATCGAGCACCCGGACCAGCTCGTCTTCGTGAAAATGTGGGGGCCGCAGGACGCCATGGATCAGCACGCGGGCGCCTGGGACCTGATGATCAACGGGATGACCCGGCCCTGAGCCGGGGCGCGCTCTAGCGGACGCCGAGCAGCTCGATCTCGAAGACGAGGTCGGCGCGCGGCGGGATCACGGGGGGGCTGCCGCGCTCCCCGTAGGCGAGGGCGTAGGGAATCGTGAGCTTGCGCTTCCCACCGACCTTCATGCCGGGGATGCCCTTCTGCCATCCGGGGATGAGGTTGGCGAGGGGGAAGTCGATCGGCTGGCCCCGGTCGTAGGAGGAGTCGAAGACGGTGCCGTCCATCAGCGTGCCCTTGTAATGCACGTTGACGGTGGCGCCCGGGGGGCACTCGGCGCCCTG
Source organism: Phycisphaerales bacterium JB059 (assembly GCA_044439985.1). Taxonomy (GTDB): domain Bacteria; phylum Planctomycetota; class Phycisphaerae; order Phycisphaerales; family UBA1924; genus JAJRXR01. The sequence continues at coordinate 5,048 of JBITAG010000068.1, read as the reverse complement.
GCCCTCGGTCAGGTCCTCGACGATCAGCTCGTTGACGGGCTCGCTCATGACAGGCTCCAGCGGCCCGGTCATCGGGCGGCGGGGCGATGCTAGGCGAGGGTGGACGGGGGACCGCCCGTGTTCTAGAATGATTCTAACATGAGCGCACAAACCAGCACAATCGAGACGTCGAAGGCCACCGCGGACTCACTCAATCGCTTGCTGAGCGACGCGACGGTCTTCTGGTACAAGCTCCACAACGATCACTGGAACATCACCGGCCATCAGTTCTTCACGCTCCACGAGAAGTACGAGGAGCTGTACACGCGCTGGGCGGAGATCGTGGACGAGCTGGCCGAGCGCGTGCTCACCGTCGGGCATCGCCCGGTCGGCACGCTGCGCGAGGCCCTCGAGCAGTCGGAGATCCAGGAACGCACGCAGGACCTGAGCGGGGTGGACCGGGTGAAGTCCACGCTCGACGACCTGCGCCTGATGCATGAGCGCATGGGGCAGGCGATCGAGGTCGCGAGCAGCGCGGGGGATCGGGGCACCGAGAACCTGCTCGACGAGATCCGCGACACGATGGAAAAGAACATGTGGATGCTGCGGGCCTTCGCCACCGCCTGAGTCAGGCGCTCAGGTCGAAGTATTCACGCACGAACTCGCGCACGTCCTCGGCCTGCGTGAGCCGGACGACGTCGAGCAGACGTTGCAGGTCGCGCTGCCGTTTCGCGTCGATCTCTTCGGGGTCGATGAGGTCGTCCGCGCTCTGCCCGCTGACGCGGTCGTCGGTCGGATCGGCGGGCTGGTAGCGTCCGGGGATCGAGGTGGGCTCGATGAGCCCGAGCTTGGCGAGGGTGATGAGGGCGTACTCGATCGTGCCCCCGCCGCGCCCGTGCCGGTGTCCGCGCCCGATGATCTGCTCGCGCAGGTCCTCGCTGTCGAAGTTGTCGCCCCCTGCGGCGGCGGCGCGTTCAAAGGCGGTGTAGACCTCGACAAGGAAGTCGGCGCTGGGGTTCTGCCACTCGACGAACTGGTGCTGGATCGCCAGATCGTCCTGGGCATAGAGCAGGACGCAGTCGCTGGGGAGCCCGTCGCGCCCGGCCCGTCCCACCTCCTGGTGGTAGGCCTCGACGGAGCCGGGGACCTGGGCGTGGACGATGAAGCGGATGTCGGGCTTGTCCACGCCCATGCCGAAGGCGTTGGGGGCGAGGAGGATGAGGCCATCGTCCGGCGTCGCCTCGACGAAGCGACGGGAGAGCCGCTTCTTCTCGCGCGGGTCGAGCCGCCCGTGGTAGACCCGCACCTCGCGATCGGGCAGCGCGCGGATGAAATCCCCCTCGAGACGCTCGAGGTCCTTGATGAGTGAGAAGTAGACGATCCCCGTGCCCCGGTGTTGCTTCGCCAGGGCGCTCACGGCCTCCACCTTCTCCGCGTCCGTCCAGACGGGCTCGACGCGGAGACTCAGGTTGGGCCGATCGACGGGGGTGGCGAAGAGGGGCATCGCCTCGGCGCTGAGGCCGAGGGTGTCGCGGATGTCGTCGCGCACGGCGCGGGTGGCGGTGGCGGTCAGCGCGATCGTGGGCGGGGCGCCGAGCTGCTCGCGGAACTCCCCCACCTGCTGGTACGCCGGGCGGAGGTCGTGGCCCCATTTGGAGACGCAGTGCGCCTCGTCCACCGCCAGCAGCTTCACGCCCCCCGGGACCGTGCGCAGAGCCTCGATGAACTCGGGCTTGTGCATCCGCTCGGGCGTGGCGTAGATCAGCTCGTAGTTCCCCCTGGCGAGCCCCGCGTACCGCTTCTCGCGCTCCTTCCGCCCGAGGGTGGAGTTGATGTACTCGGCGCGGATCCCCTTGCGTTTCAGGGCGCCGACCTGGTCCTCCATCAGGGCGATGAGCGGGCTGAAGACAAGGGCCACCCCCGGTCCGGCGGCGTCACGCCCGGGCAGGGCCAGGGCGGGGAGCTGGAAACAGAGGCTCTTGCCCGAGCCGGTGGGCATGACGACGAGCGAATCGCCCCCCGCGAGGGTGCGGGCGATGACCTCACCCTGCAGGGGACGGAGCGACTCGAGCCCGAAGCGGTCTCGGAGGATGGGGAGGGCGGATTCGAGGGTCGGAACGTCGGGCATGGGGGCAAGGGTAGAACCCGCCCCGGGGCCGATCAGTCGATCCCGTCGAGCAATCGCATCGCCGCCGCGGGCTCGATCTTGAGCGGGGGGAGCTTGGGGTCCATCCGCTCGAGGGTGTCGCGGATGATCTGGCTGATGACGTAGAGGCGGAACCACTTCTTGTCGGTCGGGACGATGAACCAGGGGGCGTGCTCGGTGTTGCACCGGGTAATGGCGTCTTCGTAGGCCTCCATGTAGTCGTCCCACTTCTTGCGGGTCTCGAAGTCGGCGGCCTCGAACTTCCACGCCCGGTCGGGATCGGTGAGCCGACGCATGAGCTTCTCGCGCTGCCGGTCCTTGGAGATGTTGAGGTAGATCTTGATGATCTCCGTGCCGGATTCGTGGATCATGCGCTCGAAGTCGTTGATCGCCTCGTAACGCTTCTTCCAGACGCTCTCGGGGACGAGGTTCTCCACCCGGACGACGAGCACATCCTCGTAGTGCGAGCGGTTGAAGACGCGGATGTGTCCCCTGCGCGGCGTGCGCCGGTGGATGCGCCACAGAAAGTCGCGGGCCAGCTCGTGTGAGGTCGGCTTCTTGAACGACGTCACCAGCACCCCCTGCGGGTTGACCTCGCGCAGCACGTGGCGGACGGTCGAGTCCTTCCCCGCGGCGTCCATCGCCTGCAGGACGACCAGCAGCGAACGCTTGTGCTCGGCGTAGAGGCGGTGTTGCAGCTTGCCGATGACCCGGGCGTTCTCCTCCAGACGCTCCTCGGCCTCGTCCCGGTCCATGTCCAGCGTCTCGCCCGGGTCCCAGTCCTTGAGATCGACCTTCTTCCCCGGCTCGACGCGGAACTCTTTGGTGACGTCCATCGGCACACCGTACCACGACCCGGGCGTGACGCGGGGGCGATCATCTGTCAGACTGTGGGGATGAACACGATCGACCGTCGCCGCTTTCTCGGGGTCGGAGCGCTCGGCGCCGGCGCCGCCCTCACCGGGTCCCTCGCCCACGCACGCCCTTCCACCGCCCGGGAAGACCACCCGGGGGACGAGCACCGGGGCCCCTGCGTCATCGCGTCCGGGAACGGGCTGGCGGCCTGCGACCGGGCGTGGGAACGCCTGCGGGACGGAGCGGACCCGGCCGCGGCGGTGGTCGATGGCGTGGGCCTGATCGAGGCCGACGAGAACGACATGACGGTGGGGTACGGGGGGCTTCCCAACGAGGACGGGGTCGTGCAGCTCGACGCCTCGGTGATGCACGGGCCGAGCCACAAGGCGGGGGCCGTCGCGTGCCTTGAGAACATCAAGCACCCGGCGGCGGTGGCGCTCAAGGTCCTCACCGACACGGACCACGTCCTGCTCGTCGGGGAGGGCGCCAAGCGGTTCGCGGTCCGGCACGGGTTTCCCGAGGAGAACCTGCTGACCGAGAAGGCCCGCGAGGCGTGGCTGCGCTGGAAACGGAACGCCAGCCCCCACGACGACTGGCTCGACGCCGACCAGGCGATCCGGCTCAAGGGGGAGCGGATCGGGCAGGCCGAGGCGATCCCCTTCACGTACGGCACGATCCACTGCGGGGCGGTCGACGGGGACGGTGACCTGGGCGCGACCACGACGACCAGTGGGCTGAGCTACAAGATCCCGGGTCGCGTGGGGGACAGCCCGATCATCGGGGCGGGGATGTACGTGGACAACGAGGTCGGCTCCGCGGGCGCGACGGGACGCGGGGAGGCGGTGATCCAGTCGTGCGGCGCCTTCCTCGCGGTGCGATTCATGGAACAGGGCATGACGCCGACCGAGGCGTGCCTGGCGGTGCTCCGGCACATCGACGCGCGCACCAAGCGCAAGGACCTGCGCGATGCCCACGGGCGCCCGAACTTCAACGTGGTGGTGTACGCCCTGCGCAAGGACGGGGCGTACGGGGGCGCGGTGATGCGTCCGGGCGCCCGCTTCGCGGTCCGGGACACGACAGGCCCGGCGCGTCTCGTCGCGTGCGCGCCGCTGCACCCGTAAGCGTTTGTCCACACACGAATTCCGCCCGTCTACCGGGCGGATCCGGCGGGCGCGGGGATTTGTGTTGAAGGATGCTCGCGGGTGTGATAACGTTGAAGCGTTGAAGGTTCCCCAACCGGGAAGGCCGAGTCGCTCGGTCCGGACCGGGGCGGGAGAATAGGGAAGGCGGTGAAAATCCGCCGCGGACGCGCCGCCGTAACGGGTGACGACGCGAGCCCCCGAAGCCCCTTGGAAACAAGGGATTTCGGGTCACAAGGGACCGGGGCTTTCCCCTTCCTTGTGAGCCACTGACGGGCGTGCATTTCGCACGAGACCGTCGGGAAGGCTGGCCCTCGCCGAGCCCGAAGCCGGAAGACCTGCCTTTAACGTTGTCGTGGGCGCCCTCGCGAACCGGGCCCGACGGACTGCCGTGTGCGCTTCCCGCGCGGCATCCCCTCGGAACCAGCCCAAGCGAGTGCTCCCGGTCCTTTCCGGTGGAAGCCGTCCCGCGCGATACGGGATGAGGGCTGGTGGAACGTCTGGAGAGCGCTCCGCCACTTTGCGTTGAGAGACAGAGAGAGAGCTTTGCATGGAGATTCGACGAGGCGCGGTCTGTGCGTGCGCCGTCGGTGTGTTATCGATGAATGGCGTCCTTCTGGCCAACGAGACGATCGCGAACCCCTTCGCGTCCACCCTGCTCGGGTATGACGCCGGGTCAAACCCGACACCGGGGGCCAGCGATCCCCTGACCGTCCTGGGTTCGCCCGAGCGGTTCACCGGAGAAGTGGACAACTTCCCGAGCGTGGTCAGTCCCTTCAGCCCGCCCTTCGGCGGGGATGAGATCGTCCATGAGTGTCACCTCCTTCCTTAGATGGGCTAAAGCCATGATGGAGGAGTCCAGCTCGCACCGTCAAGCGGGGCAATCAGCCTCACCCCCACGTTGCCCCCATATCTTGGACTCCTTGACG